>JBELFK010000087.1:0-12392 GCA_042092935.1 Paracoccaceae bacterium | reverse complement strand
ACGCTGCCGAGGACGAACAGCGTGTAGCCGACAAAGATCAGCGGGCGGCGGCCAAAAGCGTCGGACAATGGCCCAACCAAAAGCTGGCCCACGGCCATGCCGAGGAAAAACATCGTCACAATCGAGTGGACGTCATTGGGATTGGGCACCGCCAGATCCGCGCCGATCACACTGAGCGCGGGAAGCATGATGTCGGTCCCCATCGCACCGGTCGACATTATCAGCGCGACAAGCAGGATGTATTCAAGCCTTGGTGTTTTGGCGGATGGGAGAGGTTGCACAGACGCGGCCCAGTCGTGGATTTGATCGGTTGCCCCAGCCTTAGAGCGCCTGTGCGGGAAAGACCAGCGCACGCATCAACAACGCGCTGTTCACTTTTGCACAGGTACAACCCTAGCCGACGTCACACGGGTCATGGCCCCAATAGCTAGCGAAAGCTGGGATGCGAAAAGGCCACCAGACCACCGATAGATCGACAGGTGCAGGGCGAAATCCCTGAAACTGGACAAGACCCCGTTCCGGCGGGCCCGCCACTTTTACTGAATTGCATGATAACAAACCCCGATCCTGCCCCCTGCCGAGGAAACCTCCTCGTGTGGGGCGCAGGGGTTTGCGTGACGTTTCGCTTTCTAAGCCTGTGAAACTCGATTACCGCTGAGACCGAAATATAATGGTCGAGTCGCCCCCATGGACATCATTGCCCCCTTTATCGCCTATGCAGCCGCCCTGGCCGTTGCCGCCGCAATTCCCGGCCCCGGTGTCGCCGCGCTGGTGGGGCAATCCCTCGGCGGGTCCATGCGTGCGTCGCTGTTCTTTTTGCTGGGCATGTCGCTGGGGGACGTCACCTATCTCACGGTCGCCATCGTCGGGCTTGCCGCAATCGCCGAGGCTTGGGCGGGGGCCTTGTTGGTGATTAAGGCCATGGGCGGGGCCTATCTGGTGTATCTGGCCTATGTGTTCTGGACCAGCGACGTGACGGTCTCAAAGGTGCGTTCGCGCAAAGACCGTTCGAATACGGCGGCATTCCTGTCGGGCTACGTTATTACGATTGCCAACCCCAAGACGGTGATATTCTACCTAGCGCTTGCACCGGCGGTGTTGGACATGGGCAATGTCGCTGCTTTTGATTGGCTCTGGCTGTCGCTCATAACGATCGCGGTGCTGTTTGCGGTTCTGATCCCCTATGTGCTGTTGTCGGTGCGCGCGCGCTCAATGATGACGCAACCGACCGCTCTGAAACGATTGAACCGCTTTGCAGCGACGATGATTGGCGGGGCAGGGGCCGTGATCCTTGGCGAAGTCGTCTCGGGCCTGTTTCGCCGCGCTTAACACGGGTTGAATACGCGCCACGCACAGATACAGTCGGTTCATGCTTCAACATTTCTCCATGCTTGATTTGTCTCCGATCCCCGAAGGGGGAACGGCGCGGGATGCGCTGCGCAATACGCTTGATCTTGCTGCGCAGGCCGAGCGTCAGGGCTATCACCGCTTCTGGCTGGCCGAACATCACAACATGCCCGGGATCGCAAGTTCGGCGACGGCGGTGATGATCGGACAGGTTGCGGCGGCGACCTCAGACATCCGCGTTGGGTCCGGTGGCGTCATGCTGCCCAACCACGCGCCCTTGATGGTGGCCGAGCAGTTTGGAACCCTGGCCGAGCTTTTTCCCGACCGGATCGACCTTGGGCTGGGGCGGGCACCGGGGACGGATATGAACACCGCCAAGGCCCTGCGCAAAAACCTGCAAGGGTCGGACCAATTCCCGCAGGAAGTGGTTGAGCTGCTCGGGTATCTGGCACCCGCCACGCTGCGCTCGCCGGTCAAGGCAATCCCGGGGCAGGGTACTAATGTCCCCGTCTGGATCCTCGGCTCTAGCCTTGGGGGTGCGCAAGTGGCGGCCTATCTTGGCTTGCCCTATGCCTTTGCCTCGCATTTCGCGCCGCAGATGATCGTCGAGGCGCTGCATGTCTATCGGACGAACTTTCAACCCTCGGACTATCTGCAAAAACCCTATGCCATGATCGCCGCCGGTGTCTGCGCGGCTGACAGCGACGCTGACGCCGCGTTTCTTAGATCGTCGCAAATGCTGGCCTTTGCGAACCTGCGCACAGGCCGACCGGGGAAGCTGCCGCGTCCTGTTGAGGACATCGACGCCCATATGTCGCCGCAGGTGCGTCAGGTTGTCGAAGAAGCCTTTGCGGTTTCGGCTGTGGGCAGTCCCGACAGCGTGCGCCGCCAATTGGCGGGGATCATCGCCGACTATGAGCCGGACGAGATCATGTTAACGGGAATGATTCACGATCACGATGCGCGGGTGAACTCGTTTGCAATCGCCGCTGAAGCGATCAAGGACATAACAGGGTAGTCAGGCAGGCACACGTGTTCAAACCAGTCATCAAAGGCGTGATCCGCTTTTCCTATCCCTCGGACGGGGGCTTTGCAAAAGAGTTTGCATCGCCCGAGGCGCATGAGGCGTTTCTGTTCGACCGCGCGCGGCTTGAACGCCGCTTTCATCTGTTCGAAAACCTCACCCTGCCATCGCTTCGCGGCCAGAGCGACGGCGATTTTCGCGTCGCCCTTTTGACCGGAGAGTCCCTGCCAAAATGGGCGCTCGAGCGGTTGCGCGACGGTCTGGCAGATGTGCCACAGGCGCAGATCATCCAGTTGCCACGGATGAACCACTATCCCGCCACCCGCGCGGCCCTTGAGCTTATGCCGGACGGCGACGCAACCCATGTGGCGGGCTTTCGGCTGGATGATGATGACGCGATGCACTTTACGACCGTCCAGCGCATTCGCGAGATCGCGACCGGCATGGCCCAGATCAGTGACACCGACCAGCCATTCGCGATTGGCTTTAACCGAGGCTTTTTTCTGAAGCTAACGCCCGGCGGCAATGAGATCACCGAGGTGCGCGAACGGTCTCCGATCGGGATCGGGCTAACGCTGGTTGTGCCCATCGAACAGCGCAGCAATATCTTTCGTCGCAACCACCGGTTTTTACATCAGTTTTACGACTGTTTCACCGATGTTAAAACCCCGATGTTTATTCGCTCGGTGCATCAGGACAATGACTCGGGCGGCGTTTCAACCGGCGCTGGCAAAGGCATGAGACCGGCCGAAATTGACGCAGCCCTGCGCGAAGGCTTTGGCACGGACCGCGCCAAGCTGAAGGCGCTTTAGGTGGGTTTTGCGAACGACAATATCCGCGGCGCGGTGATTATGATGGCCTCGATGGCGGCCTTTACGCTGAACGATGCGATCTTCAAGACCGTTGCCGGTCAACTGCCGTTGTTTCAGGCGATCTTTCTGCGCGGTGTTATCGTGACGGTCGGTTTGCTGATTGTCCTGATTGCCACCCGACAGATCGCCCCCGACCTGAGCAAATGCGATTGGAAGCTGATCGCTGCACGCACGCTGGGCGACATTTTGGCGACGTTTTCATTTCTGTTCGCGCTGTTCAATGCGCCCCTGGCGGATGTGACGGCGATCCTGCAAGCGGCCCCGCTGGTGATTACTCTGGCGGGTGCGCTGATCCTGAAAGAAAAGGTCGGCTGGAGACGCTTTTCGGCCATCGGCGTCGGTTTGTTTGGCGTGCTGCTGATCGTGCGCCCCGGTGGCGAGGGGTTTAACCCCTACCTGCTTTTCGCTGTGGCTGCCCTCGCGTGCATCCTGCTGCGCGATCTGCCGACGCGGCGATTGTCGAGCGCTGTGCCATCGATGTTCGTGGCTTTTGTCACTTCACTGGCGATCACGGCCAGTTCCGGACTCGCCGCTTTGACGACCGATTGGCAAGCGGTCAGCCTTGTCGCCTTTGCCAAGCTCGGCGGAGCGGCGTTCTTTATCTTCGGGGCCTACACCTTTGGCGTCATGGTCATGCGCGTGGGCGACATGGGCTTTGTCCAACCCTTCCGCTTTACCGCCATCGTCTGGGCGATCCCTCTGGGGGTCGTCGTGTTTCAAGACTACCCCGATGCGCTTTCGCTGTTTGGCACCGCAATCGTGATTTCGATGGGGATCTACACCTTCGCACGAGAGCGCAAGGTCGCCAATTAGGCCCTCAGAGGTCACAAAATGCCGTTGAAAGAAGAAGTGTCCGCGTCGCCGTTTGCCTCGGTGTAAGCCCAGAATGCATCGCCTTTGGTATCCGCGTCGCTCTGCGGAGCGGTGCGCTTTAGGGCGGTGCGCGCCTTCAGAGCTTTAAGAAGAAGGGCATCGGTGATAGCGTTGAAGATGTTTGTATAAGTGGTCATTGGAAACTCCATTTTTTATCTGCTTCCACACTAGCCAACGGATTGGATGCCTGCTTGAACGCCAGCTATTCATATGCTTGTCTTTCGCTTAATTTTGCTTGCCGGAGCCTTGTTTCTTAATGATCTACAAATTTGGCGACTTCAATGTTGATACCGACAGGCTTGAGCTTTCTCAGGCTGGTCAAATCATTTCTGTGCAGCCGCAAGTTTTTGCGTTGCTGGTTTTTCTGCTCGAAAACGCCGATCGGGTGATAAGTAAGGACGAGATCATTGAAATGGTGTGGCAAGGCCGGATCGTCGGTGACGGCACCCTGAACGCGCGTATCAATGCGTTGCGCCGCGCGGTTGGCGATGACGGGGCAACGCAGGCGATCATCAAGACCCTGCCGCGTCAGGGGTTTCGCTTTGTCGGGATTCTTGACGACGGGGATGCCGCATCACCGACGCCCGACGCCGAACCAGCGATCGCCGACCAAGCCTCAATCGCGGTTCTGCCGTTCGTGAACATTGGGGCCGATCAGGAACAGGTCTATTTCGCCGACGGTCTGACCGAAGACCTGATAACGGACCTCAGCAAAATTCGAGACCTTTTCGTGATCGCCAGAAACTCGTCCTTTTCCTATCGCAATTCGCCAAAGACAGTGGCTGACATTGGCCGTGAGCTTGGGGTTGCCCATGTGCTTGAAGGCAGCGTGCGCAAGTCAGGCAATCGCATTCGCATCAACGCGCAACTGGTGTCCACCCAGACCGGCGGCCACGTCTGGGCCGAAAGATACGACAGCGACGTCAAGGATATTTTTGAGCTGCAAGACGAGATCACCGCAAAGATAATCGGCGCCTTGCCGGTCAATTTACGCGCCACCCCAAGCGCCAACCGGACGACCCACAGTGTTGAGGCCTATGAGCTAAGCCTCAAGGGACGTGCCAAGTTCTTCATGTTTTCGCCCGAGACCAACCGCGAATGCATCGATCTTCTGGATCGCTCGATTGCCATCGATCCGAAATTTTCAAACGCCTGGGCAGATCAGGTGTTCCCCTATCAAAGCGGGTGGTCCTTTGCATGGCCTGGCTATGACGATGGATTGGAAATTGCAGCGGAAAAAGCTGCGAAAGCGGTTGAGCTTGATCCAAACTCATCGCTTGCCCATAGCCGTTTCGGCTGGGTTCATACGTTCCTTCGCCAACCCGAGGTCGCCATTGCCAGCTTTGAACGCGCATTGGACATTGATCCCAACAATGCCGACACATACGTCTGGTTTAGCGAGGCCTTGAATTACGCCGGTTTCCCCGAACGCGCTGTTGCCGCCGGTGAATCCGCGATGCGCTTTGATCCGGTGACGCCGCCAAATGTGATGCACCACATCGCCCACGCGCACTTCCTGCTGGGGAACCTCGATCTGGCCGAGGAATTCGACGGCCGCGCCATACGCATGGCCCCGTCGTTCCCGCCAGCACGGATCGTCATGGCCGCAACGCTTGCCGAAGCCGGACGCATCGACGAAGCCCGCGAGCAAATGGCCGACCTTCTGAACATTGACGCCAACTACAATTTCGCGCGCTACGACGAGCGCTACCCCTACTTCAGCAAAGACCACCGCAAACGCATGGCCAACGCCCTGACACTCGCTGGATTGAGCTAAACGGAGTGCCGTCGAAGGGTGGCGTGATTGACGCGTCCACCGTCTGTTGACAACCCATCCGACTCCGCCTAAAAGCCGCCTATCTCGGCGATAGGGGTCGCGCCCCGCCTGTCGATTTCATATCTGTAGTGGCCAAGTTCCGGGCAGCTTTTATGCCCGCATCCTCTGGAAACTCACCGTGACGTTTGCCTCGGAATGGAAACGCTCACGGATTTTGTGCTTGTGGAAACGCTGGTGCATAAACATTCGCCGCACATTTCGGTGTGCATGACATGAAGTTGCAAAACGGGGATAAAACCGGAATGCCAACGATCCAACAGCTGATCCGCAAACCGCGCCAGCCAAAAGTAAAGCGTTCCAAGTCACTGCACTTGGAAGGCAATCCACAGAAGCGCGGCGTCTGTACGCGCGTCTACACAACGACACCTAAAAAGCCGAACTCGGCGATGCGTAAAGTTGCCAAGGTCCGTTTGACCAATGGCTTCGAAGTCATCAGCTATATTCCGGGTGAAAGCCACAACCTTCAGGAACACTCGGTTGTTCTGATCCGTGGCGGTCGTGTCAAAGACCTTCCGGGTGTCCGTTACCACATCCTGCGCGGTGTTCTGGATACCCAAGGCGTCAAAGACCGTAAGCAACGTCGTTCGAAATACGGCGCTAAGCGTCCTAAATAAGGAGATCACGGAATGTCACGTCGTCACGCCGCTGAGAAGCGCGAAGTCCTGCCCGACGCCAAGTTTGGTGATCGCGTACTGACAAAATTCATGAACAACCTGATGATCGACGGCAAAAAGTCGGTCGCAGAACGTATTGTCTACAACGCCCTTGATCGCGTTGAAGGCAAAATCAAGCGCGCGCCTGTGGAAGTGTTCCACGAAGCGCTGGACAACATCAAACCGTCGGTCGAGGTTCGCTCGCGTCGTGTTGGTGGTGCCACCTACCAAGTTCCCGTTGAAGTGCGCCCTGAGCGTCGTGAAGCACTGGCGATCCGCTGGCTCATCACTGCGTCGCGTAACCGCAACGAGAACACCATGGAAGAACGTCTTGCAGGCGAATTGATGGATGCTGTGAACTCTCGTGGTTCAGCCGTCAAGAAGCGTGAAGATACACATAAAATGGCCGACGCGAACAAAGCGTTCAGCCACTACCGCTGGTAAGGAGAGCATAGCATGGCACGTGATTATCCTCTCGATCGGTACCGTAACTTCGGTATCATGGCGCATATTGATGCAGGTAAGACAACCTGTTCCGAGCGCATCCTGTATTACACCGGAAAGTCTCATAACATTGGTGAGGTGCACGATGGTGCAGCCACGATGGACTGGATGGAGCAGGAGCAGGAACGCGGTATTACGATTACGTCTGCTGCGACCACAACTTTCTGGGAGCGCACAGAAGACGGTGTAACCCCTGAAACTGAAAAGCACCGGATGAACATCATCGACACCCCGGGCCACGTTGACTTCACAATTGAAGTTGAACGTTCGCTTGCGGTTCTTGATGGCGCGGTTGCTGTTCTTGACGCCAACGCTGGCGTTGAGCCTCAGACCGAAACCGTTTGGCGTCAGGCTGACCGCTATCATGTTCCTCGTATCGTGTTCGTCAACAAGATGGACAAGATCGGCGCGGACTTCTTCAACTGTGTTCACATGATTGAAGACCGGACCGGTGCAACCGCTGTTCCGGTTGGCATTCCAATTGGTGCAGAGACCGAGCTGGAAGGCTTGATCGATCTGGTCACCATGAAGGAATGGCTGTGGCAGGGCGAAGATCTTGGCGCATCCTGGGTTCACGCGGACATCCGCCCCGAGCTTCAGGACATGGCCAATGAATGGCGCGGCAAGATGATCGAAAACGCCGTCGAAATGGACGACGACGCGATGGAAGCCTATCTGGAAGGCGAAGAGCCTGACGTCCCAACTCTGCGTGCATTGCTGCGCAAGGGTACATTGGCGATGGCATTCGTTCCGGTTCTGGGTGGATCTGCGTTCAAAAACAAAGGTGTTCAGCCTCTGTTGAACGCTGTTGTCGACTATCTTCCAAGCCCGCTTGATGTTGTTGACTACATGGGCTTCAAACCCGGTGACGAAACAGAAACCCGTGACATCCCGCGTCGTGCGGATGATGACATGGCGTTCTCTGGTCTGGCGTTCAAAATCATGAACGACCCGTTCGTTGGCTCGCTGACGTTCACACGTATCTATTCGGGTACGCTGAACAAAGGTGACACGCTGCTGAACTCGACCAAAGGTCGTAAAGAGCGTGTTGGCCGGATGATGATGATGCACTCAAACAACCGTGAGGAAATCACGGAAGCGTTTGCAGGCGACATTATCGCGCTGGCAGGTCTGAAAGACACCACAACCGGTGACACGCTCTGCGCTGTCAACGATCCTGTGGTTCTTGAAACAATGACCTTCCCTGATCCGGTGATCGAGATCGCTGTTGAGCCCAAGACCAAAGCCGACCAAGAGAAAATGTCTCAGGGTCTGGCCCGTCTGGCTGCCGAAGATCCATCCTTCCGTGTGGAAACTGACCTCGAAAGCGGCCAGACCATCATGAAGGGCATGGGCGAACTTCACCTGGACATCCTCGTTGATCGTCTCAAGCGTGAGTTCAAGGTTGAAGCGAACATCGGTGCACCTCAGGTGGCATACCGCGAAACCATCGGCCACGAAGTCGAGCACACCTACACCCACAAGAAACAGTCGGGTGGGTCTGGTCAGTTCGGTGAAGTTAAAATGGTTATTTCGCCGACCGCACCTGGTGAAGGCTACAGCTTTGAAAGCCGCATCGTGGGTGGATCTATTCCCAAGGAATACATCCCGGGCGTTGAAAAAGGCATCAAGTCTGTCATGGACAGCGGCCCATTGGCTGGCTTCCCCGTGATCGACTTCAAGGTTGCCCTGATCGACGGTAAGTTCCACGACGTGGACTCCAGCGTTCTTGCGTTCGAAATCGCTGCACGTATGTGTATGCGTGAAGGCATGCGCAAAGCGGGCGCCAAGATGCTCGAGCCGATCATGAAAGTCGAAGTGATTACGCCTGAAGAATACACAGGTGGCATCATCGGCGATCTGACATCGCGTCGCGGGCAGGTACAAGGTCAGGACACACGCGGCAACGCGATTGCGGTCGACTGTTTTGTGCCTCTGGCGAACATGTTTGGCTACATCAACACACTTCGCTCAATGTCTTCGGGCCGTGCGAACTTCTCGATGCAGTTTGACCATTACGAAGCCGTTCCTCAGAACATCTCTGACGAAATTCAGGCGAAATACGCATAAAAGCGGTGGGCCAGTGGCCCACCCTACCACCCCTGTAGGGTGTGCATCCATTGCACACCGCCATATCGAAAAAGGAGCTTTGCAATGGCAAAGGAAAAGTTTGACCGCAGCAAACCGCACTGCAACATCGGCACGATTGGTCACGTTGACCACGGCAAGACCACTCTGACAGCAGCGATCACCAAGCAGTTTGGTGACTTCAAAGCCTATGACGAGATTGACGGCGCGCCAGAAGAAAAAGCCCGTGGTATCACGATCTCGACAGCACACGTTGAGTATGAGACCGAGAACCGTCACTACGCCCACGTCGACTGCCCCGGCCACGCTGACTATGTGAAGAACATGATTACAGGTGCGGCGCAGATGGACGGCGCGATCCTTGTTGTGAACGCAGCCGACGGCCCTATGCCTCAGACACGTGAGCACATCCTTCTGGGCCGCCAGGTTGGTATCCCTGAGATGGTTGTTTACATGAACAAGGTTGACCAGGTTGACGACGAAGAGCTTCTTGAGCTTGTCGAAATGGAAATCCGTGAGCTTCTGACCGAATACGGTTACAACGGCGACGACATCCCTGTCATCCCGGGTTCGGCTCTGGCCGCTCTGGAAGACCGTGATGACAACATCGGCAAAGACTCGATCACCAAGCTGATGGCAGCGGTTGACGAATTCATCCCACAGCCTCCTCGCGCTGTTGATGAGCCGTTCCTGATGCCAATCGAAGACGTGTTCTCGATCTCGGGTCGTGGTACAGTTGTGACCGGTCGTGTTGAGCGCGGCGTTATCAATGTTGGCGACAGCATCGAAATCGTTGGCATCAAAGACACAACAACAACCACATGTACGGGTGTTGAAATGTTCCGCAAGCTGCTTGATCGCGGTGAAGCAGGCGACAACATCGGCGCACTTCTTCGTGGTGTTGACCGTGAATCAGTTGAGCGTGGCCAGGTTCTTTGTAAGCCAGGTTCTGTGAACCCACACACCAAGTTTGAGTGTGAGGTCTACATCCTGACGAAAGAAGAAGGTGGTCGTCACACCCCATTCTTCAAGAACTACCGTCCACAGTTCTACTTCCGCACCACGGACGTCACCGGTACTGTTGAGCTGCCTGAGGGCACCGAGATGGTTATGCCAGGCGACAACCTGAAGTTCGACGTTGAGCTGATCGCACCCATCGCGATGGAGCAAGGCCTCCGCTTCGCGATCCGCGAAGGCGGCCGCACCGTTGGGTCGGGCGTTGTCTCGAAGATTTACGAGTAAGGACGTGGCTCGGGCGTAAGCCCGAACGCGGCCAGTGGGTGACAGTCGTTTTTGCCTGCAAAAACGATGAGAACCCACCTCGGTGAGGAAAAATTGCGAAGGGGCTGCCAATCGGCGGCCCCTTTTGCTTTGGGGATAGCGAATGCTCCTCCTGCGGTCCCCTGTCATCCCCGCGCAAGCGGGGATGACATTTGAGAAACACACAACCTTCGCGCCAAATCCATCGATTTGCCACTGCCAGATTACGCTTGGAAGCTGCAAGCAAACATAGGATACAGTTGCCGAGCTTTTGGGGTGGAAAGGCATGACGGCGGTTTTGGAAACATTGCGGGGTGGCCTCGCGATTTTGCGGTGGTTACTTGGGGCGCCTTGGATGAGCTGGCGTGCTGGCAAGCGAGCGGCCAATAAGGCCGACGCGCGGCGCATATTAACCCGGGATTTCAACCGCGTTTTGAAGACCTGTGGGATTGAGGTGTCGGTAAGTGGCACGCCGCCCTCGGTCGGAACCGGCTGCGTGGTTTGCTATAATGAGACGTCGTTCGCGGACGTCTTTGCCTTTCCGGCGTCGGTCCTGCCGCATGTGGATCGGGCGGCAGCCGCGGATGCCTACGCCGTGATCCCCTTTGCCCGATCCGCCTGCCTACAAGCCGGAATTGAGCTGGTTCCACGAGGCCAGCGGGCAGGCACCAACCGGCTTATGGATAAGATCGTCGAGGCCCTGCGTGCGGGCGAACGCATTGCCTGGGGCGGTGAGGGGCAGCTCTCGGGACAGGATGGCGTCAGGCGGTTTAAGCGTGGCGCGTTTCTGCTGGCGATCAGGGCCGGGGTGCCTGTTGTCCCCGTCGCGTTTTATGGTGGTCACCAAGCGCTTCCGCTTGGGTCGCTCAGGGCGCGCGCGGGGACCATTCATGTGCGTTTTGGTGATCCCATCGACTCATCCGGCTATGACGAGGACGATGTGCGTGACCTTGCGGATCACGTGCAGGCGGTTGTCGCGAGCATGTATGCCGATCTGAAATCCGTCGCACAGGCCGAAAACGCCTAGCCCGCCACTATATCGCGAACAGCATTAATGGCCGAGAACGCCGCCCCATGCACGGTGGATTGTGCGTCGTCGCCCAAGGCCTCTCCGGCAAAATGAATGCGCCCCGCTATCGGCGAGAGGATGGCCGCGATATCGTCGTCAGCATCGTTGCTCATTGAGTAGCTGCCCAAAATATGCGGCTCTTTTGTCCAGTTCTGTACGGTTCCAGCCTGAAACGACTGCCGCACCACGCTGCCGTAGATCTCGGTCAATTCCGCCAGAGCGGTTTCCAACAGGGCCTCGTTTGAAAGCGCGGCGCGCGACAGCGTGTTTTCGTTGACGGTGAACAATCCCAATAGGTTTTCGTCGGTCGGTTTACCGAAGGCCGCGTTATAATAGAGCTTTGAATTCCATTCGTGCGACAAGGCATTCAACCGTGAGCCAAACATCAGCATGTCGGGATAGAACTGTTCACTGAACTTCATGAACACTTTGAACCCACTGCCAAAAACAACGTCGTTCAGGCCTCGCAAACGCGTCGCGTCGGGGGCATTGGAAAATGTGATGCGCTGCCTTTGCAGGATGGAAATCGGAACGGTCACAAGCACCCTGTCCGCCTCGATGCGGCGACCATCCCTTAACCCAACCGACACGCCGTCGGGCCGGACCGAAATCTCATTGACCGTGGCGTTAAGCTCAATCTGATTGGCGATTTCAGGAAGGACAAATCGCTCGAAAAACCCGAACCAGGTCGTGTCGTAGAATTTCACTTCGGCGTAGGCGAACCGCAGCGCGTTCATGTTGCTCAGCTTGCCCTTATTCCAAAACTGGTAGGTTTGCGGGCGATACTCGATGGTTCTGACGCCAAGGTCGGTTTCGCCTTGACCGATCATCCGGCCAAGAATGGTCGGGTCGTCGTGAATCCATT
>JBELFK010000086.1:0-12493 GCA_042092935.1 Paracoccaceae bacterium | reverse complement strand
CTGCTTGTTCGATCACACCGGCGCGCAGAACCACGATCTTATCGGCGAGGGTCATTGCCTCGACCTGATCGTGGGTGACATAAATCATCGTTGCGCCGATTTCCTTATGAAGGCGGGCGATCTCAACGCGCATGTCAACGCGCAGCTCGGCATCCAGATTGGACAACGGCTCATCAAACAAAAAGACTTCGGGGCCGCGCACGATGGCGCGTCCAATGGCGACGCGCTGGCGCTGACCGCCCGAAAGCGCCTTGGGTTTTCGCTTGAGGTAAGGGCCGAGTTGCAGGATGTCTGCGGCTTTCGCCACTTTCTCGTTGATAACGGTCTTGGAAACCCCGTTCATCTTCAGGCCAAAGCCCATATTTTCCTCAACCGTCATGTGGGGATACAAAGCGTAGGTCTGGAAGACCATGGCGATGCCCCGATCTGCCGGATCGGCATGTGTGACGTCCTTGTCACCAATGATGATTTGACCTTCCGAGGTTTCCTCGAGCCCTGCAATCATGCGCAATAGGGTTGACTTGCCACAACCCGAAGGGCCGACAAAGACACAGAACTCTCCCTCGTCGATCTCAAGACTGACCCCGTGGATGACCTGCGTTTCACCGTATCTCTTGATGGCGTTATGGAGTGTTACACCTGACATAAATTGATCCTTCCCAGGGTTACGACGGGAATTGCCACGACGTGGCCTCTTCACCGATGAGCTTGGCTGTTTCGAGCAACAGGGGGCGAAATTCGTTCAACCCTTCATGTGTGCGTCTGCTTGTGGATGTCGCGATTGAGATCGCGCCAATGATGCGTCCGTTTGAAGATAGTACGGGGGCAGCGATCGAATGGATGCCCTGTTCGTGCTCTTCCCGATCAAACGCGATGCCTTCTTCGCGAATGGTCTCCAATTCGGCCACAAGGCTTTCGGCCGTTGTGTGTGTGGCGGGCGCATATTTGAAATAGGCCTGTTGGCGCAAAACGATCTGCAAACGTTTGGGCGCAAGGAACGCCAGCATCGCCTTGCCGACCCCTGTGCAATAGGCGGGTGCCACCTGACCGACGCGGGCAAGCGTGTCAAACCGGTCGGTTTTCTGGATCTTGTCGACGAAAAGAACCTGCCCGCTGTCGAGCTGGGCCAGGTGCACTGTTTCGCCGACCTGCTCGGCCAGCTTTTCGATAAACGGGCGTGCAATCGGCGCGAGCGACGCGTTGCTCCAGGCACCATGTGCAAGACGCATAAGACGGATCCCGAGGCTATAGCTGCCGCGCTCGTCATCGTAACTGAGCATTCCTTGATTCGTCAGGGTTTGCAGGAATCGGTAAAGGGTGGCCTTTGGGTAGGGGCTTTTCTCAAGCAAGTCCGAAAATCGCACAGGCCTGCCGAACGCAGCCACGGAATCCAAAATTTCCAAGGCTTTTCCGACAGTTCCGTCATTTGCGATCGGCTTGTTCATGCGTTTCTCCCTAAGGTCGTCTCTCGTTCGTGAACAACAACCTTGTTGACATCAGTAGCGTTATCCATCACAGTTTTCAATAGTTGAGATTGAGTTTCATTATTTGGAACCAAATGTCAATGGGAACAAAAGGGAGGAAACTATGTTCCAAAAAGTTGCTAAAACTGCCGCAGCTATGTTGCTGACAACGGCTCTCGCCGCACCAGCTTATGCACAGCTGTCCGGCACGCTCCGCATTATGTCGGATATGTCTAACCCGGCTCCGCGCGCGATCATGGAAGGCCTGGCGGCTGACTTTGACGCGATGCACCCTGATCTGACGGTCGAGCTTGAGGTCGTTGATCGTGAAGCCTGGAAAAGCCAGATCCGCAACGCTTTGACTGCTGACGCGCCTGATGTTGTGAATTGGTATGCTGCCAACCGTATGGGTCCATACGTGAACGCGGGCCTCTTCATGGACATTTCGGACATGTATGACAATGGCGACCTGCCGGGTCTCGACGCTGTCAAAGGCGCAATGACCCTCGACGGCAAGCAATGGGGCGTCCCATACACATACTACCAGTGGGGCATCTACTATCGCGAAGACATCTTCAAAGAGCTGGGTCTCTCTGAGCCTGCTACATTTGACGAAGAAATTGCCAACTGTCAGGTCATCATCGACTCGGGCCGCAAGTGCTATTCGATCGGTTCGAAGTTCCTTTGGACAGCCGGTGGTTGGTTCGATTACATGAACATGCGTACCAATGGCTTTGAAAGCCACATGGCGCTTGCACGTGGCGAGCTGGAATGGACAAGCGACGAAGTTCGCGCGACATTCGCCAACTGGCGCAAGCTGATCGACATGGGTGCCTTTATCGATGACCACCAGTCTTACAACTGGCAGGACGCTCTGTCGTTTGTTGTGAACGGCGAGGCGACAGCCTACCTGATCGGTAACTTCGCGGTTCCTCATCTTCGCTCGGCCGGTCTGACCGACGATCAACTGGACTTCTACCAGTTCCCGAAAATCGGCGACTATCCGATGGGTGAAGATGCGCCAACGGACACCTTCCACATTCCAAGCCAAGCGAAGAATGTCGAAGCTGCCAAAGCGTTCCTTCAGTATGTAACATCGCCTGAAGTTCAGACCGAGATCAACGGACCGGATGGTCTGGGCCAGCTGCCGATCAACGCAAATTCAAGCGTTGCTGACGATGAATTCATCGTTCAGGGCTTTGAAATGCTGTCACAAAACGCCCAAGGCGGCGTGGCGCAGTTCTTTGACCGTGACTTCCCGGCCGAAATGGCCTCGGCAGGCATGGAAGGTCTTCAGGAATTCATGGTGTTCCCTGACAATCTGGAAGACATCCTCAACCGTCTCGAGAAAACACGCCAGCGCGTCTATCAATAAGCGCTGATCGGGCGCCCCCCTTTTACAGGCGGGGCGCCCTTTTTTTCTGATTTTTTTGACATTGCGTGTGCACGGCGTTTCTTTGGACGCAGGTGTTCACTTGGGGAGAAACGAAATGTCTACCGCCACAGACAGTCGGACCTGGCTACAGCGCAACAAGATGACGGTTACTCCGTTGTTGTTTTTGCTGCCGGGCGTTCTCTTTTTTATGGTCTATGTCATTAGCCCGATTATCCAGTCGTTCAATATCTCGCTTTACGACTGGGATGGCTTGGGCGAGGCCACTTATATTGGTCTTGCGAACTATGAAGAACTGCTTGACGACCGTTCGTTCGAGATTTCGATTTGGAACAACCTGCGGTGGTTGGCACTCTACCTTCTGGCCATTCCGGCAGGCTTGTTGATCGCCCTGTTTCTCAACCAGAACATCGTCGGCATTCGCATCTATAAGTCTCTGTTTTTCTTTCCGTTTGTTCTTAGCCAAGTCGTAGTTGGCCTTGTTTTTTCGTGGTTCTACCTGCCTCGTGAGGGTCTGTTGAACGCGATCCTGACGTTCATCGGTTTTGAAACCATCAACGTTCTTGGCGATCCGGGCTTGGCCACATACGGCATCATTGCCGCCGGTCTTTGGCCGCAGACGGCCTATTGCATGATCCTCTACCTGACGGGTCTGAACGCCGTTGATCCCGAGCAAATTGAGGCTGGACGTCTGGATGGTGCAAAAGGCCCTTGGATGCTCTGGTATATCATCCTTCCACAATTGCGCCCGGCGACTTTCATCGCCTTCGTGGTCACGATCATCGGCGCGCTGCGATCCTTTGACCTGATCTCGGTGATGACGAACGGCGGTCCGTTTGGCTCAACCCGCGTGCTCAGTTTCTACATGTTCGAAAAAGCCTTGTCCGAATATGGGTTCCGCATGGGATATGGCTCGGCCATCGCGGTTGTCTTGTTCCTAATCATGTTGGTCTTCATTGGCTACTTCCTGTGGTCCATGTACCGCGACGAACGCGCTGCGCGTCATTAAGAGAGGGAATAGTTATGTTTCCAACACCCATTGAAAAACGATCCACCGCGGCACGCATTTCCTATCAAACACTGGTGCCGATTGCCTTGATAATCTGGCTGTTGCCATTGATTGCGGTCGCCATGTTCTCGATCCGCCCGCTGACCGATTTCACCAACGGAAACTATTGGGGGCTTCCCAGCTCGTTCGATTTCTTCAGCAATTACGCCAAGGTTTTCACCGAAAGCGATATGCCGCGCTATATGTGGAACTCGGTCCTGATTACGGTTCCGACAGTCATTGGGGCCGTCGCCCTTTCGGCGATGACCGGATTTGCGCTTGGCATCTACAAATTCCGCGGCAACCTGTTCATCTTTTTCATGTTCATCGCCGGCAATTTTGTGCCGTTTCAGATCCTCATGGTTCCGGTGCGCGAGCTGACGGTAAGCACCGGTCTCTACGACACGAAATTGGGTTTGGTGATGTTTCACATCGCGTTTCAAACCGGATTTTGCACCCTGTTCATGCGCAACTTCATTCGTGCATTGCCGTTTGAGCTGATAGAAGCCGCCCGTGTTGAAGGCATCAAGGAATGGCGCATTTTTTGGTTCGTTGTTCTGCCCCTGATGCGCCCTGCCCTTGCGGCCCTGGCGGTGTTGATTTTCACCTTTATCTGGAATGACTACTTCTGGGCGATTGTCTTGACGCAAGGCCCGGATGCACAACCGGTCACGGCGGGTATCACCTCGTTTAACTCGCAATTCATCGCGCAATATCACTTGATGAGTGCAGGATCGATTGTGGCGGCTATTCCGCCAGTGTTGATGTTCTTCCTGATGCAGAAGCACTTTATCGCCGGCCTGACACTTGGGGCCGTAAAATGATCCGAACGTGGCGGCTTGACGATTCACGTCAAACCCTGGTGCTGGGCTCGCAGAAAGATCATCTGGCGGAAGTGGTTTATTGGGGGCCGCGACTGCCGGATGACACCGACCTCACGGTCATTTATCAGGCCAATGCGATCGATGTGACCGGCGGAATGCTGGACGCCAACCCCGAGCTTTCGATCTGCCCCGAGGCCACGCGGACTTTCCCCGGTCAGCCGGGCTTGGTGATCCGCGACCATGAAGGCCGCCCCTACCTGCCGAAATTCTGTTTTCACGCGGATCAGGTCGGCGAAGATCGGCTGGAATTGTCGTTCAAGGATCAGAGCGGCACCTTGACCTATCGGGCCTTCTTTTCGATTGATCCCGAAACCCATGTGATCGAGGCTAAGTCCACGCTTGAGTCCGAAACGCCCATGCATCTCCATTGGCTGTCGGCACCCGTGTTTCCCGCCCCGCAAAGCAGCGACGAGATGATCGATTTCGCAGGCCGTTGGTGCGGCGAGTTTCAGATGAACCGCACTGCGTGGTCCGCTGGCATTCGGTTTCGCGAAAACCGCACGGGGCGCACGGGGCATGAACATTTCCCGGGTCTGATTGTCCCCTGTCGTGGGGCCACCAATGCCTCGGGGCAGGCCTATGGGTTTCACTATGGTTGGTCCGGCGGTCACCGCATGGTGGCCGAGGAATTGCCGGACGGGCGGCGTCAGATACAGTTCGGCCACGCAACACGGCTTGAGAACGATCCCCAGTCGCATTTTGAAACCGCGACGCTTTACGCGATGTTCTCGGACGATGGTCTCAACGGTTGCGCTGTCGCCTTTCAGCGCCATCTGCGCGACCGGATCGTGGCGTTTCCTGACCGTGATCGCCCCCGCCCCGTGCACTACAATTGTTGGGAGGCCGTCTATTTCGATCACAAACTGGACGAGCTGAAAGAGATCGCCTCGATGGCAGCCCGTCTGGGCGCGGAACGTTTTGTGTTGGACGACGGCTGGTTTGGCAATCGCGACGACGACACCCAAGCCCTGTCCGATTGGGAGGTCGATCCCCGCAAGTATCCGGACGGCCTGCATCCTCTGATCGATCACATCCACAGCGAAGGCATGGCGTTTGGCATCTGGTTCGAGCCCGAGATGATAAACCCCAACAGCAACATTTTCCGCGCCCATCCAGACTGGGCACTGGGCGGAGAGGATCAGATCCTCGGGCGACAGCAAATGGCGCTGAATATGGCGCTGCCCGAGGTGCGCGATTTCCTGTTCGAACGCATCAGCGGTATTTTGGGCGATCACGCGATCGACTATATCAAGTGGGATCACAACCGCGTCCTGCCAACCCCCGACGCCGCGCAAACCCGAGGATCCTACGACTTGCTCGACCGCCTCAGGGCGACCTTTCCCAACGTCGAGATTGAAAGCTGCGCTTCGGGCGGTGGACGGATCGATTTTGGCATCTTGAAACGCACCCATCGCGTTTGGCTGAGCGATAGCAATGACGCGGTTGAACGCCTGAAAATGCAACACAACGCGGCGATATTTCTGCCTCTGGCTGTGACGGGCAGCCATGTTGGACCGCGCAAGTGCCATACCTCGGGGCGGGTCATCGACATCCGCTTTCGCGCTTGGGTCGCCGCCCAGCGACACATGGGGTTCGAAATGGACCCGCGCGAACTCACGCCGGATGAAACCAACGTGCTCAGCAGTGTGACCCGCTGGTGGAAAGCCAACCGCGATTGGATGACAACCGCGGATATTTTGCGCCTCGACAGCTCAGACCCTGCCGTGATCGCTGAACAGCAACTGGCACAGGACGGTGATTGCTTTGTCGTCTTCGCCGGCAAAGCCGAAACCTCGGCGCAGATCGCGCCCCGACCCTTGCGCCTGACCCGTTTGACGCCGGACGCAATGTATCGCATTGAACTTGTGAACCGCGATGACGCACCCGCGCTATCGCGCGGACAACAGGCCCTGAAATCTCAGGATTTGATCTTGAGCGGAGCCTACCTGATGAGCCAAGGCATTACCCTACCTTGGAGCTTCCCAGAGACCATGTGGGTTGTGAAAGGAACCTTGCTATGAGCAAAGAAAGACGCAACCGTGCTTGGTATGGAAAGCAGGACAAGGACGGGTTCATTCACCGCTCTTGGATGAAAAACCAAGGATTTCCCGATCACGCATTCGACGGGCGACCCGTCATCGGTATCTGCAACACGTGGTCCGAACTGACCCCCTGCAACAGCAACCTGCGCGATCTCGCCGAGGGCGTGAAGCGCGGCGTTTGGGAGGCCGGAGGTTTTCCTGTCGAATTTCCCGTCATGTCGCTTGGCGAAACCCAGATGAAGCCAACGGCGATGTTGTTTCGCAATCTTCTGGCGATGGACGTCGAAGAGTCGATCCGTGCCTATGGCATCGACGGCGTCGTGCTTTTGGGCGGCTGTGACAAGACCACCCCGGGGCAGCTTATGGGGGCCGCCAGCGTCGATTTGCCGACAATCGTCGTCAGCTCAGGCCCAATGCTGAACGGCAAATGGCAGGGCAAGGACATTGGTTCGGGAACAGACGTATGGAAGTTTTCCGAGGCCGTGCGCGCGGGCGACATGACCTTGCAGGATTTCATGGCCGCAGAATCTGGCATGAGCCGCTCAAAAGGCGTGTGCATGACCATGGGCACAGCATCGACCATGGCCTCGATCGTCGAAGCAATGGGCCTCAGCCTGCCCACGAACGCCGCCCTTCCGGCGGTTGACGCACGTCGCATGGCGCTGGCCCACATGACCGGAAAGCGCATCGTTGAAATGGTGGACGAAGATCTCAAGCTGTCGGATATCGTGACACGAGAGTCCTTCGAAAACGCAATTCTGGCCAATGCCGCCGTTGGTGGCTCGACCAACGCTGTTGTGCACTTGCTGGCCATTGCCGGACGCGTCGGGATCGACCTCAAGCTGGAAGATTTCGACCTCGGGCGCGACATACCTCTGCTTGTGAATTGTATGCCGTCCGGCAAATACCTGATGGAGGATTTCTGCTACGCTGGCGGGATGCCGGTGATCCTGAAGGAACTTTCAGGTCATCTGCGCAAGGCCAAGACGGTTTTGGGCGGCGACATAAGTGTCTATTCCGACGGGGCCGAATGCTGGAACCGCGATGTAATCCACAGCTTGGACGCCCCCCTTAAATCCTCGGCCGGAATCAAGGTTCTGCACGGAAACCTCGCGCCGCGTGGGGCCATCGTAAAACCATCGGCCGCAAGCCCGCATTTGTTAGAGCATGAGGGCGAGGCTTATGTGTTCGAGAACATTGAAGAATTAAAGGCAACGATCAACGATGATGATCTGCCTGTGACCAAGGACAGCGTGCTTGTTCTCAAAGGCTGTGGCCCCAAGGGCTATCCCGGCATGGCCGAGGTGGGCAATATGCCGATCCCCTCAAAGCTGGTGAAAGAAGGCGTGCGCGATATGGTCCGCGTCTCGGACGCCCGCATGTCTGGCACCGCGTTTGGCACTGTGATCCTTCATGTGTCACCCGAAGCAAACGACGGGGGCACATTAGCTCTGGTCAAGACGGGCGACCGTATTCGGTTTTCGGCCAGCAAGGGTGAGCTTGAATTGCTCGTCACCGATGCTGTTTTGGAGGAACGCCGCGCCAATTGGGAACCCGATCCCCCCCACTACACCCGAGGCTATGCGAAAATGTATGTCGATCACGTCATGCAAGCCGACACGGGGGCCGATCTCGATTTTCTGGTTGGCAAAGACACACGCCCTGTAACACGTGAGAGCCACTAATGACCGCGACCGCAACATTTCATGATCTGGCTGGCAAAAGCGTTTTCATCACCGGCGGAGGTTCCGGCATCGGCGCTTCGCTGACCGAAGGCTTTCTTGAACAAGGCGCTAAGGTTGCGTTTGTTCAACGGTCGGATTCGACCGCTTTTTGCGACGACATGGAACAAAAACACGGTGCCCGTCCGCTTTTCATTCCCTGTGACATTACGGATATTCCTGCGTTGGACGCTGCCATTCAACAAGCATCACAGGCGCATGGCCCAATTCAGGTGCTTGTCAACAATGCCGCGAACGATCACCGGCACAAGGTGGAAGACGTCACCGAGGACTTCTGGGACTGGAGCCAATCCATCAACCTCAAAGCCTATTTCTTCGCCTGCCAGTCGGTCATCGCGGGCATGAAGGCAAACGGCGGCGGGGCGATCGTCAATTTCTCGTCCATCAGCTATATGATGGGAAATGCGGGCTATACATCCTACACGACCGCAAATGCCGGTATAACCGGCATGAGCCGATCCCTTGCACGTGAACTGGGGCCGGAAAAAATTCGCGTAAATGCACTGGCACCTGGCTGGGTTTTGACGGAAAAACAGCTCGACAAGTGGGCCTCGCCGGAAGCCTTAGCGGCGCATCTGGAAAAACAATGCCTGAAAGAGCATCTTGTGCCGCAAGACGTCGTGGACGCGACGCTGTTTTTGGCGTCAAATGCCAGCCGGATGATGACGGGGCAATTGATCGCGATTGATGGCGGCGTTGTAGCAACTGGATAGCAGAATGACGACCAAAATTGCTGCGTGGATCGCGGTAGATTGGGGCACCTCCAATTTCCGCGCGTGGGTTTTCGGTGCCGACGGCGGGCTGATCGACCTCGTGACCTCGGACAGAGGCATGGGATCACTCGCGCCGGAAGAATTCGAACCTGCGTTAATCGAGGCCATCGGACATTTCCTTGGCAAAGAAAAAACACCAGTGATTTGCTGTGGCATGGTCGGCGCCAAGCAAGGCTGGCAAGAGGCCCCTTATGCGTCTGTCCCCTGTGAGCCCGCGCAGTCGGACACGGCGCTGCGCGTGACACCCAAGGATGCGCGGCTTCTGCCCTATATTCTGCCCGGGCTGAAACAGGATTCACCCGCCGATGTCATGCGCGGCGAGGAAACACAAATCGCTGGCTATCTGTCACAGCACCCGAAATTTGACGGTGTTCTCTGCCTGCCGGGCACGCATACGAAATGGGTCCACATCAGTGCGGGCGAGGTGGTCAGTTTTCGCACCTTTATGACCGGAGAGCTTTTCGCTCTGCTGTCAAACCACTCGGTTTTGCGCCATAGTGTTCAAGACAAGGGCTGGGATGACACGGCGTTTCAAACCGCGATTTCGGACGCCATGAGCCACCCCCAACTTGTCGCCAGTAAACTGTTCGGCCTGCGCGCCGAGGGCGTGCTGCACGGGCAATCAAATGCGACCGCCAAGGCACGTTTGTCGGGCATGTTGATCGGTTTGGAATTGGCAGGATCAAAGCCATACTGGCTTGGTCAGAACGTGGCGATTGTCGGCGATCCTGTTCTAAGTGCGCTTTATGCCGCAGGCCTGAACGGCCAAGACGTCCCCGCGACGCAATCGAACGGGGATGAGATAACCGTTGATGGATTAAAGTCGGCCTACAACCTTTTGATTGGAAATCAGAAATGACCAGAAATATTGTAGCGATCTTACGCGGCATCCAACCCGATGAGGCCCACAATATATGTGCCGCTTTGATTGACACGGGCATCACCAAGATCGAAGTCCCGCTGAACTCACCGCAGCCTTTTGACAGCATCCGCATAATGGCTCAGGCGTTCGGTGACGTAGCGTTGATTGGCGCGGGCACAGTGTTGAGCGTTCAGGATGTACGGCAGGTGCAGCAAGCGGGTGGCAAGCTGATCGTGTCTCCCGACTGTAATCCCGAGGTGATTGGCGCGACCAAATCAGCTGGCATGCTTTCATTTCCGGGCGTCATGACCCCCACGGAATGCTTTGCCGCCCTGCGTGCAGGGGCAGACGGATTGAAATTCTTTCCCGGCGTCATGATCGGAACGGACGGTGTCAAAGCGATCCGCGCGGTGCTGCCGACTGGCACCGAGGTTTTGGCCGTTGGTGGCGCTGGACCCGAGAATTTTGCAGACTGGAAAGCCGCCGGTGTGGACGGGTTTGGCATTGGCTCGGCGCTGTTCAAGCCTGGCTATTCAGCGATCGAGGTCCGCGATCGTGCGAATACGATCGTGGCGGAATATGATAGGGTCTTTGGCCAATGACACCGAATGTTTTTGACAACCGACAATGTTCGCTTGGCGAGGGGCCTCTTTGGCACCCCGAACGCAAGCAATTGTTCTGGTTTGACATCAACAACAAGAAAATGTTCAGCCGGAGCGACGAAGAAATTCACGCCTGGCAATTTGGCCAGCATGTATCTGCCGCTGGTTGGATCAATCGCGACGAGTTGCTGATCGCCAGCGAGATCGAATTGTTCCGCTTCAATGTGGAAACCTCGGCCCGTCAGCATCTTTGCGACCTTGAGGCAGAGGAGCCCGAGACCCGCTCAAACGACGGGCGGGCTGACCCTTGGGGTGGTTTCTGGATTGGCACCATGGGCAAGCAAGCCGAGCCCGAAGCAGGGGCAATCTACCGCTACTATCAGGGCGCATTGGAAGTGCTGTTTCAGGACATCACAATTCCAAACGCGATTTGTTTCTCACCCGATCGCAAATATGCCTATTACACCGACACCCCGACGCGGCTTATCATGCGGCAGGACCTAAAAGCCGATGGCTGGCCAACCGGCGCTGCCGAGGTCTTTGTTGACCTCAACGACGAGGGCACAAACCCCGACGGTGCGGTTGTCGACGCCGAGGGTTGCCTCTGGGTCGCCCAATGGGGCGCAAGCCGCGTGGCCAGATACTCGCCTCGGGGCACGCTGCTATCGACGGTTGGCCTTGATGCGCAGCAAGTCACCTGCCCCGCCTTTGGTGGGCCGAGTTTCTCGACCCTGTTTGCGACGACAGCCGACGAGGGCATGACAAACCCAAACGAGGCCCAAGGTCGGACCTACAGCGTGCACCTTGGCAACATTTCGGGGCAACCTGAACACCGCGTGATCGTGTGACGGGCCGATGAAACGCGCGCTTGGCACCTGTTATTATCCTGAACACTGGCCCCGAGACATTTGGGAAGACGACGCGCGCCGCATGGCCGAGGCTGGTCTGACCTGGGTTCGCATTGGCGAGTTTGCGTGGTCACGGCTTGAGCCTTCGCCCGGGGATTATCGTTTTGGTTGGCTCGACGACGCGATTTCGGTCCTTGGGGCCGCTGGGCTAAAGGTCGTGTTGGGCACGCCAACGGCGACGCCGCCGCGCTGGATGATCGACAAACACCCCGATATGTTGGCCGTTGACGCCGAGGGCCGCCCGAGGAAATTCGGGTCGCGCCGCCACTATTGCTTTAGCCACGCGGGCTACAAAGCTGAATGCGCCACGATTGTCGGTCTTTTGGCTGAACGCTATGGTAACAATCCCCATATAGCCGCTTGGCAAACCGACAACGAATATGGATGCCACGACACAACACTTTCCTACAGCGATGCGGCCCGCAACGCCTTTCGGACATGGCTGAAGACACGCTATTTGAGCATCGAAAACCTTAACTCGGCTTGGGGCAATGTGTTTTGGTCCATGGAATATGATTGCTTCGATCAAATCGACCTGCCCAACCTGACAGTGACAGAAGCGAACCCAGCCCATAGCCTCGCGTTTCGCCGGTTCAGTTCGGATCAGGTGGTTAAGTTCAATAGGGTGCAAACCGACATCATCCGTCGGTATTCCACGGCTCCGACATCGCACAACTACATGGGGCGGATCACCGATTTTGACCATTTCAAAGTCGGCGAAGATTTGGACATCGCCACCTGGGACAGCTATCCGCTCGGGTTTCTGGAAGATCGGG
>JBELFK010000085.1:0-12500 GCA_042092935.1 Paracoccaceae bacterium | reverse complement strand
CTCGGAAAGGCGACAAGCCGCTCCAGGATTTCAAGCGTGCGGGTCATTTGAGGGTCTCCAGCACGGCGAGAATACCTTTGGCGTTGGTTTCAGGATTGACGATACAGAGGCGAAAGACCTTTTGCCCTTGCCAGGAAGTTGGCAGGCACAAAAGTGCGCCCGAACGGCGGTGAGCTTCGGCCCAAGCCTCCATTTCGGCGTCGGTCATTTGGACGGGTCGGAACAAGATCACCGACAATTGCGGACCAAGGATAAGGTCGACGCCGGGCAGCGCTGCGATGCCGTCGGCCAGTTCCTGCGCGATGCGGATGGTGTCGGCAATGGCCTGACCATAGGCCCGCGTTCCATGCGTCGCGAGGGAAAACCAAAGCGGCAACCCACGAGCGCGGCGTGTAAGATGCAACGCGTAGTCTGATGGGTTCCAATGGTTTTTGTCAACAACATCAAGATATTCAGCCGCCTGACCATGCGCCCGCGCGGCGTGGGATGCGTCGCGGTAGACAAGCGCGCAACTGTCATAGGGTGCAAACAGCCATTTGTGAGGATCAACGATAAAGCTGTCGGCGCGTTCGATGCCTGCAAATTCGCGGCGCGTCTTAGGGTCGGCGAGGGCCGCGAGACCATAGGCCCCGTCAAGATGCAGCCACACATCCTGAGCCTCGGCCAGATCGGCAAGTCCGGCGATGTCGTCAACGGCACCGCAATTGGTTGCGCCCGCGTTGGCGACGATCGCGAAGACATTTGGCGTTATCGCCCGTTGGGCGGCGGCGGCGTCCAAGCGCCCCGATGCGTCGGTCGGCACACGGATGAGATCGACGTCCATCACCTCGGACACGGCCTCAATCGAGCTATGGGCTTCGGTCGAACACAAAATGGCCCATCGGTCAGAGCGCGCGCTGCGGCGCGTCTTCCAATTGCGCGCGGTGTGGAGCGCGGAGAGGTTGCCCAGCGTGCCACCAGCGACAAAGACACCGCCCGCTTTTTCGTCCCATCCTGCGAGAGCGGCGAGCCACGCTAGGGCTTGGTTCTCGGCGTGAATTGCGCCCGCGCCCCCATCCCAGTTGCCCGCGAATATCCCCGCCGCGCCTAGGGCTGCGTCAAAGCTCAACGCGGCTTTGCTGGGGGCCGAGGCGACGAAGGACAGCGATGTTGGGTGCCCGAAAGGCCGCGTCGAAGGCACGATGGTGTCGGTGAACAGTGCAAAAGCGGCCTCGCCGCCTATGCCATCGTCGGAAATGGATGACCCAAGCACAGGTTCAAGCTGATTGAAACTTTGCGCGCCGTGTTTCGGGTCGGGGCCTCCCAAGATGTGTTGCCCCGTCCATTCGAGCATCGCGGCCATCAATTTCGGATCAAATTGAAAATTTGTCATCAGTCTTGCGCCAATTCGGTGATTTCTCGTCTGAATGGTAGGGCGTCGCCAATGTCGGGCATGTCCAATTCACGCGCATAGCGGTGGCCCGCATAGGTTGCCCAAGCGATTGGCCCCGGGGCATTTGCGTCGCCGATCAGTTTGACTGTTTTGATGCCCGCATCCGCCCATTCGCCCTTGCGTGTCACAAGGTCATTAAAGACCTCGTTGTTTTCCAGTTTGGACGTCACAAGCAGCACAGCGTCACAGGCGATCTGCGTCCGCCGGTCCGTGAACATGCAATTGGTTTCAACGGACGCGGCCCCGATTTCTGTGACGCCACGGTTGAGCACGATTTCGACCCCCATTTCAGCCAAACGCCGGTGGATTTCGTGTTGTTCCAACGTGTTCAATGTCCATTCCGAGACATGGGCCGCAGGCGTCACCAAGGTCACGTTGCAACCTTTTTGAACCAACAGTTCCGCCATGACGCCGCCCATGTAATAGTGATCGTCGTCATAAATCACGAGATGCCCGGAAGGGGACGCGCCGTTCATAAGGTCGTCAGGCGTAAACACTTTCATCGCCGGATCCGTGGCAAAAGGCACAAGGTGCTGGCGTGAGACGCCGTCGCGCCGCCAAGTGGCACCGGTGGCGATGCAGATGTTTTCGAACCCGAATTCGAGAATGCTTTGCGCGTCAAGGGCGCTGTCAAAATAGACCTCGGCGTTGGGTTTCTGGCTGATCTGGTAGCTGCGATAATCCACCACGCGGCCCCAGGCCGACAATCCCGGAAGCAGGCGTTCCTTGGCCACGCGCCCCCCCAACCCCCTGCCAGCCTCGGCCAGTGCGACGTCATAGCCGCGTTCGCTGAGGGCGCGGGTGGCCTCAAGCCCGGCGGGACCAGCGCCGACGACCAGCACATTCTTACTGTCGCCCTTGGCATTCATCCGCTCGGGGTGCCAGCCCTTGCGCCATTCCTCCATAAACGAGGGGTTCTGTGTGCAGCGGCTGATGGACATGGTCATGTCGCCGGTGATGCACATATTGCATCCGATGCATTCGCGAATATCCTCGATCCGTCCTTCATCGATTTTCTTTGGCAGGAACGGGTCAGCAATGGACGGACGTGCGCAGCCAATGAAATCGAGCGTTCCCGAGTGGATCATTTTGGCCATGACATCGGGACTTGTGAAGCGACCGACGCCGACGACCGGTTTATCTGTCAACGCGCGAATGCCCTTGACCAACTCGGCTTGCGCAGCTTCCTCTTTGAACCTTGACGGCCCCGAGCAATCTTCCCACGTGCCTTGCGCCAAATCCCAGAGATCCGGAAGATTGCGGTTCATCTCGATAAAATCGCGCACCTCGGCGTTGGAAAACCCGAGTGTCCCAATGGTTTCGTCAAGCGAGACCCTCAGCGTGATGCCCATCGTGCCGCCCACGGCGTCTTTGACGTCTGCAATAACCTCGTTCACAAAGCGCGCGCGGTTTTCAAGGCTGCCGCCATATTCGTCCGTGCGATGGTTTGTGGCGCGGCTTAGGAAATGTTGGAAGATGCCAAACCCGTGCGCCCCATAAAGGCAGATCAGATCGAACCCGGCTTCGCGCGACCGTTTCGCCGCGTTCACGAACCAGCGGCGCAAGTCACGGATGTCGGTTTTGTCCAATGCACGGGCCTGAACCGGGTCATTTGTAAAGGTGCGGATCGGCTGAGCCGACACGGCCAGCGGCACCTCTTTCGTGTAGAGATTTGGCCCGTTGACGCCTGAATACGCCAGTTGGATGCCCGCCAGTGCGCCGTGCTCTTTCATGCGGTCCGACATTTTGCGCAGCATGGGGATGTCTTTGTCCTCCCACAGGCGCAGTTCGATGAACGGGGCGATTTCCGAGCTGTGGTGCATCTCGGTTTGTTCGGTGAAGATGACGCCCCAGCCGCCCTCGGCCTTTGTGCGGCGCATTTCCGCGACGGCGGACGGGTCCCGGTAACCGCCGCCGTTGCAATGGGGCACCTGATAGAACCGGTTCTTGGCCGTCACCGGCCCAATTGCCATGGGTTCAAACAGGACGTCGTAGCGTTTATTGCGCACGTGTCTTTCTCCTATCGCGTCGCACCGTTGGGCGAACGTGTCAGATGCGACTGGCCGGCTAAAGTCGCGGATGCGTAATCATGGCTTAGGGTGATCTTAACCCTTTGGCGCGTCGGCAGAGCTGGGATGGTTCCAGTTTTCGATGGCATTGGCTGTGTGGTTGATAAAGGCGCTGATCGTCAAAACGTTTCGGGCTCCTTCGGGGATGATAAGCCCCAACTGCATCTCTCGTTGTGCCCCGCGTAAAGGGACAAACACCAGTTTCTTGCCGTCGGGCGATAAATCCGAGTAGGGGCGGATGTTTGCGATTGCATAGCCATAGCCATTGGCAACCAGCGAGCGCATCACAGCCATATCGCGTGTGCGCTCAACAATGCGTGGCTTGCGGTTGCTTTTGCTAAAGAAGCTCAGGAAATAGTCGCTGCTGAGCGGTAGGTCCAACAGCACCATCGGAAAGTCGGCCAGTTCATCGACATCAACGTCGGTTTTATTGGCAAGCGGGTGGTCCTCGGGCAGCATTGCATACGGCGGCAGGCTGCGCAGCGGTAGAAATTCAAGGTCTGGCGGAATATCGAGATCGTAAGACAGTGCCACGTCAATCTTCGCCCGGCGAAGCTGATCGATAAGGCTGGGCTGATCGGCCTCGATCTGGCTTACATGGGCGTTCGGGTATTTGCGTTCGAACTGTCGTCGAAGCGACGGTAAGATGACCTGCGCAAAGGTCAACAAGCAGCCGATTTTAAGCGGTCCCTGCACCGTGCCGGATATGTCTCCGGCAAGTCGGTTGAGCGCTTCGGCTTCGCGCAGCGTGGTTTGGGCCTGCTCCATGAATTGGCGACCGGCCTGGGTCAGACTAAGACCATGGGCGTGCTTTCGCACAAACAGAGGCAGCCCGAATTCGGTTTCGAGCTGCGAAATCGCGGCCGAGATTGACGGGGACGAGACGTTTACCTTTTCGCTCGCCTGAGCGATCGATCCGTGCTCGCCAACCGCGAGGAAATATTCAAGCTGGCGCAATGTGAAGCGTAAGGTCATGGCCTAGGTAATCCCGTTCACAAGGACGTTTCAAGCATGATGCCAGTTCCCGCAGGAATTGACGTTCGCGCACAACCCCGACGAGTTGACCTTTTGCGTCATCTGATCGGCTATTCGTCGCCCGGTACACCGTATGAGGGCGCCACGCGTGGGTCGATGGCGCGTTGGATATAGGCGTCGAGTTGAGGTTTGTAGACGTCCCAAGCCTTGGCGACGGCGTCGATGGGGCAATCCTCGGTCCAGTCGCAGCGCAGATCAGCGGTTGGCCAGGCGACCTTATCGACAAGCATCATGCCGGCGGAATGCAGCGGTCCGGCTTCACCGCCCGCAGCCAGACCCGCGCGCATGGCAGAGATCAACCTGTCGCCAAGATGGCCGGCGCTGCCCAGAAAACTGTCAACGATTGCCTGTGGCACTGTTTCATTGGCCAACAGGTTTCCACCCGACGCCACATTCGGTCCCTGGGCTTGTGTCCAGATGCCAAGGCTGTTGGGGCCGGAGTGGATCGCGGTCCTGCCGGTTTTGTCCACCGTGAGAACTTGGCGGTATTCGATGAAGTTGCCCAAGTCCCTGACCCCAGCAATCGCTTCGGTTGCGGTCATACCGCCTTGCATCAGGTCCAAGGCCAGCGGCCCAAGTGTCGGGTCGGTCACATTTTGCGAGGCAACAGCCCCGACGCCAGCCCGCGCGTAAGCGCATCTTGCCGCGACCGCTGGCGACGACGACGCGATCGCGACGCCAAACATGCCGGTGTCAACGCAACGCGCCACAATGGAAAATGTCATGCGCTTACTCCGGTATCACTGCGGTGGCGTCGATTTCCACAAGCCATTCGGGCCGCGCGAGCGCCTGCACCACAAGTCCCGTTGAGACAGGATGCACCCCTTTGATGTATGTGCCCATGGTGCGGTAGACGTCTTCGCGGTGACGCACGTCTGTGATGTAGACCACCACTTTGACCAGATGCTGCATCGTGCCGCCTGCCTCTTCGATCAATTGCTGAATGTTTTGCATGACCTTGTGGGTTTGTTCGACAGGATCATGGCTGTCGATATTCACCGCGTCGTCAAGGTTCTGAGGGCACTGCCCCCGCATCCAAACCGTCTTGCCGCCATGTGTGACGACCGCCTGACAAAGATCATTGTCGAGGTTTTGTTCGGGGTAAGTGTCCGAGGTGTTGAATTTACGGATACGGGTATGGGCCATGCGGGCTCCTGTTCAGGACATCTGCTTGTCAGGGGAATTGACCCGCTTCGACGCGGGCCATCAGGTATTGGGCAAAGTCGTAGTTCGGGCGTTCCAAATGGCTGAGGTGTCCGGGTGTAGCGCGGTCGGAGCACAAGCCTTGATAGACTTTTTCGGTGCATCCGCGATCTTCGATATTCACGTCGTCCAGAAGCGTCTTCAGGTTGCGGAAATTGGCTTGTGCGTCGGTGTCATTGGCATAGTCGTCCGACATGCCGCCGCCGAAACGGATATGCACTTGACCCGGTCCCTTTGGATGAAGCGAGAGATACCAGAAATAGCCCGGCGTCAGCGTAATGAGCAGGCTGGGATAGATTGCCAGCAGAAAGGTGGTGCGTCGTTCTTCGCCTTTTAGCCGATCATTGGTCGGGTGCGCCATGGCGATGCGCAAGGTCTCGTCCTTGAGAATTGTGTGGTAGTTGAAGGCGGGAAGCCCAGGCGGGCAGACCATATCTTCGAGTTTTGACAAACCGCCAATGGTTCCGGCGTGGCAAACGGGCAGGTGGTAGCTTTCCATGAAGTTCTCGGCGAGAACCTTCCAGTTCGTGTCCCAGATGTGTTCCTCATAAAAGGTTTCAGAATAGTTTGTCATGTCGTATCCGGCGACCATGTCTTCGACCTGGCTGAGCTGATCGGCGACGTCGGGGGCATCTTCGTTCAATGTCACGAACACCCAACCCAGCCATTCCTGACACTTGACCTGCGGCAGTTGGTACTGATCCTTACAAAACCCGTCGTTCAACGTCATGGCCGGTGCGCCCCGCAATGAGCCATCGAGGTTATATGTCCAAGCGTGGTAGGGGCAGACGATTGCGCGGGCTTTGCCACGCCCTTGCAGCAAGGTTGACATGCGGTGAAGGCAGACGTTGGACATGGCGCGCAAAGTGCCGTCACGATCACGCAGCACCAAAATTGGTTGGCCTGCCAATTCGCAGGTTGTGTAGTCGCCCGGCGTGGCCAAGGCATCTGCCCGTCCGACGCAGAACCAATCTTTTGCGAAGATATGCTTCAATTCCTCGTCGAGAAACGCTTGTGAGGTATAGACCGACGGCGGCATCGCGCGGGCTTGCGCAAACGGCAGCGCTGTATTTTCGCGGAGTTCCTGGATCGGATCGGCGTGATCTTTGGCCATATAGTTCGTCTTCTCTGCTGCGTTATCTTGGCGTTGTCGGGACTATGGCGGCATCGCCCGCATAGTCCAAATAACTTCGTTGGATCGCGATTTGATCGGCAATGTGTTTCGCATCGTGCCAGACGCCCCAAAGAAATGTCGACCCCCGTCGAGATTGCCAGGGCAACCCGAGGAAATAGACGTCCGGTTCAATCGAAACGCCCCTTTGGTGAATGGGCGCACCTTTGTCGTCGAAGGCGTCAAACTGCATCCAACTGAAATCCTGTCGAAATCCGGTCGCCCAGATGATCGAGGTGATCCCAGACTTAGCCAGATCGATGGTGCGGATCGGGTCTGTCAAGCAGGTGGGATCGGGCCATGTGTTGCGGGCGTCTGGGTCCTCGGGCAGGTTGATACCTGTGCGTTCAACATAGGCATCCGCTACGTCGAGTAATTCGTCGTGGTTAGCGTCGCCCGCAGCGATATTCTTGGCCAGATCATTGCGAAAGCTCAGCACACCGTCGGCATAGCTGTCGGTTAATCCGACCAAGGTCACGCCTTCGCTGGCCAGCCGGCGGAAATCCATCGTGTTGCCGCCATAGGCCCCGCTGACCGAGATTGTTACATGCTCGGTTCCCGGTTCGGGAGCCGCCAAATCCCAAAGCCCGAGGACACCCAGCCACCACACGAAATCGCGACCGCGATAGCGGCGGGGCGGACGGTCATGCGGGCCAACGGATAGAAACACTTTGCGTCCCGCGCGGTTTAACTCATCCGCGATTTGGGCCCCCGATGAGCCTGCGCCAACAACAAGGGTCGCGCCTTTGGGGAGTTGCGCTGGGGTCTTGTAGTCGATCGAATGAATTTGGCTGAGACCTGCGGTTTCGGGGACAATCTGAGGGACAACAGGGTGTTGAAATGCGCCCGTCGCAGCAACGAGGCGCTTGGCCCAAATGGTTCCGTCGGTTGTTTCGACGCGAAATCCGCTTTGGCGGTCCGCACGCTGCGCCTTCAGGACTTCGACCCCGGTTTTCACAGGGGCGTCAACCATCGCGGCGTAGTCCGCAATATAGTCGGCGACACGGTCTTTTGAGACAAATTCGTCTGGCGCGTTGCCCTTGAATTCAAGATTGGGAAACCGGTCGTGCCAAACCGGTCCATTGGTGACAAGAGCATCCCAACGTCCTGACCGCCATGCCTCGGCGATCCGGCTTTTTTCAAGGATCAGATGAGGCACGCCGCGATCTCGCAAGTGTTCGCTCAGGGCGATTCCGGCCTGTCCAGCGCCGACAACAAGCGTATCAATCGTGGTGTCCGGCATGTTGATGTCCTCAAAAACTATCCGAAACGCCGATGCGCTTTTCGGGTGCTTCGGCTTTGATGTGCTAGAGCGGGCCTGCTGCGAAAGAACGATATTCGGTAGTCGTGATTAGCCTAAGCCTAAGGTGAGGCGTTCCACAAATGATTTGCCTACTTCAGGCCTTGATGGCCGATAAAATCCGCTAAACCGCGCGGCGAGAAGAAAGGTCAGGATCGGCCAAGAATCTAGGTCTTGGGGGCTGAAGTACTTTCGCGTTCGACAAGGGAAACTGGCACAACGGCCGAATATTGCGTCGCCGTATCGTTTAGGCGTTCCAAGACCATCTTGGCCGCGATTTCACCCAATTGCGTGCGGTTTTGCTGAACGGTCGTCAGGGGTGGAATGAATTGTTCAGCCAGATCGATGCCGTCAAACCCCATGACGGACACGTCTTGAGGCACCTTGAAATCGTGCCGCGAGAGTTCCGAAATAAAGCCAAATGCGATCAGGTCAGACGCGCAAAACACGGCGGTTGGGCGGTCGCTCATTGCGATCCACTTGCTTGCAGCCAAACACCCCGCTTCCAGCGAAAAATCACCGGATATCAGCCATTCGGGTTTGAAATCCAGACCAAGGGACTCGATTTCGGCCAGAAATGAATCCTCGCGGGCGTGCATCAACACGTTGCCCTCGGGGCCAGCCACATGGCCGATTTTCCTGTGACCTAGATCGTGCAAATAGCGCACCGCAGCCCTTGTGCCGCGCCGGTTTTCACTGCGTACAGAGGGGAAGCTATCACCTTCGACCCATTCACAAGCAAACACGACGGGCTTTGTTTTCGATGCATCCTCAAGCGAGGAAACAACCTCGGCGCTCAAACCCCCGTCGAGGACAATCATGCCGTCGGCCCGCGCGTCATCGAGGTAGTCGACAAGCTGCTCGCCGCTGGCGTGCACCTGATTTGTGCTTGCGATCAGCATCGAATACCCGCGGGCCGTCAGGTTGATGGAAATGCCTTCAAGAATTGCCGAAAAGAACGGGTTTGCTAGATCAGGAAGCAACACCAGAACCGAGTGCGCACGCTGGGTGCGCAGGTTTCTGGCGGCGCGGTTTATGCGATAGCCACTGGTTTTCACGGCGTTCGCAACCTTCTCACGCGTTGATTCGTTGACCACCTTGGGGTTCGATAGGGTGCGTGAAACAGTTGCCGTTGATACACCCGCGATACGGGCAACGTCTTGTAGTGTCGGGGTTTTTGGCACGCGGGGGAACTCCTATCTCAATTGTTGAATGTAAACGATTGCAATAACTGTTGACAAGCCCATTAAGCAAACGGCTATAATGTAATCGATTGCAAAATGTAATCGATTGCAATGCTGCGATCAAAGATACCGAACGTAAAAACTTTCTGGGAGGAAAGAATGATAGATCTTAAAAAGACCCTTTTGGTAGGGGCCGCGCTGACGTACGCATCTGCTGCGCAGGCGCAGGGCGTTGAACTTGAAGTGACTCACTGGTGGACGTCGGGTGGCGAAGCCGCTGCGGTTTCCAAATTCGCTGACGCATGGAACGCGACGGGCAACACTTGGGTTGACGGCGCGATTGCCGGTTCCGGTGGTACTGCGCGTCCGATCATCATCTCGCGTATTCTCGGCGGAGACCCGATGGCAGCCACGCAGCTGAACCACGGTCGCCAAGCTGAAGAACTGATCGAAGCCGGTCTCATGCTTGATCTGACCGATGTCGCCGAAGCTGGTGGCTGGAAAGACATTGTGAACCCATCTGCGCTTCTTGAATCCTGTACGCTGGATGGCAAGGTCTACTGTGTACCTGTAAACATTCACTCGGGGCAGTGGATTTGGCTGTCGCATGCCGCCTACGAAAAAGCGGGCGCACCGGTGCCAACCGACTGGAACGAATTCGTCGCAACTGCACCACAACTTGAAGCTGCCGGCATTCTTCCGTTGGCGATGGGTCAGCAGGGCTGGCAACAGAACCTCGCCTTTGGTGCGATCACAATTGCGGTTGCAGGTTTGGACGCATGGCGCGAAGTGACGGTGAACAAGAACGCCGACGTCGCCCGTGGACCAGAATACAAGGCCGTGTTTGAAGCAGCCGCCAATGCGCGCGAACTGGCGCGTGGCTCAAATGTGCAGGACTGGAACCAGGCGACGAACCTTGTGATTACCGGTCAGGCTGGTGGACAGCTGATGGGTGACTGGGCGCAGGGTGAATTCTCGGTCGCTCAGCAGGTCGAAGGCGAGGATTACTCCTGTCTGCCAGGTCTGGGCCTCAACGAGGTTCTCGACACCGGTGGAGACGCGTTCTACTTCCCTGTCAATGATGATCCAGTGATTACCGCTGCCCAAAAAGAATTGGCCGCGTTGTTGATCTCGCCAGAGGTTCAGGTGTCCTTCAACCTCGCCAAGGGGTCGCTTCCAGTTCGTGGTGACATTGACATGTCGACCGCCAACGGCTGCATGCAAAAGGGTCTCGGCATTCTGGCCGACGGTGGTGTTCTGCCATCTGGCGACATGTCGCTGTCAGCGGACACTCAGACACAGATCGAAGACCTGATGGCTCAGTTCTGGTCGGGTGACATGGCTGCTGCCGACGCGCAGGAAAGCTATGCGCAGTTGATCGAAGACGCAGACTAATCTCTTAGTCCTCCCTCTGGCCCGGCTCATTGTAGCTGGGCCAGTACCTTATCTTTTTCACCGCCAATCCGTGGAGCTGACCCGATGACCGTGGTTTCAGACCCTTCTGACAGGACTGCCCGTCGGCCTGTTCGTCTCACCAAAAACCTGATGGCCAAGATTGCGTCGATCCCGATGATCCTGACTGCGCTTGTTGTCTTTGTGGGGGGGACGGCCTGGACCGTCACATATTCCTTCACCGGCTCGCGCATGTTGCCCAAAACCAATTGGGTTGGTTTCGATCAGTATGAACGCCTTTGGGGAACGGATCGCTGGATCGTATCGATCAAGAACCTTGCGATCTACGGGGTGTTCTCTCTTGTCCTGACCCTGATCCTCGGCTTTTTTCTGGCAGCGTGCCTGGACCGCAAAATTCGGTTTGAAAGCGCCTTTCGCACGATCTTCCTTTATCCTTTCGCCCTGTCATTCGTGGTCACCGGACTGGTTTGGCAGTGGATCCTGAACCCTGACTTTGGCTTGCAGAATATTGTACGTGGCTGGGGCTGGGAGACCTTCACCTTCAACCCGCTCAATGATCCTGACACCGTGATGTTCGGGCTTTTGATTGCGGGGCTTTGGCAGGGCACGGGTTTAATTATGTGCATCATGCTTGCGGGGCTACGCGGCATCGACGAAGACATTTGGAAAGCGGCAAAAGTCGATGGAATCGGCACCGTCAAAACCTATGTCGTCGTGATTATTCCGATGATGCGCCCTGTTTTCGTTACGGCGCTGGTGCTGATCGCCGCGGGGATCATCAAACTTTATGATCTCGTCGTCGCACAAACCGGAGGAGGACCCGGCCTCGCGTCGGAAGTGCCGGCCAAATACGTCATCGAATATATGTTCCGCGCACAAAACCTCGGTCAGGGCTTTGCGGCTTCGACCATGATGCTTGCCTCGGTCGTTATCATTCTGATCCCTTGGGCCTATCTAGAATTCGGAGGCCGTAAACGTGGCTAATCTCACTGCAAATCTGGGCGAGGGGCCACGCGGTCCGAAACCCAAGAAGGCGTTTTCGCGCACCAATATTTTCCTTTACGGCACGTTGATTGTCATCTCGATGTATTACTTGCTGCCACTTTACGTGATGATTGTCACATCGTTGAAGGGTATGCCGGAAATCCGCATGGGCAATGTCTTTGGCCCACCGATGGAGGTCACCTTTGAGCCTTGGGTCAAAGCCTGGGCCGAGGCCTGTACCGGCATCAACTGTGACGGTCTATCCCGAGGATTTGGCAATTCTGTCCGCATCCTGATCCCTTCCGTCCTGATGTCGATCGTGATCGCCTCGATCAACGGATATGCGCTGTCGCATTGGAAGTTCAAAGGCTCTGAGGTGTTCTTTACCATCCTCATCATCGGCGCGTTCATTCCTTATCAGACGATGCTCTATCCCATTGTGATCCTGCTGCGTGAAATCGGGTTGATGGGGTCAATCGGCGGGTTGGTTCTTGTCCACACGGTGTTTGGGATGCCCATTCTGACGCTGTTGTTCCGCAACTATTTTGCATCGATCCCCGAAGAGCTGTTCAAAGCGGCGCGGGTTGACGGAGCGCGTTTCTGGCAGATCTACTTTCAGATCATGCTGCCTATGGCTTTGCCCATCTTTGTTGTCGCGATGATCCTTCAGGTGACCGGTATCTGGAACGACTTCCTGTTCGGCGTGATC
>JBELFK010000084.1:0-12626 GCA_042092935.1 Paracoccaceae bacterium | reverse complement strand
GGTACATCAAGCGACAACGCGCCGCGCCCGTTCCACTGCCCCACGGTCCGCCAATCGCTGACGATATTGACGTAAGTATCCATGCGACCCGCGTTTTCTCCGCGCGTGATCTCGACGGTCGATTTTTCAATGTAGTGAATAACATAAACGTCAATCTTTTCAGACTTCGTTTGCGCATCCTCAGCGGTTATCCGCAGCACGTTTCCTTGACGTGTGGCCTCTAGCGCGACCAGAGGCTCGCCGCCCGACAACGCCTTCACGCGCTTGCTTACAAGCGGCTCGTCATTGCCAACTTCATGCTCGATTCCGTTGAAAATCATCTGCGGCGTGTAGATCATCTTTTCGCCCAGCGCGTAGGCGTAGTATTTTTGCCGCTTGGTGAATACAGGTTTGGCAAAAACATCCTTCCAACCCATATAATCCCAGTAGTTGACATGCCACGCCAGGGCGATCACCTCGTCAGAGGTGCTAAGGTCCTTTAGGATTTCATCCGCTGCGGGGCAGGCAGGACAGCCTTGCGACGAAAACAACTCGACCACGACCGGATTGTCTGATGCTGTCGCAGCACCCGTCTGCATTCCAAGCAGTATCGTCAATGCAAAGGCCAATCGGCGCATGTGCGTTCGTCCCCAATAATCTCGTTGTTGGAATATCTAAGGTACGAACTTTGAAACCTCCAATCAATGTTTCGCGAGACCGAGTGAAACATTTGCGATGACTGACAGGAAAACAAACGGGCGCGCCGGAAACCCGACGCGCCCATTCGAAACCTGTTTCAGCGTGGCGGCTTTAGAAAAAGACCGACCGTGCACCTGCTGGCTTTTCAACCGGTGGCGCGAATTTTGTCAGGTCGATGCCTTCCACTGCGGTCTTGTATTCGTCAAGCGTTGGTGTGCGCCCAAGGATTGCCGAAAGAACCACAACCGGGGTTGAGCCAAGCAGCGATTCACCCTTCTTCTCAGGCAGGTCAGCCACAACGCGGCCTTGGAACAGGCGGGTCGAGGTCGCCAGAACGGTGTCGCCCTTGGCCGCTTTTTCCTGGTTGCCCATGCAAAGGTTACAGCCCGGACGCTCAAGATAGAGGATGTTGTCATACTCGGTCCGCGCTGTTTGCTTTGGCGCATTGTCGTCGAATTCGAAACCGGAATACTTTTGCAAGACTTCCCAGTCGCCCTCTTCTTTCAGCTCATCGATGATGTTGTAGGTCGGCGCTGTCACAACCAGAGGAGCCTTAAACTCAACCGAGCCATTCGCCGCTTCGAGGTTCTTCAGCATCTGAGCAACGATCTTGATGTCGCCCTTATGCACCATGCACGACCCGACAAAACCCAAATCCACCTTCTTTTCCGCCTTGTAGTACGAAATCGGGCGGATCGTGTCGTGGGTATAGCGCTTGGACACATCGATGTTGTTCACGTCAGGGTCGGCGATCATGGGTTCAACGATCTGATCCAGATCGACAACAACCTCGGCAAAATATTTGGCGTTATCATCTGGTGTCAGCGCTGGCACTTCACCCGATTTGATCTCGGCGATGCGTTTGTCTGCAATCGCGATCAACGACGCGAGCATACCGTTGTCATGCTCCATGCCTTTGTCGATCATGATCTGGATGCGGCTTTTCGCCAGTTCCAACGATCCGATCAGCGTTTCATCGTTCGAGATACAGACCGAGGCTTTCGCTTTCATCTCGGCGGTCCAGTCGGTGAAGGTAAAGGCTTGGTCCGCGAGAAGCGTTCCAATATGCACCTCAATCACGCGACCTTGGAAAACGTTGTCGCCGTGCTGCTCAAGCATCTGCGCTTGCGTTGCGTGCACCACGTCGCGGAAGTCCATGTGATCGGCCATCTGGCCCTTGAAGGTCACTTTGACCGATTCTGGCAGCACCATTGAGGCCTCACCGGTCGCCAGCGCCAAAGCCACAGTGCCCGAGTCCGCCCCGAAGGCCACGCCTTTGGACATACGGGTGTGGCTGTCGCCCCCGATGATGATCGCGCGATCATCCACGGTGATGTCGTTCAACACCTTGTGGATCACGTCGGTCATCGGATGATAAACGCCTTTCGGGTCGCGGCCCGTGACCAGACCGAAATCGTTCATGAATTTCATCAGACGCGGCGTGTTCGCCTGCGCTTTCAAATCCCAAACCGAGGCCGTGTGGCAGCCTGACTGATAGGCACCGTCAACCGCCGGCGAAACAACCGTCGCGGCCATGGCTTCCAGTTCCTGCATGGTCATCAGACCGGTTGTGTCCTGCGAGCCTACGATGTTGACGCGAACGCGAGCATCAGTACCGGCATGCATCATCGTGCCCTTCGGAAAGCCCAGCGCGTTGCGGCTGAAAATCTTTTCAACCGCGGTCTGGCCCTGGCCTTCATGGGAAACCAGTTTGGCAGGCGCAAAAACCTCAGGCGCATCAATGCCCAGCGCCTCGGCGGCTTTGGTTTGCAGCTTCTTGCCAAAGACAATCGCATAAGACCCGCCCGCCTTCATGAATTCCTGCTTTTGCGGCGTGAACGAGGCTGACAGATCAACAAGCTCATCACCGTCGGTGCTATAGAGCTTCTTGGCCCTGGTGTTGATCTTCAAGACTGTGCCGGTTTCAACCGAATACTTCTGCTCAAGGATCGCATTGCCATCATTGTTCAGGATCGGCTTGCCGTCCTCGTCAACTTTCTTGACCCAATTTTTCAGATCAAGGCCAATGCCGCCGGTCACACCAACCGTTGTCAGGAAGATCGGCGAAATACCATTCGTGCCGCCAACGATTGGGGCGTAGTTCACGAATGGAACGTAAGGACTGGCCTGCTTGCCGGTCCAAAGTGCCACGTTGTTCACGCCCGACATACGCGATGAACCAACACCCATCGTGCCTTTTTCCGCGATCAGCATGACCTGCTTGTCAGGATGCTGTAGTTTCAACGCTTGAATTTCTTCCTGAGCGCTCGGGGAGATCAAGCATTTGCCGTGCAATTCACGATCAGCGCGGCTGTGCGCCTGATTGCCGGGCGACAGCAGGTCAGTCGAAATATCGCCTTCGGCAGCGATATAGGTAACGATCTCAATCTCTTCGTCGATGTCAGGCAGCTTGGTAAAGAACTCGGCATTCGCGTAGCTTTCCAGCAATTCCTTCGCGACGGCGTTGCCGTCGTGATAGGCCTTAATCAGGCGATCCGTGTCAGCGTCATAGAGGAATACTTGCGATTTCATAACCGAAAGCGCCTGAGCCGCGATGTCCGCGTCGTCGCCCAATGCAAGGTCCAAAAGCACGTCGATCGAAGGCCCGCCCTTCATGTGTGACAGCATTTCAAAAGCAAACTCTGGCGAGATTTCAGCAACGCTCGCCTGACCCAGAATGATCTCTTTCAGAAATTGCGCTTTGACACCCGCGGCTGAGGTCGTGCCGGGCAGCGTGTTGTAGATGAAGAAATTCAAAGACGCATCGCGCTCGGCGTTGTCGGTGTCTTTGATCTGCTCGATCAACTCAGCAACAAGCGGTCCGTCGTCAATCGGCTTGGGATGCAAACCCTGCTCTTTACGCGTTTCAATTTCGGTAAGGTAATCTGTGTACAAGCTCATGGCAGTTCTCGCGATTTGGTATTTGAAAAACCTGAGCCGTCGGCTGGTGCGGATCACCTTATAACCGAGACTCAGTTTATTTGTATGCCATCGTATACCATGCGATCTCGAGTTGCAAGATATACCACGAACAATGCTGCCGCAGACACTACCAAAAACCGGCTTTAGTGTATCGCCTTATTTCGCCGCGTACGTGCCGTTCGACCTGAGGCCCTGACCGCTCAGTCAGGCACAAATTCATTCGTTATGTAGGCGTCATCCGAATAGCTGATCCCCAACGAAAAGAAACACCTCTGGCCTAGGCAGGCCTTGATCGAGCGTTCAAGATCATCGCGAAGTGCAGCCGTAAACGCAGCATCCCGATGCGGTTTTCGCAGCATCGAAATATCCACCAGTAAATGCGTGTGATGAAACTGAGCCGCGGGGTAAGCGCGACCTTTGCATGCTCCGGCGCTTGGATCATGCGCATTGATAAGCTCTTCGATCACGGCCAAAACGTGCTTGGCATCAAAACCAAGATCGGACGAGAACTTCAACTCTGCGTGGGGCATCTAGTGTGCCTCGGCCCAATTGTTGCCCTGTCCGGCGTCGACGATCAACGGAACGTCCAACCGGATCACGGGTTCGGCTGCGTTTTCCATCGTGTGGCGAGCAGCGGCAATCAGATCGTCTTCGGCCCCCTCATCGACCTCGAAAATCAATTCGTCATGCACCTGTAGCAACATCTTGGCAGGCAAGCCCGCAATCGCATTCGGCATCTGGATCATGGCGCGGCGGATAATATCGGCCGCAGTGCCCTGAATAGGCGCGTTGATTGCAGCCCGTTTGGCAAATCCGGCTTTTGGTCCCTTGGCCGAGATTTCGGTCGTGTGAATTTTCCGCCCGAACAGCGTTTCCACATGTCCGTGTTCCTTCGCAAAGGCCACGGTGTCATCCATATAGGTCCGAATGCCGGGGAAGCGTTCAAAATAGCGATCAATAAACCCCTGTGCCTCGGACCGGGGAATCCGCAAATTCCGCGCCAGTCCAAAGCCGGAAATCCCGTAGATCACGCCAAAGTTAATCGCCTTGGCTTGACGCCGTATGTCCGAGGTCATTTCGTCCAGCGGCACATCAAACATTTCGGACGCAGTCATTGCGTGAATGTCCTGACCGTCACGAAAAGCCTGTTTAAGCGTTTCAATATCCGCAATATGCGCCAAAATCCTCAATTCGATCTGCGAATAATCAAGACTTACCAACGTCTTCCCTGGCTCGGAAATAAACGCCTCGCGAATGCGACGGCCTTCTTCTGTGCGCACGGGAATATTCTGCAAATTCGGATCGGTCGAGGCCAATCGCCCCGTTGATGCGCCGGACTGAACATAAGACGTATGAACGCGCCCCGTGTCAGCGTTGATATGTTCCTGCAAAGCGTCGGTGTAGGTCGATTTCAGTTTCGACAACTGCCGCCAATCAAGAACACGCGCGGGCATTTCATGTTCGGTCGCAAGATCTTCGAGAATATCGGCCCCGGTCGCGTAAGCCCCAGTTTTACCCTTCTTGCCACCGGGCAAGGACATCTCGTCAAACAGGATCTCGCCAAGTTGCTTGGGCGAGCCCACATTAAAAGACCGACCCGCCATTTCGTGAATTTCAGCCTCAAGCCCCGCCATCTTTTGCGCAAAAGCGTTGGACATGCGTGAAAGCGTGTCGCGATCGACCTTGATGCCATGCCGCTCCATTTGGGCAAGGACCGGCACCAAAGGGCGCTCAAGACGCTCATAAACTCGGGTGACTTGCGCAGAATGCAATTGCGGCTTGAAGCGTTGCCAAAGGCGCAGGGTAATATCCGCATCCTCAGCCGCGTATTTCACGGCCTCGTCTATCGGCACGCGATCAAAGGTAATCATCGATTTGCCCGAGCCGAGCAGCGATTTGATCGGGATCGGCGTGTGACCAAGATAACGTTCCGACAACGCGTCCATACCATGCCCGTGAATACCGGCATGCAGCGCATAGGACATCAGCATGGTGTCATCAAACGGCGCAATATCAATGCCATAGCGGAAGAAAATCTTGGCGTCATACTTCATGTTCTGACCGATTTTCAGGACCGAAGGATCTTCAAGCACGGGCTTTAACGCTGCGATCACATCATCCAGCGGCAACTGCCCGTCGGCCAACGCGTCCGAGCCGAACAGATCATCCGCCCCACCTTTTTTGTGGATAAGAGGGATATAGCAGGCCTCGCCCGCATCAACGCTCAGGCATATCCCGACCAGATCAACGACCATTTCGTCAAGGCCGGTGGTCTCGGTATCTACGGCCACATGCCCGACATGTCTGATGCGATCAATCCAAGCCTGCAACCGCTCAATCGATGTGACGCATTCGTATTTTTCCGCATCAAACGGCAGGTCTTCGGGTGCCGCTGGCGCGTCGGTCGAGGCCTCAGGCTCCGCAATAGCGGGGGGTTCAACCCCTGCAGCATCGGCCACACGTTTTGTCAGGGTGCGAAACTCCATCTCGGCAAGGAAGGGCAGCAAGACGTCAGGATCAGGGTCTTGGACTTCGAGATCATCCAGCGTGAAATCCAGCTCCATCTCGCAGTCCAGTGTTACAAGCCGTTTTGACAATTCGATCTGGTCGCGGTTGTCGATCAAAGTTTGCCTGCGTTTGGGCTGTTTGATTTCCCCTGCCCGATCCAAAAGGCTTTCAAGGTCGCCAAATTCGTTGATAAGCAAAGCAGCCGTCTTGATGCCAATCCCCGGTGCCCCCGGCACGTTATCAACCGAGTCCCCAGCAAGCGCCTGAACATCGACAACCCGCTCAGGTCCAACGCCGAATTTTTCGAACACCCCGTCGCGATCCACACGCTTGTTCTTCATCGCGTCCAGCATCTCGACGCCGTCACCGACCAACTGCATCAGGTCCTTGTCCGAACTGATGATCGTGCAGCGCCCACCCGCATCCCGCGCCTGACAGGCGAGCGTGGCGATAATGTCGTCGGCCTCAAAACCTTCGACCTCTTTGCAGGCGATGTTAAAGGCATTCGTCGCCGTGCGGGTCAGCGGAAACTGAGGCACAAGGTCTTCGGGTGCCGGAGGGCGATTGGCTTTGTAGAGGTCATACATGTCGTTGCGAAACGACTTGCCGGAGTAGTCGAAAATCACAGCCACATGGGTCGGCGCATCTGGACCCGTGTTGCCCTCAACATAGCGATGCAACATGTTGCAGAATCCGGCGACCGCGCCGATTGGCAATCCGTCGGACTTGCGGGTCAGGGGCGGCAGCGCGTGATAGGCGCGAAAGATGAATGCCGATCCGTCGATCAGGTGAAGATGGCAGCCTTTGCCGAATCCGTTTGTCATGATGCGCGTTCCCAATTCCCTGTTGGGCGCAGTTTTACACGACCCGCAACGAGGGGCCAGACGGGATCGTTGCGGCGGCGCGGCATTTGTACGGATTGCGTTCCCAATATGTACAAATACACCCAAGAAAATGGCCGCCCCCTTGGGACGGCCATGCCTGCGGCGCAGGTATTTTTGGCAAGATAAAGGTTAGATGTTTGCGACCAATTCAGCCTGACGCACAATGACCTCGGCCTGCTTCATCGAGGCTTGATCGATTAACTTGCCTTTATAGGTCACAGCGCCCATGCCCGCGGCGTTGGCTTTTTCCATTTCCGCAAGAATTTCGCGGGCCTCGGCGATCGCTTCGGCTGAGGGCGAGAAGACCTCGTTTGCCAATTTAACCTGCTTGGGGTGGATTGCCCATTTTCCAACCATGCCAAGGGTGGCCGAACGTTCCGCCTGCGCCACAAAGGCGGCATCGTCAGAGAAATCACCGAAGGGACCGTCGACGGGCAGCACGCCATGTGTCCGGCAGGCGGCAACAATTTTCGCCTGCGCCCAATGCCAGGGGTTGGTGAAGTGCTTTTCGCCGTCGCGCAGCATGTAATATTTTTCCTGCGTGCCACCGATCCCCGTTGTCTGCATGCCCATCGAGGCGGCAAAGTCGGCGTAGCCAAGACTGATCGCCTGCATGCGCGGGCTGGAGGCGGCGATTTCTTCGACATGCGCGATGCCGGCGGCGGTTTCGATGATAACCTCAAAGCTGACGGGCTTCTGGCGACCCTTGGCCTTTTCAACGGCGGCCACGAGGGCTTCGACGGCGTATATATCCTCGGCGCATCCGACCATCGGGATCATGATTTGATCGAGACGATCTGATGCGTTTTCAAGAAGTTGCACGACGTCCTTATACCAATGCTCGGTGTCCAGACCGTTGATCCGCACCGAGAGATACTTGTGGCCCCAATCCACGTCATGCGTGGCCTGAATGATGTTCTTGCGCGCGATGTCTTTGTCCCCGGGGGCCACGGAATCTTCGAGATCGAGGTTGACAACATCTGCCGCAGACTTGGCCATTTTCTCAAACAACTCGGTGCGCGAGCCGGGGCCGAACAATTGGCAACGGTTCGGACGGGCGGGTGCAGCAGGTTGGACGCGGAAGCTCATGGTCATGGACCCTTTCGGTAAGGAAATTACGCAAGATTTGCCGAGTTGATTATATTATTGCGCCACCCCCCTCAAGACACTTTCCGCATCGCGGCGAAAATTGCCGCATCGCAGAGTTCCTTCGCACGATTCGGCGGTGAACCTCATGACGACAAAATTTTCTTCGGTGTTGCGCGAAATTTGTGGGTAAATCTTGCTCAAAACTTTCTTATCCACTGGTATTCGCAAGATTTTCCGGCCTGTTTCTCAATAAACGTGCGCAGAAGCAGGAGACACATTATGATTAAGACGCCCTATCTACTTTTCCTCGGTGACGCGCCGGACCAGCTTGCCGCCAAAGTTGCCCAAGGCATCAAGGACTGGCGCCCCGAGAATGCCGTTGGGCAATTCCGGATGGAGGGCTGCAAGGCAGACGTTGGGTTGAAGGATTTGAGCCTTCTGGAGGCAAAGGCCGCGGGGGCCAAAACGCTTGTGATCGGGGTTGCCAACCGTGGCGGGACAATCAGTCAGGCTTGGAAAAAAGTGCTCGTGATGGCATTGGAAGAGGGATTTGACATTGCCTCGGGTCTGCACAATTTGCTGCGCGACGAGCCTGATCTTGTGGCCGTGGCCGAGGCCTGTGGGCGCGAATTGCACGACGTGCGCATTCCCTCGGTCGAGTATCCGATTGCCAATGGCGTGAAACGCAAAGGCAAGCGGGTTCTGGCGGTTGGCACCGATTGTTCGGTCGGAAAAATGTATACAGCGCTCTGCATGGACGCTGAAATGAAGAAACGCGGCCTAAAGTCGAGTTTTCGCGCAACCGGTCAGACGGGTATCCTGATTACCGGCGACGGGGTTCCGCTGGATGCAGTGATTGCCGACTTTATGGCGGGATCGGTTGAATATCTGACGCCTGACAATGACGTCGATCATTGGGACCATATCGAGGGTCAGGGATCGCTGTTTCATGTGTCCTATTCGGGCGTGACGATGGCGTTGATCCACGGGGGCCAACCGGATGCGCTTATTCTGGCACATGAGCCAACACGCGAGCACATGCGCGGGTTGCCCGACTATCAGCAACCCTCGCTGAAGGCCTTGCAGGATACGGCTTTGGCACTTGCGAAAGTCGCCAACCCTGACTGCAAGGTTGTTGGCGTTTCGGTGAACACCCAGCATATGTCGGACGCTGACGCCAAGGCCTATCTTACTGAAGTCGAGGCCGATATGGGGCTGCCGACGACGGATCCATTCCGCTATGGGGCCGGCAAGCTGGTCGACGCGCTGCAAACGATCTAAAGAGAAAGCGCCGCGTTATCACGCGGCGCTTTTGCCTTCGGCGAAGGTATTTTTAGCAAGATAAAGGAGCGGCGCGTGCAGATTGAGATCACCCGCGACACTTTCAGGTTGGCGCAAGTTTTTCGGATTTCAAGAGGGGCGCGGACTGAGGCGCAGGTGCTGAGCGTGCGCGTTCAGGATGGGGACGTCTCGGGGTGGGGTGAGTGTGTGCCCTACGCGCGCTATGATGAAACGCTGGAGAGTGTTGAGGCTGAGATACGTGCCCTGCCCGATCAATTTGATCGCGACACGCTGAGTGCGCTTTTGCCCGCCGGGGCGGCGCGAAACGCTGTGGACTGTGCGCTTTGGGATTTGGAAGCGAAGAAAACCGGCAAGCGGGTTTGGGAGTTGGCCGGGCTGCCAAAACCGGGGCCGGAAATCACCGCCTACACGCTTTCGCTGGATACGCCTGAGGCGATGCGTGCGCAGGCCGTCAAGAATGCGTTCAGGCCTTTACTGAAGATCAAACTGGGCACGCCCGACGACATGCCCCGCCTTGAGGCCGTTCGCGCGGGCGCGCCGTCATCGCGCATCATCATTGACGCCAATGAGGGCTGGAGCGCGGAGGTCTACGCCGAGTTGGCACCGCATTTGATTGGTCTTGGGGTTGAACTGGTGGAACAGCCGTTGCCTGCCTCGGACGACGTTGCGCTTTTGGGCCTCGAGCGCCCGCTGCCAGTTTGCGCGGATGAGAGCTGCCACGACAGAGAGTCTCTGCCAGCACTCAAGGGGAAATATGACGTGGTGAACATCAAGCTGGACAAAACCGGCGGGTTGACCGAGGCGCTAAAGCTGCGCGACGCGGCGCGGGCGCAGGGCTATCAGGTGATGGTTGGCTGCATGGTTGGAAGCTCGCTTGCGATGGCTCCGGCAACCTTGGTGGCGCAGGGCGCGACCGTGACGGACCTTGACGGGCCGCTGTTATTGGCCGAAGACCGCGCCGAACCGTTAAAGTTTGATGCGATGGGCGTTCATCCGCCAGCGCCAGCCCTTTGGGGATAAGGAGATTAACATGACCCGCACCGTTTACCTGAATGGCGAATACTTGCCCGAGGATGAGGCCAAGGTCTCGATTTTCGACCGTGGCTTCCTGATGGCCGACGGTGTTTATGAGGTCACCTCGGTTCTGGATGGGAAATTGGTGGATTTCGACGGCCACGCAGTGCGCCTTGATCGGTCGCTCAGTGAACTGGGCATGAAAAACCCGATCACCAAGGACGAGCTGCTTGAGGTGCACCGCGAGTTGGTCCGCCTGAATGAGGTGGTTGAGGGCGGAGTTTACCTGCAAATCACCCGTGGCGCGCCCGCGGATCGCGATTTTGCATTTCCTGACCCTGACGAAACCCCCTGCACGGTTGTTTTATTCACGCAATCCAAGCCAGGCGTGACGGAAAGCGCGGCGTCGAAAAACGGCATTCGTGTCATTTCAATCGACGATCTTCGCTGGGGACGACGCGACATCAAAACGGTTCAATTGCTTTACCCGTCGATGGGGAAAATGATGGCCAAGGCCGCGGGCTGCGATGACGCATGGATGGTGGAAGACGGGTTCGTCACCGAGGGCACGTCGAACAACGCCTATATCGTCAAGGATGGCAAGATTATCACCCGTGGCCTTTCCAACGATATTCTCCATGGAATTACCCGTGCGGCGGTTTTGCGCTTCGCGAACGAAGCCCAGATGCAGGTGGAAGAGCGCAACTTTACAATTGACGAGGCCAAGGACGCCGACGAGGCCTTTATCACTTCAGCGACGATGTTCGTGAACGCGGTTGTTGAGATTGACGGGGCGCAGGTCGGAGATGGGTCACCCGGTCCCGTGTCCAAGCGACTGCGCGAGATCTATTTGGAAGAAAGCCTCAAGGTAGCGATCTAGGCGTATTGCCCCCTGTCATCAGGGGGCATACCTTTAGCCAAAGCGAAAACTTGAGGCGGTGACGCCGCCGAAAATACCCTCTTCATAATAGGTTTTGGTGGCCACGTCGTTTTCAGCCGCCCCAAGCGCGACGAAAAGCGGCACCAAGTGGTCCTCTTGCGCGTGGCAAATGCGGGCTGAGGGGGCGTCTTCCCACCGAAGCATCCGCTCAACACGATCCTGCGGGCTGAGCGCCAGTGTTTCGGTGAGCCATGCGTCAAATTCGGTTGACGGTTCTTTTGCAGCAGGGCCGAACATGCGCAGATTGTGGTAGCTCAGGCCCGAGCCGATAATCAGAACGCCTTGGTCCCGCAAACGGCTTAGTGCCCGCCCGATCTCAATATGCTGCGCCGGGTCGTAGTTTTTACGGATCGAGACTTGGAACAGCGGGATGTCTGCCCTCGGGTAGAGGATTTCCATCGGGACGAATGTGCCGTGGTCAAAGCCTTGTGTTTCGTCAAGTGACACAGGCAGGCCGGTTGCTTTTAGCAGCTCGGCTGTCTGTTCGGCCAATTCCGGTGCGCCGGGTGCGGGATAGACCACATCATACGTGTGCAGCGGGAAGTTGTAGTAGTCATATACCATCGGCGGATTGGCTGCGTGCATGACCGAGACATCCTCGGTTTCCCAATGGCCAGACACCATCAACACCGCTTCGGGCTTTTGGGGCAATTCGTCGTGCATTCTGTCAAAGGATGCCTCAAGCTGTTTGAAGGCTGTTCGCATCTCAGGAACCCACGGCCAAGGTCCGCCGCCGTGCGAGATGAAATAGGTGGGCATTCGGGATGTCATGTCGGCCTCATGTATTTTTGTGTCGATAGGGATATAGCGACGCAAGGTTTCGCAAGTAACTGGCAAGATCGAACAGGGTCTGTGGAGATCCGCACATCAGGGACGATAGGTGAACTGGATACAGCCGGTCGATGGATCAAGCGAGGCCGCACCGGCAAGCGAAATGCGTTCGGGGTATTCAAAGGGGGCGCAGAGTTTGAACCCCCGCGCGCTGACCCATTCGTATCTGTAGTCGTCGCCCGTGTAGGGGTCGGTGAACGCAATTGCGCTGGGGCAAAGATCGGTCCCGTCGATCGACGCCGGAAGCACGCCGCCGGAAACTTCAGCGATGCAATGGGTAAGGTCGCGCAACGCAATGAGATCGTCAAGCCGCGCCAGATCGCGCTTTTCCGCCCTGCCAACCGACGGGCCACCCGAGACGATCAAGCCAGTGACCGCCATCAGAGCGGCAATCCCTGCGATAAGGATTGGGATGCTATTCCTCGGCATCTCGCATCTCGCTGCCAAAATACACAAAC
>JBELFK010000083.1:4171-12889 GCA_042092935.1 Paracoccaceae bacterium | reverse complement strand
ATGACGGCCTCGGTTTTGTTCTGGATCGCCCGATGACGCTTGGCTTGCTGGTGATCGCGGTGCTTCTTGTGATCGTACCAAGTTATCGCGCCCGCCGCGCGCGGGCCCGTGCGCGAGGCGTGGCCGAGGGGGATTGAACCCAGATTTGGCGGATCGCAGAGTCGAGCTGCACTTGAAAAAGGGCCCCAATGCCCGTTTATCGCGGCAGCGTTGGGGCAATTGATTCATATCAATGCTTGTGCGGCTTGAACATGTAATGTGAAGTCATCATTTACACGCACGACGCGCAATTTATTGGATCAGGACGAACAAACCATGGCACCGCAAGATATTCACGTCCCAGAGGGTCTTGAGACCTCGCCGGAAAGCGCGTTGCTTGACGGGCGCGGAGCTTTCATGGGGTTTCTCGTCAAGCGGTTGGGCAATCGGGCAGACGCGGAAGACGTCTTGCAGGATTTTTGCATTCGCGTGTTGGGTCGCAAGGATCAGCTTCGCGATGTCGACCGCATGGATGCGTGGCTTTACGCCATCCTGCGCTCGACGTTGAATGACTTCTATCGCAAAGGTTCGCGTCGAAAACGCCTGGCTGAGTCGGTCGCGATGGAGCCCGAGGATTGGATCGATGACGCCCCCACGCAGATGGCGCAATTGTGTATGTGCCACGGGGGGCTGATTTCCGAACTTCGCCCGATGGAGGCCGAATTGATCCGGCGCATCGATTTTGGCGAAGAAAGTCGTGAGGCCGTCGCCAGCGATTTGGGGCTAACCCGCAACGCGCTCGGGGTTCGCCTGCATCGTGCACGAACTGCCTTGCGTGAAGCCCTGACCGATCATTGCGGCGCATGTTGCCAGATGGACCGCGACGACTGTTCTTGCCCACCCACGGGCTGCTCAAAAGGCTAAAGACGCGCGGCTTCGGACTTTGCTTCAATCTTTTTTGTAACGATCGCGCCCGGCGGGCGTCTTCTTTTATGACTGCGCAGCAAAACACCATAAAAGGAGCGTTCGGATCATGTCAGGGGTCGCAACCCAAACCAACGTAGAACCATTTGAACGACCGCATGTATCTGGCGGTTCCAAGGGCGCACTAGCAATCGCCGAGTCATCCAAGGATTCAACTGACGATCCCGTCGCCAGCACTTTTCCAACATATCCACAGGATGCTTTTGAGCGCTGGTTGCTGTTCCTGGATACCTTGCGGGAACGGGCAAACAACATGATTGCGCACGAACAGCAAGGTTTGCCGCCGCTTCTGGATTTCGAATACGAACTGCTGCTGGACGCCCGCAAGTTTGATCGTCCGGCAAACTACGCATTGCTAAGGATAACCCGCGCCGGCGACGATTGCTGGGAGGATTGCGTAGACGAAACGAAAGCCCCCGTCATCATCATCGATCCCCGCGCTGGGCACGGACCTGGCATTGGTGGCTTCAAGCACGACAGCGAGGTCGGCATGGCGATGCACGAGGGGCATCCGGCCTATTTCGTGATATTTTACCCTGAGCCAATTGCGGGACAAACACTCTCGGATGTGCATTTCGCGCTTCGCCAATTCGTCACCGAAGTCGCAAAGCGCCACCCGAATGCACCGCCGGTACTCTACGGAAACTGTCAGGCTGGTTGGGCTGTCGCCTTGCTCGCCGCTGACTGCGAGGGGCTAACCGGTCCCATCGTGCTGAACGGTTCGCCGCTCAGCTATTGGTCGGGGGACGCCGAGACCAGTCCCATGCGGATGCTTGGTGCGTTAGCTGGTGGTACATGGGCTGCGCATTTGATCGCCGATCTGGGTGACGGCCGCTTTGATGGCGCTTGGCTGGCGCAAAACTTTGAAAACCTGCAACCAGAAAAGGCAATCTACGAGAAATACGCGAACCTCTTTGTTCACGCCGATACTGAACGAGAACGGTTTCTTGAGTTCGAGCGGTGGTGGAATGGCTTTTACAACCTGAGCCGCGAAGAAATCCTCGGGATCGTGGAAAATCTGTTTATCGGCAATCGTCTGGAACAAGGCTTATTGTCGCTGGATGACCATTGCGCGATCGATCTGAAGCGGATCAAAAATCCGATTGTCGTATTTGCGTCCGAGGGGGACAACATCACACCCCCCGAGCAAGCGCTGGGCTGGATCTCCAAGCTCTATCCCGACACCGACGCGCTTAAGGCCGCGGGGCAACGGATCGTCTATTTGACTCACGAACACGTCGGGCATCTCGGCATCTTTGTTTCCGGTTCGGTCGCGCGCCTTCAACACCGTGCGATCTTGAAAAGCCTTTCAGAGGTCGAGGATCTTCCGCCAGGGCTGTACGAGATGATAATCGATCAGCCTGTTGAAGGCGCGCAAGGCCATTCTGGCGCTACCCCACGCTTTGAACCGCGTGAGGTCCAGGATCTTGGGTTTTCTTCTGACGACAAGTCGCTAGCGAAGGTGGCCCAGGTATCTCGGATAAACGAGGCTGCCTATTCGCTATTCGTCAGTCCTTGGGTTCGGGCTGCGACATCCCCGGCCAGCGCAGAGGCGCTTCGGGATTTGCATCCGATGCGATGGACGCGGACCATGTTTTCCGAACGGGTGAATCCTTGGATGCACTTGGTCAAAACCGCAGCCGAGACCGTGCGAGAGTCCCGCATTCCGTTGCCAGACGACCATCCCTCGATCCAGTCGGAACGCGCCCTCGTCGGGCGCACGGCTGAGGCTATGGGCGCGTGGCGAAGAGAGCGGGACGCTTGGATCGCCCATGTTTTTGGCGCCATGTTCGGCACCAACCGTCCTGCAAAACCACCGCGCGAGGACGGCCAAGTGGCCAGCGCAGCAAATAAGGAATGACGATGGATTGGCTTATTGAAAACTGGGTGTTGGTGGCCCTTATCGGCGGGATGGGGGCAATGCATTTGTTTGGCCACGGCCACGGCCACGGCGGCCACAGGGATGGCAAGTCTTCCAAGCAAAAGGACGCGGCGGATAACCCACCGGATGTTTCCTCAGATATGAAAGGAGGGCAGGATGATGCTTAAGTCGTTCAAGCGAACACTCGCTTACGGGCGTACCCGTCTGATCCAAGGCATCGCTCTTGGCGCTTGCCAATTAACGCAGGTCTACGCTTCGATTGGTGGCATTGCCAGCAATCACCGACATTGCGGCGCTTTGGTTCCTCTGATGGTTCCCGCAACGCCGCCGCCGCGTGCAACCGGAATCCAAATGTGGAGGACCAAACGATGAACCAAACCAGCGATACACCAACCCCGCCAACGACAAACGAGAGGCGCGATTTTCTCTATTATGCAACCGCCTCGACCGGCGTTGTCGCGGCAGGCGCAGCAATCTGGCCTCTCGTAAATTCTATGAACCCGTCCGCCGATGTGACAGCCTCGGGCATCATCAGGGTCGATCTGACCGGCGTTGCGCCGGGTCAACGCATGACCGTAAAATGGCAGGGTCGTCCAATATTCGTGTGGCGCAGGTCCGCGGCGGCAATCGAGGCCGCGCGCGCGGTCGCACTCGAAGATCTCGTCGATCCCACGGACGGCGCGCGTGAGAATTTCAACCTGACCAGCGACATCCCCGCGAGCGACGAAAACCGCGCTGCGGACGAAGCTGGCGAATGGCTGATCGTGATCGGCGTTTGCACACATCTGGGATGCATCCCGCTTGGTCAGGACGGATCAGCGGTCGGTGAATATGGTGGCTGGTTCTGTCCTTGCCACGGGTCGCACTACGACACGTCAGGGCGTATCCGAAAAGGTCCGGCGCCGCGCAACCTCGATATTCCGCCCTATGAATTGGGCGACGATCTGCAACTCGTGATCGGCACCTGACGGTGCCGCAGGATTTGACGACACCAAAGGAGAAGTATCATGCAAGCAAGCGATATTATGACGTCCAAAGTCATTTCGGTGCAACTCGATGGACGGATTGAGGACGCCGTACGCGCGATGCTCGATAATCACGTCAGTGCGCTGCCGGTGGTCGATGCTGATGGCACCTTGAAAGGGCTGCTTAGCGAAGGGGATTTGATGCGTCGTGTGCGTGGTTCGGACGGTCCGCGTCGGTCGTGGTGGCTTGACCTGCTGGGCGGATTGGCGACAGATCCGGTGAAGGACTTTATCCAGATAAGAAGCCAGAGCATTGACGACGTGATGACACAAGCGGTCGTCTCGGTCGAGGAAGATACGCCGATCGCCGATATTGCCCGATTGCTTGAAAAGCATCGGATCAAGCGGGTGCCAGTTTTGCGGTCTGGCCGCGTCGTTGGGATCGTAAGTCGCGCAAATTTGTTGCGTGCCTTGTCCGCTTTGCCCAATCAGGCCTTCAAGGCACCCACCCAGGATGATCGGGTGTTGCGGGTCAGGATCGACGAAGCCTTGAAAGAGGTTCCCGGAGCCGCTGTCAATTTAATCAACTTCACGGTTGAGGATGGCAAAGTCGAGGTTTGGGGCGTTGCTGACAGTGATTTGGAAGAAAACGCAGTTCGCATTGCCGTCGAAAACGTCGCCGGTCGTGAAAACGTTGACGTTCACATGGGCCGATTGCCCGCATGGTCTTACGGCATCTGAGAAATGTTGGCTCAGTTCGAGTGGCGCGACAACCGATTGAGATACCAAAGCACCAGCATCGGAACGAAAAGCCATTGCAGCAGCGGGGATAGCCCTGTCCCAATGATGGGTAAGAGCGGCATATTAGGTCCGTAGCTCCAACGGTTTAGGATTTCGGTGTTGAGGAATTCCAAGCCCACGGTCGCGACAAGCCCTGTCGCAAGGAAAACCCCGACGGAAACAGCACTGGGCCTTGAGGCCCAACCGCGACCACCGCCAAACAGGGCGGCCAACCAAAATGCAGCGAGGGCAATTCCCACATCTCCGATCGTGGCTTGCAGGCAGATCAGAATGCCGGTGACGTGATCTTTGCCCGTCAGGCTCGAAAACAAGGGCGCTTGCAACAATTCCCAGGCAAAGTGGCCCAGAAATGACAGTATGACGAGATCCGCTTCGACGGGGATCGATTGCCTTTGTGTTTGGTTCTTGGGCAAACCCGCCTCCCTACTGCTGACCCACCTGAATACGATCCATAGAATGGATCGCAATGCGACCAAATCCGATTTTGTCCGGCATCGTCTGTAATGCTTTGCGTCAAGCAACGTCTACAGGACGAAGCAACAATATTGGAGATCAAAATGGACACTCAGGAAATTTCCGGAATTTCTTCTGAACCTTCCGCTCAACAAGCGTCTGGATGTTGTGGCGGCAAACACGACTCAAAGGCGACACCAAAGGTCGAAGCACCAACTGAGGAACTCGCTCGCGACATTCCCGCGTCTTCCGGTTGTCGCTGCGGCCAGAATTGACTGAATACAGCGCAGAGCATTCGCCCTGCGCTGGCGTCGCTTGCGCCGTCGGCTGAAACATCGGTCACGGCGCGCCCATCGAACCGTAACTTGACATGAAAGGAATGCGTCATGGTTCCATTTCTCTATTTTACCGTCGTTGTAGTGTTACTTTTCCTCGCCTTGCGCCTGACAGTTGGCACCCGAATTATGGGTGCAAACCGCGCGTCCGGTAGCGCACAGATTCCCATTGTCCCTTTGGGTTGGGCTCTTGGCCTGTTTCTGGTTGCGACCTATCTGATTTGCGTCGTCTTTGACCTGATCTTCCCCGGTTTCGCCATGAACCAAAGTTGGTCTGGATTGTTACCTGGGTTTGTCTGGCTAACACCTCTTGGCTTTATCGTCGGATTGATCGAGAGTTTTCTCTACGGGTGGTTTGTCGCCCTGATCTTCGGCGGTCTCTTCAATGTGTTCGCATATAAAGAGGCCAGCGCATGATCCCGACAGCGCGTCCAAAACTCCGTTTTCTCGGAGCGGCTGGCACCGTCACCGGTTCGCGCTATCTTATCGAGGCCCTGGGGCAACGCATTCTAATTGATTGCGGCTTGTTCCAGGGTTTCAAACAACTTCGCGCCCGAAATCGCAGGCCATTTCCCGTGCGCCCCAATTCGATCGACGCGGTATTTTTGACACATGCCCATTTGGATCACTCGGGCTATTTGCCGGCGCTCATCCGCGCTGGATTTCGCGGACGCGTTCATTGCACAAATGCAACGGCAGATCTCTGTGGTCTTATCCTGCCCGACAGCGGTCACATTCAGGAAGAAGAAGCGCGATACGCCGCGCGTCGCGGGTTTTCCAAACACAAAAATCCAACGCCCCTTTATACTTTGAAAGACGCGAATGCGGCCTTGGCACGCTTTGACCGCCATCCGTTTGAGCGGAAAATCGATCTTGGCAACGGCATTTCTGCGCGGTTCATCCCAGCAGGACACCTTCTCGGGGCGGCACAAATCCGGTTCGAGATTGATGGCAGGGTCGTCCATTTTAGCGGTGACCTGGGGCATGATCCCGATCCTTTGATGCGGCCCCCCAAGCCCTTTGGCAGGGCAGATGTCTTGGTTTGTGAATCGACCTACGGCAATCGACTTCATCCAAAAACCGACCCGGAAGCCGAGCTTGCGACAGTTCTGAAACGTACATTTGCCCGAGGTGGAACGGTTTTGATCCCGTCCTTCGCCGTTGGTCGCGCGCAGGGGTTGATGCTCTATATCGCGCGACTGATCGCGCGGGGCGACATCCCTTATGTTCCCGTCTTTCTCAACAGTCCCATGGCCGTCGATGCAACCCAGATTTATCACAATTACCACGCAGAACATCACGTCAGCCGAAAAGACTGCGCGGCGATGTTCGAGGTGGCCAAACGTGTGAACACCGTTGAACAATCGAAAGAGCTGAACACACGCCATGGCCCGATGATTATCGTTTCCGCAAGTGGCATGCTGACCGGAGGGCGCATTTTACACCATCTGGCCAGTTTTGGCGGTGATCGGCGCAACACGATCCTGTTGTCAGGTTTCCAGGCCGGCGGCACCCGTGGCGCAGCATTGGCCAATGGCGCCCGCTCCCTGCGCATGTTTGGCAAAGACTACGCAATCGAGGCCGAGGTCGTGCAGTTGCAAACGGTGTCTGGGCACGCCGACGCCGACGAAATTCTGCGGTGGATGGCGGCTGGCCCTGCGCCCGAGATGACCTATCTGACGCACGGAGAGCCCTCGGCCTCGGACAGTTTGCGCTTTCGTGTCGAACATGAACTTGAACGACCTGTGCGGGTGCCCGAGCATCTTGAGTCTATTTATCTGGATCGGCCACGATGAGCGAAACACTTTCTCTCGTTCCGGCAGGCATCGACACCTATCGGCAACCGGTCGTCTACATGAACGAAGACTGCCACATCTGTCGCTCCGAGGGGTTCGCCGCACAAACCCGCGTTCGCATAGACATTGAGGATCGGTGGATCATTGCGACCTTGAACGTGGTGCAACGCGACGCATGGCTTGCCGTTGACGTCGCCGCCTTGTCTCCTTCAGCGTGGAGTGCGCTGGATGCGAAGGCGGGCGATAGGGGGGTCTTTTCACATCCTAAACCACCGGCATCCGCGTCGATCATCCGCGCAAAGGCCTATGGGGACAGGTTGGATCATACCGGGTTTGCGGCAATCGTGCGCGATACACTCGACAGTCGCCTTACGGATCTCGATCTTGCTGCTTTTGTGACCGCTTGTGCGGGCGATCGCCTGGATACGGATGAGACCATTGCTCTGACCCGTGCCATGAAAGATGCCGGACAGGTGCTTGATTGGGGCGACAGGACTATTCTCGACAAACACTGCGTCGGTGGTTTGCCCGGAAACCGGACAACGCCGATTGTCGTCGCGATTGTAGCGGCGGCCGGATACCTGATCCCGAAAACGTCTAGCCGCGCAATAACCTCGCCCGCAGGAACGGCCGACACGATGGAGGTTATGACACCCGTTGCGCTTGATACAGCCGCGTTGCGCCGCGTGGTTGAAGCCGAAGGTGGCTGCGTCGTTTGGGGCGGAGGGCTTGCCCTTAGTCCCGCAGACGATCATTTCATCCGTGTCGAGCGCCCGCTTGATTTTGACTCGACCGGCCAATTGGTCGCCAGCGTGCTGTCGAAGAAGTCTGCCGCAGGTGCAACCCATGTTTTGATCGACATCCCTGTTGGACCAACCGCCAAGGTCCGCTCGGTCGAGGCCGCGGAAACGCTTGGAGTGCGCATGGTCGACGTCGCAAAAGCGATGGGTTTGAACATTGCTTTGCAAGTCAGCGATGGCACGGCCCCCGTCGGGCGCGGGATCGGGCCGTCGCTTGAAGCCATCGATGTGCTGGACGTCTTGCGGTGCAGTCCGAACGCCCCCGCCGATCTTCGAAATCGCGCGTTGGATTTGGCTGGGCGTTTGCTTGACCTCGCCCCCGACGCAATTGTTGGACAGGGGCGTCTCGTGGCGCAGGAACTATTAGACAGTGGCGCGGCTGAGCGAAAGTTTATGGCGATTTGCGCAGCGCAGGGCGGGTTCCAAGAGCCTGAAACTGCCGCACAACAGATTGAGATATGCGCCCCGCATGCGGGGATGCTTGCGTCAATTGATAATCGCAAAATCGCACGCATCGCGAAGCTGGCGGGGGCCCCGCGCCAGAGAATGGCTGGTGTGCGCTTGATGGTCAACGTCGGCGATCATGTCGATGCAGGCCAACCGCTCTATCAACTCCACGCCGAAACCCCGGGCGAACTGGCCTATGCACTCGCCTATGCCAACGCTCAAACCGACGTATTGACGTTGACCGAGGAGGCGTCATGATCCTTTTACCCTTTCCCG
>JBELFK010000083.1:0-4161 GCA_042092935.1 Paracoccaceae bacterium | reverse complement strand
GAAATTCAATCTCTGGCCGAGAAATTGGCCATCGCGCTTGGCGCAGATGTGCGCGCCATCGACTGGCATCATTTCCCGGATGGCGAAAGCCTTGTGACCCTGCCAGATGGTCTGGATGGGGCCGATGTTGCGGTTCTTGCAACTCTGCGCGACCCTGACCGCCTTGCGCTGCCGTTGCGGTTTGCGGCGGCAACCGCGCGCGACATGGGCGCGCGTCGCGTCGGCTTGATCGCTCCTTACCTTGGCTACATGCGCCAAGACCGTCGCTTTCAACCCGGACAGGCGCTGAGTGCACCATTGTTTGCGCAATTTCTGAGCGAGCGCTTTGACTGGCTGGTAACCGTCGACCCGCATTTGCACCGGATCGCCGATCTCAACGATGTTTTCTCAATGCCCGCGGAACGTGCGGTTTCGGCCCCGATCCTGGCGCGATGGATCAGCGAGAATATCCCCGATGCCGTCCTTCTTGGTCCCGACAGCGAAAGTCAGCAATGGGTCGCCGAGGTCGCACAGCTTGCTGGACGCCCCTACGAGGTTCTGCGCAAAATCAGATCAGGCGACCGCAGCGTTGACGTCAGCGTCCCTGAAAGCGCAGCATTGCAAGAGGGAACACCGGTTATTCTTGATGACATTGCTTCTTCTGGAAACACGATGGCCCGCGCCGTTGAACGGTTGGTTGCGTCCGGGACGGCTGCGCCAGTGTGTATCGCCATCCACGCGGTCTTTGCTGACGGGGCCTACGACACCATTCTGGCTGCCGGTGCAGCAAAGATATTGACAACCGACACGATACCTCATCCGTCGAATGCGATTGGGGTTTCTATTATTCTTGAAAAATCGCTCCGATCGATCGGAGAATGACTTGACCTTCCAGTAACTGGAATGCCTACACTTGATACGAATCCGTTTGAGAGGACTTTTGAATGAACGACCACGCAGCACATGGCGCACATGACGCCAAATCCGAAACCTACGTTTGCCCGATGCATCCAGAGGTTCGGCAAGACGGTCCCGGTGACTGTCCAAAATGCGGAATGCATCTCGTGCCCGAAAGCGAGGCTGAAAGCCACGGGCACGACCACCACGGGCACGACCACCATGGGCATAACCACCACGGGGCCGCGACGCCGGACGACGGCAAATACAACATCGTTCCCAAAGGCTGGACGGGCGCGGTCTACACCTGCCCGATGCACCCGCAGGTCCGCCAGACCGATCACGGGTCCTGCCCACTTTGTGGCATGGGGCTTGAACTTGAGTCTGGCGCCATGGCGGACGAAGGTCCGAATCCCGAACTGGTGGACTTTACAAAACGTTTCTGGGTCGGCACAGCTCTGACAATCCCGATCCTCATCCTGACCATGTCGCCTTATCTGGGTTTCCCGGAAGTGCGTGAATTCTTCGGCGAGCGCACCACGCTTTGGATCGAGGTCGCACTGGGTTCGCCAGTGATCCTGTGGTCCGGCTGGCCATTCTTTGTGCGCGGTTGGAACTCGTTTCGCACGATGAACCTGAACATGTTCTCACTGATCGGCATGGGTGTGGCGGCAGCCTACGCCTTTTCGATGGTAGCGGTGATTGCCCCGCAGATTTTCCCTTCGGGCTTTCGCAACCCCGAAACCGGGCAGGTCGGCGTCTATTTTGAAGCCGCCGCAGTGATTGTCACGCTGGTTCTACTGGGCCAAGTGATGGAATTGCGCGCCCGCGAAGGCACGGGCAAGGCGATCCGTGCTCTGCTGGACATGGCGGCCAAGACCGCCCGCGTTATCCGCGCCGACGGCACCGAAGAAGAAATCCCATTGGAGGATGTGCAGGTGGGCGACCGGCTGCGCGTGCGCCCGGGCGACAAGGTTCCAGTTGATGGTGTGGTCGTGGATGGCCGCTCGTCGATCGACGAAAGCATGATTTCGGGTGAACCCGTTCCAGTCGAAAAGGTCGACGGAGATCCCGTGACCGGGGCCACGATCAACGGCACCGGCAGCCTGATTATGGAGGCCACCCGCGTGGGGGCCGATACGATGCTGAGCCAGATCGTCGAGATGGTTGCAAACGCCCAGCGGTCGCGGGCACCGATCCAAAAATACGCCGATAAGGTTGCAGGATTCTTCGTTCCGGCCGTGATTGGAATTGCGATCCTGTCGTTCATCTCCTGGGCGGTCTGGGGGCCGGATCCGGCGCTGTCCTATGCTCTGGTTTCCGCCGTTGCGGTTTTGATTATCGCTTGCCCCTGTGCGCTAGGTCTTGCCACGCCGATGTCGATTATGACGGCAACGGGGCGCGGCGCGCAGGTCGGTGTGTTAATCAAGAACGCCGAATCCTTGGAAAGGTTTGAGAAGATCGACACGCTGATCGTCGACAAGACCGGGACACTGACCGAAGGCAAACCCAAACTCGTCGCCGTCCTGCCGGAAGAAGGCCATGACGAGGCCGAGGTTTTGCGGCTTGCAGCCTCGCTGGAGCGCGGCTCGGAACACCCGCTGGCCGAGGCCATCGTGCGCGGTGCCGAAGAGCGCGGTGTCGATATGGCTGACGCTAAGGATTTTGAGGCCGTGACCGGCAAGGGTGTGAAAGGCACCGTTGACGGCAAGGCCGTGGCGTTGGGCAATCTGGCGATGATCCGTGAACTGGGCCTTGAAGCGGGCGAGCTGACCGACAAGGCCAATGCGCGCCGCGACGAGGGAGAAACCGTCATGTTCGTCGTGCTTGACGGGGCCATTGCTGGGCTCGTCGGGGTTGCCGACCCGGTCAAGGAAACCACACCGGCGGCGATCCGCGATTTGCATGAGCTTGGCTTCAAGATCATTATGGCCACAGGCGATAACGAGCGTACCGCCAAGGCCATCGCGGCACGATTGGGGATTGATGAAATCCGTGCAGACGTATTGCCCGAAGACAAGGCGCGGATCATTCGCGAATTGCAGGAGCAAGGTGCCAAAGTGGCCATGGCGGGTGACGGCGTGAACGACGCACCGGCGCTTGCGCAGGCCGATGTCGGTATTGCCATGGGCACTGGTGCCGATGTGGCTATCGAAAGCGCGGGGATCACGCTGGTCAGGGGCAATCTGGACGGCATTGTACGGGCCCGCCGACTGGCACGCGCCACCATGCGCAACATTCGCCAGAACCTGTTCTTCGCCTTGATCTACAATGCGTCTGGCGTTCCGATTGCCGCGGGCATCCTGTTCCCGTTCTTCGGCATCCTGATCGGACCGATATTCGCGGCCTTTGCCATGAGCGCCTCATCCCTCTCGGTCGTGCTCAATTCGTTGCGATTGAAAGCCGCAAAAATATGAGGGCGGCGCACGCCCTAATCGGGGTGGCCGCAATTGCGGCCACCTTTTCGGCGAATGCAGCGGTCGCCCATGAGTTCACGGCGGCGCTATATATATCCGGCGAGATGCGCGAGACGCGCCTGCAAGAGGCGGTCAACGGGTTCTTGTTGGCGGCTGATGAACGCGATGGGCATGCGAACGAAACCTCCGATGGTCACCTTGGCGGGTTGGATGTGCAAATATTACCGCTTCCTGTTGATGCAACGGGTCAGGTTGTCGGGTTGGTCGGAACGCCGCAAATCCCACCTGACGTGGTCGTTTTGATGGACGGTGAAGGTTTGCCGCCAGATTCGCTTGCGGGCGAGATGGCAGGTGGACTCGAGATTCAAATCGGCATGCTTCCCGACACTTGGCGGGACGCTGACACGACCGACAGTTTCGCGGCGCGTTACCAGAATCTGTTTGACGCACCGCCAACCGAGGCCGCCGCCCAAGGCTACAACGTCGCGCGCCGGTTGGATGCAGCGATCCGTGCACTAGAGGGGCTTTCACCCCGCGCAACCCTTGAAACTATTCTTGTCGATTCCGAGAACGGCATCGCTTGGTAAGAGGTATCCCAATGATCGACAAACAGGCACTTGCAACTCAAGTTGTACCGCAGAGCAGCGACGACACCGACACGCCTGACGCTGACGTCCAGCGTCCCTCATATTGGCGTACAAAGGCTGGCCGGTACATGATAATTGCGTTGACCGTCAGCGGGCTTTTGCTCGGTTACGAAAACCGCGCCGTGATCCTAAGTAGCGGGCTTTTACTCTGGTTGCCGTTGTTGCTTTGCGTCGGCATGCACTTTTTCATGCACAAAGGTCACGGCGGCCACGGGTCGGGA
>JBELFK010000082.1:3041-12896 GCA_042092935.1 Paracoccaceae bacterium | reverse complement strand
ACCAAGCTCGGTCTTCTCGTCGCCTGTCAGAAGAACGTTGCCGTGCTCAAGTGCGCGGCGAAGCGATCCCCCCCAGCCACAGAACATATCGATTGACCCCTGAGCGATTGCAGCGGCTGCATCGGTTGGGTCCATGTCAACAACGTCCATCGACTCAATATCAACGCCGAAATAGTTCATCTGCTTGAGGAAACCGTAGTGCGCAGCGGTTCCAAGTGGAACGGCGACGCGCTTGCCTGCAAGCTCTGCTGCGTTTGACTTGTCAATCTCAAGCTCGGAACGCACAACGCAGTTGTCGTTGTCAGCATAAGACACAGCAACGTCGAGGATCTGAAGATCCTGACCGGCTGATGTTGCAACAACAAATGGTGGTAGACCCTGGCTTACAGAAAGCTGAACGTCGCCCGATGCCATCGCAGCCGACATTTTCACACCGGATTCAAATGAAACCCAGTTGATGTCCACGCCCATGGCTTCTTCGTAGGCACCCATCTGCTTGGCATATTCAAACGGCATTGGCCATTCGAGGAAATATGCAACCGTGATCTCTTGTGCAGAGGCTGCCTGAGCGCTTGCGACAACAGCAAGAGCAGACGCGGCGGCTGCGAATTTGTTCTTAATAGTCATATTTTTCTCCCTAAAATCCGGCTCTCTTCGACCGGAACATTGCAACTATAACCGCACCCCTCAAATACGCGAAACGGAATCGCAACGAGGACCGCACCTAATGTTACAAGAGCATCGATAATGTAACCGTTTTCACCTGTCAACAAACTCATTTACACGATTTTTCATATGCATATCGCGTGATTTGTATTGGGTGTTGCAAATTCAATGTAACCGTTACAAATTGAAAGTTGGTCATGGAGACTGTGAAACACTCAAAATGCAAAAAGCCGCAGAAATAGCGAAAGGAAGCCATGCCAAACCGGCCAGCGGTATCCGTGAGGTTGCAAAACTGGCCAACGTGTCGGTCGCGACAGTCTCTCGTGTTTTCAACCACCCTGAAACTGTGCGCCGCGAAACGCGAGACCACGTTCATCTGGCAGCGGACCAGCTAGGCTACATACCAGACAGTGCGGCCCGCAAGCTCGGCTCGCAGGTCAATCGTCGTATCGGGTTGTTGGTGCCGACAATCGAAGATTCGATCTTCACGAAATTTATTGGCTCCCTACACAAAGAAATCAGCAAGTCGGGCTACACGCTGCTTTTGGGTGCCTATGGCTTTGACCCCGAGCAGGAGCAAACCGAGCTTCGCGGATTGATCGAAAGTGGCGTTGATGCGGTTATCCTCTGCGGAGAGCAACGGTCACCCGAGCTTTACGATTTACTCGAGCGCCGCAAATTGCCGTTCATCAACTTCAACATCTTCGCCCCCGACAGCCCGCACTACTCAATTGGACCGAATTTCAGAATGGCGGCGCAAAATGTCGCCAACTACCTGATCGAGCTTGGGCATCGTGACATCGGATGCCTGGATTTCTATGCAGCCTCAAACGACCGCGCCGCGCAACGGCGGCTGGGCATCCAAGACGCCTTGGCCGAGCATGGGATCGCCTTCAACCCAAAGCACTTTATCGAGTGCGACTTTGGCTATGAGGACGGTCGGCTTGGGTTTCGCTCGCTCATGCAGACCGCGCCCGAGATTACAGCCACGATCTGCGGCAACGACGTGTTGGCAATAGGTGCATTGTTCGAGGCACGTGATACCGGACTTTCGGTTCCAAAGGATATGTCGATCACCGGCTTTGACAATCTGGACCTTGCTTCGCAAGTCTCTCCAACTCTGACGACCGTGCAATTGCGCAACCGCGAGATGGGCACACGCGCAGCCGAAAGCATCATCCGCTTGATTGAGGGCACCCCAAGCCCAAGGGCGATTCAGCTTGAGGCCAACCTTATCTTACGCGAATCCACCTGCCGCCCAGCGAAGCGATAACGCCCACCCTGCCTTGGCTGGCCCCACCTAAAAATGCTTGGGAAACAACCGCCGTGCGACGTAGAGACAGGTTTGCTCGGCATTTTTTCGGTCGAAACGGTCCGAATGAAGGTGAAAGTCGGTCCAAATGCCCTCAAACAATGCGATAAGCGCATTTGCGGACAATTGCGCGTCGCCGTTTGAATAGCCCCCTTCTTCCACCAATGCTTCGCAGATTTCGACAATCATGTTGCAAAAGTTGGCATCCCGAGAGTCGATGTAGGCGCGATACTCAGGGCGCGACACGACCTCAGAGCGGAACGCAAACCAGATCGCTGCGTCACGCTCATTTAAGACATCGTGGGACAGCTCGACGCGAATGACCCCTTCCAGCTTTTCTTTTGGCGAAAGGCTTTCATCCTGCGCGACGCTGTGCCAGCGGGCGCTGTAATGTCCGGCCAAATCCTCGGCGACCGCGAGCAGCAAGTATTCCTTCGTCCCGAAGTGCAGATTAATCATACCGCGCGACAGGCCCGATTCCTGCTGGATGACGGCGATCGTTGTGCCGCGCACGCCGAATTTGTGGATCGCGTTAGCGGCGGACTCAAGAAGATGACGGCGGTTTTTCGACTTGCCAAGCTCTCGGGCGTTTTGACCGTCCTCCGTTTGCACATCGTCTATCATGGCGCTGCTTACCCTTTTGTTCATCGGAAATATCTACAGCTTTGCTGGCGCCGCCAATATAGAATCCAAATATTGATTTGACAATTGTATGAACGTCCGTTCATTTTGTGATGTATATTACATAGGATGCCACCATGACTCTGCGCAACTCTGATTTCGAAATGAACCGCAAATGGGACAACGATCATTTCGTGCACCCGTGGGAAGGCATGGAATACATCGGCAACAACGAACGCACGTTCACCGAAGGCGGTCAGGGCATCTACCTGACCACCGAAATCGGAGAGCGCCTGATCGATGGACCTGCGGGCATGTGGTGCGTTCAGATCGGCTATGGAAACACCGAAATTCCCGAAGCGATGGCGCGGCAGGCGCTTGAGATCCCCTATTTCTCACCGTTCAACAATGCCAATTCCGTCCCGTCGCAACTTGCCCGAAAGATCGCTGAACTGACACCCGGCGATCTGAACCGCGTGTTTTTCACGACCGGGGGGTCAACCGCTGTGGATACGGCCCTTAGATTTGTGCAGTTTCGCAATAATGTGCTGGGATGCGCCGACAAAAAGATCGTGATCTCTCGCCAAAAGGCCTATCACGGATCGACCTATCTCGCGGCCTCGGTGTCGGGCAAGGAACGCGACAAGGGCTGGCTGGACCAAGCAACGGACCTTGCGCATTTTCTGCCAGACGTGAACCCGTACCGCCGCGCCGACGGCCAAAGCATCGAGGCGTTTCTGGAGGAAAAAGTCACCGATCTTGAGAATGCCATTCTAACCTTGGGATCAAACCGCGTGGCAGCCTTTATCGCCGAGCCGATCTTATGCTCGGGCGGTGTGATTGTCCCCCCGCCCGGCTATCACAAACGCTGTCTTGAGGTTTGCCGCAAGCACGACGTTCTCTATATCTCGGACGAGGTGGTGACCGGCTTTGGGCGTCTGGGGCACTGGTTCGCATCAGAGGACGTGTTCGAGATTGTCCCTGACATCATCACCTGCGCCAAAGGTCTGACCTCGGGCTATGTACCGATGGGGGCTTGCATAATTTCGGATCGACTGGTGGACGAGATTTCCGGCGATAGATCCCACGGCGCGACATTCTCAAACGGGTTCACCTATTCCGGCCATCCCGTCTGTGCCGCCGCCGCTTTGAAGAACATCGAAATCATTGAGCGCGATGGCATTCTTGAGCACGTGCGTGAAATCACACCCCATTTTGAGGCCCGCTTGCAAGCGTTGGGCGACCTGCCGCTGGTGGGCGATGCGCGGGGCAAAGGCCTTGCGGGATGTGTGGAATGCGTGGCCGATGCCTCAGCCGAGGATGTCCTTGCACTTGATAAATCCGTCGGGGCAATGATCGATGCACACTGTCAGGAAAACGGTCTGATCCTGCGCCCCATAATCAACATGTGCGTGTTTTCGCCTCCGCTGATTATTACCAGCAGTCAGATTGACCAAATGTTCGATATCCTTGACTCTAGCATTCGCAAGGTCACCGACGATCTGGTCCGACAGGGCATCAACATAGGTTAATGCTCGTCTTGAAGGCGTTCAGTTTTCCGGAAGTGCTGAGACGTAAGCCAAGAAATCCGTCATCGCCTTGGGGTCGGGTTGTTGGCCCGTAAAGCCTCTCAGATACGGCCCCAACCGCGACATGCGGGTCTCCATTTCCTCGTGCACTTCAAGCGCATGATACCCAAGCTGCATGAAATACAAGATCCGTGCGCGGGCGTCAGCGTCGGTGTCACGATACCCGTGGCGGGAAAACGCAGATTTGACAGCCTCAATCCGGCGTTTGTCAGCGGTATCGACACGAAAGCGCAATGCAGGGTCGCGGCGTGACCATTCGCGGACGGCAAAGTCCAATCCCCGGTCAAAGCGTTTCGGATCGATGAAACAGCGGAAAAAATTGCAAACGGCCTCTGAGATCGTGTCTGAGGGCAGCTGGCAATGGGCCTCAATCTGGGTGGTATTTCGGTGCTCCCATTCGTCCAAAAGCGCCGAGAGAAGATCCGCTCGGTCCTTGAAATACCAGTAAAAACTCGACCTAGATACGCCCATTCGCTTGGCGAGTCCGAGGATTTTCACCTCGCCCGCTCCGTCGGTTATCAGGACGTTTCTGGCCATGTTCAACCAATCCTGTCGGGTGACTTTCACGTGGCCGATCAACGGATCCTTTTGTGGATCATCGCGGTGCAACAAAGGGGACGGGCGCTTGGTCATCTGTCAACTTTCCGGCGGTGCGCCACCGTCAGCGGTACGCTTGGCGATGTAAGTTTGCAACGCCTCAAGCCGGTCACCGTCAACCTTGACGACCGGCTCTGCATTAACAATTTGCTGCCAGACATCGGTTGCCCGCGTATTGGCATCGCGCGCCCCTCTTTCGGTCCATGTGCCAAAATTGGCGTAGTCATGCACGATGGGTTCATAAAACTCGGTGTCGTAACGCTCCATCGTTTGGGGGGTTGCAAAGAAATGCCCGCTTGGGTCGACATGCGACAAGGCATTTTCAAACCCGACCTCATCGGTTCCTGCATTCTGTCCGGCACAGAGTTCAGCGATCATGTTCAACACTTCGACGTCTGTGACCAGCTTCTCGAACGAGACGCTCAGCCCGCCCTCAAGCCAGCCTGCCGCGTGAATGATGACCGTCGCCCCAGCCGAAAGCGACCCCCACAGGCCAAGCTGGTTTTCATTCGCGGCCTGCACGTCGTTTGAGTTCGACGCCGATCCCGCAGCGCAACGCCACGGCAATCCTGTCAATCGCGCCATTTGCCCCGCCGCCAACGAGGCTTGGAAATGCGCAGGCGTCCCAAAGGCGGGGGCACCGGATTTCATGTCGACATTCGACGTGAACGTCCCATAGCAAACCGGCGCACCGGGATTGACCAGTTGCGTTAGCGCAATGGCGGCCAGTGCTTCGGCATGGCTCAGCGTGACAGCCCCGGCGACCGTGATCGGGGCCATCGCGCCCATCAGGGTAAACGGGGTGACGATGGACATCTGCCGGTGACGGGCGAAATCGATCAACCCTTGCGCCATGGGAATGTCCAGCGTGCGCGGGCTGTTGGTATTGATGATCGTGTAGCAGTGCGGATTGGCTGCAAATTCCGCGTCCGAGACCCCGCGAAAACCCTGCAACATCTCAAAAGAATCCATAACCTGAGGTGTGCCGCGCGAGAACACAAAGGGAAACTTATTCGAATGCGTCAATTGCACTTCGGTCGTGAAATAATGCCGTAAATGCGTGGGGACATCTTGCGGTTCAACCGAAGGGGACAGCATTTGAAGCACGTCGAAATGCTGGTTGAGTTTGGTAAACTCCCTGTAGGATTGCGCCGATCCGGGGCGACGCCCCCGCACAAGATCGGTGGCATGCGGCGCCCCTGCCCCAGGTTGGAACATCATTCGGCCAAGCTCGAACGTCAGGTCTTTTTCGCGCACTCCTGCGCGACCGACGATGGACTTCGGGGCGGTCGCCAGCGCGGCGTCAACAATATCGCGCCCGATGTAAACCATATCGCCGACAATGCGTGCACCGGCCTTTCGATAGACCTCGACCGCTTCGGGCAAAAGAACCTTCATGCCCAACTCTTCAAGCGTGCGCAAAGCCGTCTGGTGCATCGATCCAATCTGATCGGCGGAAAATACCTCCATCTGCGGAAAGGGATTGCGAAGGCTGTGATAATCCACAACACGCTTGGACGGCGCGGCCTCGCCTGCCTTGCGCCGTCGACCGCGAGAATTTGAGGAAGACCCAGCCATGCCCTAGCCCCGCATCGCTTTGCCCGTGGGATCATAGGGCGAAGGAGCAATGACCTTGGCGCGCCGCTCGGCCCCGACGATATGAACCTGCAAATCCGTCCCAACCGTGCAATAATCCTGATCGACCATGGCCAACGCCAGAGACTTGCCAACCGTGTGACCGTAGCCGCCCGAGGTTACAAAACCGACCCGCCGACCGTCAGACCAAACCGGCTCATACCCCGACGCATCGGCGTCGCTGGCGTCAATCTCAAGCGTCACGATCCGCTGACTGGGACCGTTTGCGCCGCGCTCAGCTAGCGCCGCTTTCTTGCCGATAAAATCTTTGGTCCAGTCAATCCACCGGTCCATACCGGTCTGAGCACCGGTGTAGCCTTGGGTGAATTCGGTCGACCAAATCCCAAAACTCTTTTCCAAACGCAGGCTCAGCAAGGCGTTAAAACCAACCTCGCGAAGCCCAAGATCGGCACCGGCGCTTATGAGAAGTTTGCGCAACCCGATGTGCTCGGCTGCGGAACAATGGATTTCATACCCCAATTCGCCTGCAACCGACAGCCGTCCGATTTTGGTGCGCATGAGGCCGATGTCAAACGCCCCACATCCCATAAAGGCAAGATCGGCGATGGGACCGTCTGTCAGCTTTTCTATCACTTTCAGACTGTTTGGCCCCGACAGCGAAAACCCGACAGTTGCATCTGCAATATCCGTCACAGTGACCCCGTCAGCCATGTGATCGTGGAACCAGCGCATATGCCAATCGCGCAGGTAATAGCTGCCCATGATCCACCAGGTGCCGTCGCCCCAGTTAAAGACCGTCAGATCGCCTTTCAGTTTGCCCTCGGGTGATAACATGGGGGCCAGCTTCGCGCGCCCGGGTTTTGGCAGGGTGCAGGCCAGCAGGCGGTCCAGCCACGCCTCGGCAGCTTCGCCTGTGACCTCAAAACGCGAAAAGCCCGAAATATCGAGAAGCCCCACCGCGTCGCGCACCGCGCGGCACTCGTCGGCGACAATATCAAAGGCGTTTGAGCGCTTTAGCGTCGGCGTTTCTTCAAAGTCCGGCGTTGGCGCAAAATAGAGCGGCAGTTCCAAGCCCCAGCTTGCCCCCCAGCGGCAACCCGCTGCGGTCATGTCTGAATAGGCCGGAGATGTTTTCAGCGGACGCCCCGCGGGCAGTTGTTCGTTCGGATAAGTCATCACAAAACGGCGCGTGTAGAATTGGCCCGTTGTTTCCTTGATGAATTGCTTGTTCTCCGCGTAGGGGCCAAAGCGGGCAACATCCATGCCAAAGACATCCGCCTCGGGTTCTCCGAAGATCATCCATTCCGCCAGCGACTTGCCAACGCCACCGCCTTGCAGGAAGCCTGCCATTACGCCACACGCACACCAATACCCCTGTTTGTTGCGCACCGGACCGACAAGCGGGTTGCCATCGGGCGCAAAGGTAAACGCGCCGTTGACCCAGGTTTTCACACCGACGTGCTGCAATGCGGGATAGCGCTCAAATCCCAGTGTCAGCTCGCGTTCGATGCGGTCCGGGTCCTCTTGCTGCAACTCAAACCCATAGTCCCACGGGGCCCCGTCCGGCATCCAATGCTGATGATCGACCTCGTATATCCCAAGCAAAATGCCGTTTTGGTCCTGACGCATATAGGTGAACCCTTCGAGATCCACGACAAGCGGCAGCTCTGCTTCACGCTCGGCGACCGCCGGAATCGTGTCCGAGATCAGGTAATGGTGGTTCAGAGGGCTGACGGGCAGCTCAATCCCTGCCATGCGCCCGACCTGCTTGGCCCAAAGTCCGGCGGCGTTCACAACATGTTCGGTGTGGATCGTGCCCTTGTCAGTGATGACGTCCCACCCCGTCGCCGTCTGTTTCAGATCGAGCACGCGGGTATGCTCATGAACCTCGGCGCCGTTCTTTTTGGCGGCACCTGCATAGGCATGGACTGTTCCGGTGGTGTCGACGTAGCCTTCGCGATCAGCCCACATGCCGCCCAGAATACCGTGCGGGGACATGATCGGGCACAGATCGGCCGCCTCTTGCGGGGTTATCAAATGGACGTCTTCAATCCCGATGGACTGAAAAGTCCGATAGGCCGATTGCAACCACTCCCACCGGTCGGGAGTGCCCGCCAGCGTCATGCCGCCGGTCATATGCATTCCGACGGATTGGCCAGACTCTTTCTCGATCTCACCCAGCAGGTCGATCGTATAGGCCTGCAAGCTGGCGATATTCGGGTCGGCGTTCAGCGCATGAAAGCCCCCAGCCGCGTGCCAGCTTGACCCAGCAGTGAGAACGCTGCGCTCAAGAAGGCACACGTCTTTCCAACCAAATTTGGCAAGATGGTAAAGGACCGACGTCCCGACGACACCTCCGCCGATCACGACGGCCTGATAATGCGACTTCATGAATTCCCCCAAAACTCGGTGCGATGGCACCCTTTGGGGATATTTGAAACAGCAATAGACACATGTGTCTAGAAAAAATCGCTGCCCGCGCGGCCACGGCTATCACCAGTCCCGAGCTTGGGTCTTAAGCGGCCTTAAACGCGCGAAGCACCGTGCGCGTCGCGGCAACCATGGGGTCGTGGGTTTCTTTCAGGATTTGCACACGGTCAAACCTGTCTTTGTCTGCATTGACCGCCGTGCGCATCGCGGCACCAAAGGCCATGCGCAGCTCGGTGCCAATGTTGAATTTGCAGATGCTCGAGCCACGCGCCAGCATTGTCCGCTGCGCGACAGGAACCCCCGAGCCGCCGTGAATGACCAATGGCACGCTTGTCACGGCCTCAATGGCGCGAATGCGCTCAACGTCCAAACCGCCCTCGCGATCTTGCTGCAAATGTACGTTGCCGACAGAAATCGCCATCGCATCCACACCGGATTCGCGGGCGAACTTGGCGGCTTCATCCGGGTCCGTCCCGGCCGAGCCTTCGCCGCCGGAATATCCAACAAAACCGATCTCGCCTTCGCAAGAAATCCCCGCATCATGGGCCATTTCTGCGATCCTCGCGGTCTCGTCAATGTTTTGGGCAAGCGGTTTGCGCGAGCCATCGAACATAAGAGAGGTAAACCCGCTGTCCAAAGCCTCGCGGCATTCGTCATAGGTGTAGCCGTGGTCCAGATGGGCAACGACGGGCACCGATGCGTTCTCGGCCAGATGGCGGAACATCTTGCCTAGGATCGCCAAAGGCGTATGCGCGCGACATCCCGGTCCGGCTTGCAGGATGACCGAGACATTCTCAGCCTCAGCCGCCGCAACATAGGCGCGCATATCTTCCCAGCCGAGCGTCACCAAACCGGCGACTGCGTAGTGATCCTTAAGCGCAGGTTGAAGAACGTCGGAGAGTGTCGCCAGTGTCATTTGAATTTCGCGATCATATCCTTGATGCCGGGAATGGTCTCAAGCTGGGCCGAATGGGTCGGTTGAAAATACTGCACAAGGCTGCGCTGTGTCAGCCCGCCGAGAATTGTAAAATAATACATCTCATA
>JBELFK010000082.1:0-2941 GCA_042092935.1 Paracoccaceae bacterium | reverse complement strand
ACCAAGTCAAACTCGCGCACATCGAACGGCTCAAGCACTTTGTCGTACTTCGCACCCGCGATGAAAACCTCGGCTTTGTCGCTGGTGCATATCATTGTCGCTTTGGTGCCGGTTGGGACATAAGCCCCTTGTGGATCGCCATCCCACACGTCCACGCCACGCCCGCCAAGCGCTTTGAAAACCACCCCCTCGACGTCCACATCAACCGTGCCAGTCGCGGGCACAATGCAGGTTTCATACCCGGGCACCTGATATTCAAACGCATCGCCCTTGTTCAATTTGACGATGTTGAAATACACCAAGGGCACCTTGGAATCCCCGACATCGACGATGGCTTGGTTCTGATTGTCATGTGGTGCGATATGCATGATCGGCGTCCTTTCAGGATCCCGTAGGACCGGGATGGCGGGATAGAAATTCTTGTAGCTCGGGTGGGGTTGGCATGGCAGGCGCGCAACCAGGTTGTGAAACCACGATGGATGCACAGGCCGAGCCGCGCAGAACGGCATCTTTCAGATCGTGGCCGTCCGCGATCGAGACCAAAAGACCCGCCATAAAGCTGTCCCCTGCCCCGTTTGGTTTGACGGCGGTCACTGGGTAAATGCCAGTCTGGATTTCGACGCCGTCGGCAAAGGTAATCGCCCCGGCCTCACCCATTTTATAGATCACTATGCGCCCCGGTCTTGTGGCCAGTTCACGCGCTTTGTCCAATCCCTTGTCGATGCCACCCGCCATAAAGCCGAATTCTTCGTCGTTACCGACGATCAAATCGCTTTCTTCGCCAGCGCGCGAAAGAACCTCGGAGGCGATTTCGGCAGAGGGCCAGCTATAGGGGCGATAATCTATGTCAAAAATCACCGGCAGGCCCGCCGCGCGTGCATTTTCAAACGCGCGGAAGGTGGCTGATCGCGAGGGCTCGGCTGCAAAGACCGTTCCGGCTGAAACAATGGCGGTGAAATCACTGTAGTTGACGGCATCCATGTCGGCATCGGTCACCTGAAAATCAGCGGCTCCGTTGCGATAGATGACGTTCTGGAAATCCTCAATGCAGCTTTCATAAACCGCAAGCGAGGTTCGGTATTCTCCGCCGATTTTGCGGACATATTGGGTATCGACGCCGTAATGCTTTAGCCGATTGATACAGAACCGACCGACGGCATCATCGGATACCGACGTGACAAGCGCCGAATGACCGCCAAGTTTGGCGATCCCGGCGCAAATATTGGCCGAAGACCCGCCGAGGTCTGCCTGAAACGTTTCAGCCACCTCGCTTTTCGTTCCAACCGGAGCTGCGAACATGTCCATGCCCGCGCGGCCAAAGACGGCGAAACGATTGCCGCGAATCCCGTTCAGCAAGGCCGACATCAAACGCCCTTCCGCTGTTTTGAGCGCGAGGATTCCCAATCGACATGCGCATCACGCACTCGATCGCTTTCGGTGATATGGGGCGTTCCGACCTCCCACCATGTGTGGCCTTTCGTCGTCCATCCCTCGTATGGATCGACCTTCATAACGATCACATATGTCTTGTCGGATGCCTTGGCACGTTTGAACGCCTCGGCCAATTCGCTTGGGTTTGCGACGGTTTCGACCGCTGCCCCCATCGACGCCGCATGGGCTTCGAAATCGACGCCAAACGCCTCGGGGATTGTGGGCGAGTCCGCCACTAGGTTGTTAAAGCTCTCGTTGCCGGTGTTGTTTTGCAACTTGTTGATGACCGCAAAACCGCCGTTGTCCAGCACCAGCAAAATCAGCTTTTTCTGCGTTAAAACCGAGGAATAGATGTCGGAGTTCATCATAAGATAAGACCCGTCTCCGCAGAACGAGATCGTGTCTTTCTCGGGTTCACGTTCGGCTTGCGCGATGCGGGCACCCCAAGCGCCTGCGATCTCATAACCCATGCAGGAAAAGCCGAATTCGACGTCAACCGTGCCAATATCAAGCGTGCGCCAATTTGCCGTTACTTCTGCGGGAAGACCCCCTGCTGCCGCCACGACCCTGTCGCGGCGATCGCAAAGGGCATTCACGACGCCAATGGCTTGCGCATAGGAATTGGGCTGGTTGCCATCAAACGACACGTTTCGGGCAACATATGCATCCCATTTCTTCCGCTCGGCCTGCGCGGTCGAAACCCAATCGGCGGGGCCGGGGTGATCGCCCATGGCATGCGCCATAGCGTTAAGCGACATTTTGGCGTCCCCGACAACCGGCAGCGACATGTGCTTGCCCGCATCGTGGCGCGCGGCGTTGACCGAGATAAAGCGGGCATCCTTGGCGAAGGCAGTCCACGACCCGGTTGTGAAATCCTGCAAACGCGTTCCGACCGCCAGAACAACGTCAGCTTGTTCTGCAATTGTATTCGCGCTGTCTGAACCGGTCACCCCGATCGGCCCGATGTTTAGCGGATGGGTTTCGACCATATTGGCGCGGCCAGCAATCGTTTCGACGACGGGTATCTGATGCGCCTCGGCAAAGCTGGTCAGTTCATCGACAGCGCGGGAATATTGCACGCCGCCACCTGCAATAATCATAGGCCGCTTGGCGGTTTTCAGCAGGGCGACCGCATCGGCGATTTCGTCTGCATCTGGAACCTGACGACGGATGCGATGCACTTTCTTTTCAAAGAAAATTTCGGGGTAATCATAGGTCCACCCCTGCACGTCCTGTGGCAACCCAAGAAACGCCGGCCCACAGTCGCCAGGATCAAGCATCGTGGCAATCGCGGCGGGCAAAGACTGAATAACCTGCGCGGGATGCGTTATGCGATCCCAATAACGGGTCACCGGCTTAAAGGCGTCATTGGCGCCAAAGGTCGGGTCGTTGAAGTTCTCCATCTGCTGAAGAACGGGATCCGGCAGACGGGTCAGAAAGGTATCGCCGCAAAGCATCAGCATCGGCAAGCGGTTTGCATGCGCCAAGGCCGATGCGGTGATAAGGTTCA
>JBELFK010000081.1:0-12939 GCA_042092935.1 Paracoccaceae bacterium | reverse complement strand
GCGTTGGGGGCGCTCGCGACTTCGTCCAGCGCTTTCAGCAACATCTGCCACATGCGGGTCAAAACGCGCATCGGCAGAGCTTCGGCCAAGGCCTGTCCGCGGGCGCGTTCGTCTGGGTTGACGGTTGGGTCTTCGGCGGCCTCGGGCGTGATCTTGACGACGCTGATCCAATGGGTGACTTCGGCCAAATCCCGTAGAACGGCCAGCGGGTCTGCGCCGTCTGCGTATTGCGATGACAATTCCGTCAGGGCCGCCGCTGCATCGCCCTTCATCACCATGTTGAACAGATCAAGCACCCGTCCACGATCCGCAAGCCCAAGCATGGCGCGGACCTGATCGGCGGTGGTTTCTCCGGCACCATGGCTGATCGCCTGATCCAGCAACGACTGCGCATCCCGGGCCGAGCCTTCGGCAGCGCGGGTGATGAGCGCCAAGGCGTCGTCGGTGATCGCCGCGCCCTCGCTGTCAGCGATCCGCCGGAGCATCGCGATCATGTCTTCGGGTTCGATCCGGCGCAGATCAAAGCGTTGGCAGCGCGACAGAACCGTCACCGGCACCTTGCGGATTTCGGTGGTGGCGAAGATGAATTTCACATGGGCGGGCGGTTCTTCCAGCGTCTTCAAAAGCGCGTTGAAGGCGCTGGTGCTCAGCATGTGAACTTCGTCGATAATGTAAATCTTATAGCGGGCCGAGGCCGCGCGGTAGTGGACGCTTTCGATGATCTCGCGGATGTCGCCAACACCTGTGCGGGATGCGGCGTCCATCTCCATCACATCGACGTGACGGCCCTCCATGATCGCGACGCAGTGTTCGCATTCTCCGCAAGGCTCGGTCGTCGGGCCGCCGGTGCCGTCAGGTCCGATGCAATTCATCCCCTTGGCGATGATCCGCGCGGTAGTGGTTTTCCCCACACCCCTGATACCCGTCATCACAAAAGCCTGCGCGATGCGATCCGCCGCAAACGCGTTCTTCAGCGTGCGCACCATCGCCCCTTGCCCAACGAGATCGGCGAAGGTCTCGGGCCGGTATTTGCGGGCGAGAACCTGATACTTTGGGGCTTTTTCGTCGGTCATGTGGGGCCGTTCGTAAAGAGTGGTCGGGACGAGACTACGAGGGAATGCATTGAGGGTCTAGGGGCCGAGGGGTGACAAGCAGGGCCTAGGTGTACAATATCCTTCAGATGACCAAGGAGGCCATGATGCCCGACACGAAATTCGGCACATTTTACCAGCTGCTAGACACGATGACACCCGAAATGCGCGAGATCGCGATTGCGTTGAAGGCCATGATCCTTGCCGTTGATTCTAACGCGGTTGAGGTTGTTCGCATGGGGGATCGTGCGGCTACCTACGGGGTTGGACCGAAGAAGATGACCGAAGGTTACACCTACATCCTGCCGCATGCGAAATGGGTCAACCTCGGGTTCTTTCAAGGGGCCTTTTTGCCCGATCCGACAGGTCTTCTAGAAGGCGCCGGGGCCAAGATGCGCCATGTGAAGATACGTAATCTTGAGACTTGCCGGAACCCCGCTATTCGGGAAATGCTTGCTACAGCGCTGAAAGAACGTAAAGCGGCTTTGGGGAGAGAATAATCATGCGGTCATCATGTCAATTCAGTCAGTCAGAACTTTTATCACGATAGTGAAAGGAAAATCGTTTTTAAATGGAAACTACATTCACGGCTACGACCAACTCGGGCACATGGAATGTTGTGCCAACCAACCCGGTAGCAGGTTTTCTGCTATTCATAGTGTTCATGTATCTGCTGTTCAGACACTTTGTTTTCATCCTAATGATAGTGGACATAGTCAATGGATGGCTTAAGCGCTTCAGATGGTTCCCTGGTCCCGGAAAGCGTCTGAAAGGGTTGATCCACTGGATCGTCGCCGTTGGGTTATTGATTGGCTACATGTATTTGGCGCGAGCGATCGGTTGGCTTCATTTTGTTTCAGTCTAATTTTTGCATTCGTTCTTTGGAAAGGGACAAATCTTGACCTACACGATCTCATCGCAAGAATGGCAGGTCCGTTGCGACCTTGCCGCGTGCTATCACTTGTTCGTCAAGTTTGGCTGGACCGATCTGATCTTCACGCATCTCAGCGCGCGGGTTCCGGGTGAGCCGAACCACTATTTGATGAACCCGTTTGGGTTGCTGTTTAACGAAATCACCGCTTCGAACCTTCTCAAGGTCGATTTTGACGGCAATGTTGTGTCCGGAGACTACCCTTACAATCAAGCAGGGCATGAGATTCACACAGCGATTTTGAAGGCGCGCCCAGATGTCAACGTGGCGCTGCATAGCCATACCCGGGCGGGGGCGGCGGTGTCGGCGATGGGTGAAGGGCTGTTGAACCTGTCTCAGCACGCCATCGAAATATCCGAGCTGGTTTGTTATCACCCCTATACCTACGCGCCTGACAGCGATCTGGAATGTGAAAGGTTGGCCGCAGATATTGGCGACAAGTGGTTGATGATTATGCACAATCACGGGCTTTTGGCCGCCGGGCGAACCGTGGCAGAGGCGTTTTATTACCTCTACATCCTCGAAGCGGCCTGCAAAATCCAGCTGGATGTTCTGAGCGCCTCTAACAACCCCGTTTTGCCGGACCCCGAGGCCGTGGCCTCGTTGACGCGCCACACGGCGATCGATCCGAACGGGCCACATGGCTATACCGATGTGAATTGGGCCGCGATGTTGCGCCAGCTAAAACGTGACGGAGTCGAATGGAAGCGATAGCGGCCTAAGCGGCGGGCATTTGTTGTGTTGCGCAATGGACGCCACCGCCAAGCTCGCCCAAAGCATCCGCATTGAGCGTGACGATTTCGCGTCCCGGATAGTGCCGTTTCAGGGCCGCCTTGGCGATCGCATCGGTTTCCGCGTCGCCAAACTGCGCCGCGATAATCGCGCCGTTGCAGGCGTAGTAATTGGCGTATGAGGCGACGAACTCCAGATCCTGCACACGGCGTATCTCGGGCTCGGGGATGGTTTCGACGTCAAGCCCAAAGGCAACCAGCCGATCATAAGTTTCCAGTGCTGCTTGATGAAAATCGTCGTAGCGGTCGGGTGTTTTGGGCAAATTCATCAAGACCCGCCCCGGACCCGTGAAGCGTGCAAGACTGTCGATATGATAGTCGGTGATGTCCTGATCCCAGACGCCTTCGCCCCAAACGATGTCGGTGGCCCCGTAAGCCTGCATTAATAGCGCTCCGATGTCGTCGCGCGACAGGCCGGGGTTGCGATTGGCGATCTCCCACGAGCTGGCATGAGCCATCAACAGCCCATGACCGTCGTGATCGACGCCGCCTGCCTCGCCGATCAAGCCTGACGGAACGACGCGCAGGCCCAGCCGTTCAGCGACGCGTTCGGCGATTTTGCCGTCACTGGCGTGAACCTGCTTTGCGCCCCAGCCGTTGAATTGCAGGTGGCTGATGACCAATTCGTTGCCGCTGAGTGCAAATAACGGGCCAGAGTCGCGGCACCAGAGGTCTTCTGTCGGGATGTCCCAAAGCGTGACATTGCCCGACACCTTTCGGCGTATGGCGCTATGTTCGCTTGCATCCGCCAGCATAATCACCGGCTCAAAATCGGCGATCGCGTTGGCGACGTCGGCAATCGTTTGCTGCACCATGTTTAGGAAATAGCGGTCTCGATACACCTTTCGACTGACCGGCCATTGCATGAACGTGGCCTGGTGGGGGGATTCTTCGGGTGGAACATGCAAGCCCGGTTGCTGCGCCCGGGCGCTTGGAAGCCCGGCGGCCGAGGCTGCGATACTGCTTGCGATAAAAGTGCGGCGTTTCATGCGGACAGCCTAGCGCAGGCGACGCAATCCACAAAAACAAAAAGCCGCCCCGAAGGACGGCCTTTCAAAAAGCTGCTCAGCTTCTTATCCCTGACGGGCTTTGAAGCGTGGCTGTGTCTTGTTAATCACGTAGACGCGGCCTTTACGGCGGACTACGCGGCAATCACGATGCCGGTTCTTCAGCGAGCGAAGTGAGTTCTTGACTTTCATCGTACTCTCCAATCTGTCGCGGCGCGGACCAGCGCCTGTGTTTGCGGGTGCCTTCATTCCTTGCGGAACGGGGCGGTGAATTCATGGTGGGCGATACAAGGATCGAACTTGTGACCCCTTCGATGTCAACGAAGTGCTCTACCGCTGAGCTAATCGCCCATGAAACCTATTCGCAACTGCGTCCCAAACAAATAGGACGCGGAGCTCCGCGTCGGTCCGCTGGTCTATAAAAGGAGTCGCAAGGGGGATCAAGGGGCTTTTGGTAAACAATTTTTTTGCGCTATGATCCTGATGAAACAGAGGAATCGAGCGTGCCTAAGGCATCATATCACCTGATCCACCCTGCCAGCAGAAATACCTCGGTTATTTTTGCCTCGCCACATAGCGGGCGCGACTATTCGTGGGACTTTTTGCGCAAGACGGTTTTGGATGCCCACACCATCCGAAGTTCGGAAGATGCTTTTGTTGATCGCCTGTTTGATTCGGCCCCCAATCATGGTGCGGTTTTTCTCAAGGCGGGTGCGCCACGGGCTTTTGTCGATCTCAATCGCGCCGAGGACGAGCTTGATCCGGCCCTGATTGCAGGCGTTCCGCATAAAGGGGTGAACCCACGCGTTGCGACGGGATTGGGCGTGATCCCGCGAGTCGTGGCCAACGGGCGGGCGATCTACTACGGAAAACTCGGCATGGACGAAGTGCGCGGTCGTTTGGACGTCTATTGGCACCCCTACCACGCGACCCTTCAGCGGTTGATGACCGAGAATCACGCCCGTTTCGGTCAGGCGATATTGATCGACTGTCACTCGATGCCGCGCGAGGCCGTCGCGCAGTTGTCCAAGACAACCTCTGGCAGGCCCGACATCGTGATCGGAGACCGTTTTGGCGCGTCGGCGGGCGGTGATCTCGTCGATCAGATCGAATCTATCTTCGCCGACGCCGGATTTAACGTGTCGCGCAATGCGCCTTTCGCGGGGGCCTATATGGTGCGTCGCTACGGGCGGCCGTCTAAGGGCCAACACGCCGTCCAGATTGAGATTGACCGGTCGATATACATGGACGAAAAAACCGTCGAGCCAAACAGCGACTTCGGAACCATTCGCTTGATCTTGAAAGAGGTCACGCGCAAAATCGCCGATCTTGGACGTTCCCAGCAAGCGCTGGCGGCTGAATAATCAGCGCAACGAGCGTCCCTTGAGAATCGCCTTTGACCCAAACCGTTTTCTGATTTCGTCAGTGGCTTTTTCAACCTGCACACGTTTTCCGGCGTTCGGATCAAGCAGGTCCGCTGCGCGGTCAGCCTCGGCTGCATCGACGATCTGCGAAATCCCGACCCCGATCAAACGGAACGGGCCTTCTTTCTCGGCGTTGTCCATCAAGGCACGGGCGGTGCGGTAAATGCGGTCGGCGGATTGTGTTGAATCGGGCAGGGTGATCCGGCGGGTCAGTGATTTGAAGTCCGATTTCTTCAGTTTCAAGGTGACGACACACCCCGCCTGATCCTTGGCCTTCGCCCGATCCGCCACCTTTTCGGACATGCGCCACAGATGACCATCGAGCAGGTGATGATCGCCGGTATCCTCAAAAAAGGTGGTTTCGTTGGAGATCGACTTGACCGGCGCTTTCGACGACACCCGTCTGCGATCTTGCCCACGCGCCAAGTGATAAAGCCGCTCGCCCATATTGCCGAAACGCGCGATCAGATCGTCCTTTTCCCAGCGCAGCAGGTCCGAAATCATCCGTATGCCGGCCTTGTCCAACGAGGCCTGCGCCACAGCGCCAACACCCCAGATCACGCCGACTTTTTGCGCCGCAAGGAAATCTTGCGTCTCGGCCTTGCCGATCACGGAATACCCCTGCGGCTTGTCCTGATCCGAGGCGATCTTGGCGAGAAACTTGTTGTGCGACAGCCCGATCGATCCGGTTATCCCCAGTTCGTCCTTCATCCGCTTGGTCAAACGCGCCAACATGATCGCGGGTGGCACGCCATGCAGTTTCCGTGTGCCGTTCAGATCAAGAAACGCCTCGTCCAGGGACAGCGGTTCAATCGATGGCGTCAGCTCGTCCATCATCTTGCGCACAGCGCGCGAGACTTCGACATAGACATCCATCCGGGGTTTGATAATCACCGCATTCGGGCAGAGCTTCAGCGCCTGAAACATCGGCATCGCCGAGCGCACCCCCTGAATGCGGGCGACGTAGCAGCAGGTCGACACGACCCCGCGTTTGCCGCCGCCGATGATGACGGGTTTGCTGGCCAACTCTGGGTTCTCACGCTTTTCGACACTGGCGTAAAATGCATCGCAATCCATATGCGCGATGCTCAGGTCAAACAATTCAGGGTGGCTGGCAATGCGCGGCGATCCGCACGCGTGGCAGCGGCGGGCCGCATGTGTTTCCTGAAAGCAGTTTCGGCAAAAGGCGGGCATCGGTCGACCTGATAAAGACGCCTGATCTTAGCCCAGACCGACACAAGAGGAAATCAATCTTGCCCAACCACCCCTCTCCCCGGAAGTCAGGTGCCGGGGAAGGGGCGTTCCAAGGATGCGGGAGAAAACACCCATGGACAGGGGCAACATTTAGCCCGTCGTTGCCCTGAGGCTACCACAAGTTGCGCCTCTTGTCGAGAATCGCGTGTTTTCTACAACTCTCCGCGAAACCATGCCTTGGTTTTTCCTTTGACGATCCAGGCGGCGGAAAAGGCGAACAGCGACACCGCTTCAAGGATCAGAATGACAAATTTTCGATCCGCTGCATTTGCCAGGGTTTCAAAACGGCTCGCGGCGATGCCCAGAACGACCAACCCCAAGGTACAGAACAAAATGATGTAGCCACAGGCTTTGTAGACGCGATTGGCCCGCATACGTGCGGTCGAAATCGCGGCATCAGGCGTGCGGCGAAAGTTGTCGAGGCAGAACCATGTGAGTGCCGCAAAAAACGTCAGTGCCGAGGCTTTGTGCAATGTGCTTGCGCCCCATTCACCGAGAAGCTGGACAAACATTGGGTCAGGCGACATGCCGGTCGCGAATTGGCTTTTGACAGGAAAGAAGGCCACGCCCAAAGCACCGAGGGCTGCGGCAAGCGACAGCACGCGATCTGTGACCCACCGCTCGCGCCAATTGGTTTTCGCCCGCTGTTCATCGCGGGGATGGCCGTTGTAGCAAAAAAGGAAGATCGAGATCGCGCCGATGGTGCCGACCAGAACCTCTCGGGCAGGTGTGTAGAAAAACTCCGAGATCGACGGCATGATCGCAAAGCCCATCAGCAGAGCGATGGCGACCAGAGAGCAGGGCAATAAGACCGCGAGCAACCCGATCAGGCGGCGGATCGTGCGATAGTCAAATACTTCACTGTGTTGCCGTTGGCCCATTTTTTCGCCCCTTATTGATACAATCATAGGGCGAAAGTGGCCGCTGCCGCAATGGTGTTGCGCGTCTACATATTTGGGGTGGTGGCCTGTGGCGATGCCAGCTCGGCCAAAATTCCGGCCACTGCTTTGCGCGGGTCGGTGGCCGTCCAAACCGGACGACCGACAACGATATGATCGGCCCCATCGGCAATCGCCTGCGCCGGAGTCGCGATCCGCTTTTGATCGCCAAGCGCTGCCCCAACCGGACGCACGCCGGGTGTGACGATCAACTTGCCCTCGGCTTCTGGCAGGGCGCGGATCAATGCGGCTTCTTGCGGCGAGGCAATAACGCCGTCAGCCCCTGCATCCATTGCCTTGGCGGCCCGCTCAAGCACCAGTGCCTGAACATCACCCTCTTTATAGCAACTTGCATCAAGGTCAGCGCGATCCAGCGATGTCAGGATCGTGACGGCGAGGATTTTCATATCCTTGTCGCCTTTGCCCTCTTGGGCTGCACGTACAACATGTGGGTCGCCGTGCACCGTCAGAAAGTCGAGATCAAACTGCGTAAGGCCGCGCACCGCGTTTTCAACGGTTTGGCCGATGTCGAACAGCTTCAAATCCATAAAGATTTTCTTGCCGTGCACATCCTTAAGCTCATTCGCCAGCGCCAGCCCGCCGGTGGTCAACATGCCCAACCCGATTTTGTAAAAGCTGACAGCATCCCCAAGTTTTTCGGCAAGGGCCAATCCTTCTAGCGCGTTCGGGACATCAAGGGCGACAATCAGGCGGTCGTCGGACATGGGGCGGCTCCTGCGGTGTTTGGGGTCGGCTGTCTTTACGCGGGAAGTAGCGCGACGACAAGATCAGGTCTTATGATAAATCCACCGCATGTCCGGCTGCTCGGTGCAATACATATGCACCCAGATATAGGCATGCTGGAACAGCGCGACGATCATGGCGTTCCAAGAATTGGCTATCAGCGCAATCGCCCAAAGCCCAAGTAATGCCACGCCATACATGGCGTTTGAGGTATATTTGAACGCTCCCTTGTTCACCAGCGGCAGGTCAGCGATCTCATCTCTGAAGTGGTCGCCCCCCAAGGCCCGAGGGATCGTGAAATAGACAAAGGTGGAATACAACGCCCAAAGAGCGGGGATCACCAAAAGCCACCCGAGGATTTGTAGCGGCAACCCGTTGGTCAAGATCGGGATTTCATCGGTGATACCAACCGTCAGCACGATCAAGGGTCGCACCGCCAAAAGCGGTAGGAACATCACGGCCCAAACCTTCATATCCTGGTCGCCAAAGATCCGCGTCATAAGATTGCGATGCAGTTGCAGCCGGAAAACGACCGCCACAAGGATTTGGTGGGCCAAGGCCAACCAAATTCCCCACTGCGCCCAGGAATATGCCGTGAGCGTCAAAAAGGTAGCATCGGTCCAATCAGGCTGTCGCAGCATTGCGCAGGCACCCACCGCAAGCAGTAAAGCGATGCCAAGGTGCTGCGGCTGGCCCTCAAGAATGTCGGACCATTTGGAACGGGCGCGGATAGCGGTAAGACGGGACATACCCCACTTTAGCACGATCACGGCATTGGCGAAATCAATGCATCGTGCAGGTTGGCGAAAAGCTAAGTTGTTCAGCCCCCGAGCGGATTTCCGGCATGCGTTTCAACTGCCGGATCGCATCGCGAATAAGCTCGGGCCTTGGGGCCGCGCGCTGGGCGTGGGCGTCAATTTGCGTGACCGTGTTGTCCGAGTGAAACCAAACCCGCGCGCAGTCCCCGCGTTCGATCGGGTCAACAAAACGGTCAGAAAGTTCGATACGTGTCACATGCATTTGGAATACCCCATCTTGGTTGCAGGGGCACATTTGCCGCTAAAGAATAACGAGTGATGAAGCCTAAAATTGTTCGCACCCTCTTGAACGGCGGGGGGTAAATATCCAAATATTTGACAAGGCCCAAACACAGGTACGCCGCCAAGCGGGTGCCGACCAGATCGGGCGCTTTTAGAAGGAGAAAAACGATGAACTTAGAGAAGTTCACCGAGCGGTCTCGCGGTTTCATTCAAGCCGCCCAGACCATCGCGATGCGGGACAATCACCAGCGACTGGTCCCCGAACATATACTCAAAGCCCTGTTGGACGACGAAGAAGGTTTGGCTGCAAACCTGATTAACCGTGCCGGCGGTAATGCGCAAAAAGTTGCGGCGGATACGGAACTTGCCTTGTCGAAAATCGCCAAGGTTTCCGGGGACGCAAGCCAGATCTATATGGATGGCCAGACCGCCAAAGTCCTGGCCGAGGCCGAGAAAGTCGCCAAAAAGGCGGGTGACAGTTTCGTCCCTGTTGAGCGGATTTTGACCGCCCTTGCTTTGGTGAAATCCAAGGCAAAAGATGCCCTGACCGCGGGTGGCGTTTCGGCGCAAAACCTGAACGCTGCGATCAATGACATTCGCAAAGGCCGCACGGCGGATTCCGCATCGGCCGAGGATGGTTATGACGCGCTGAAAAAATATGCGCGCGATCTGACCGAGGCGGCAGAAGAAGGTAAAATTGACCCTATTATTGGTCGTGACGATGAAATCCGTCGCGCCATGCAGGTGTTGTCGCGTCGCACCAAGAACAATCCGGTTTTGATCGGGGAACCGGGCGTTGGTAAGACCGCGATTGCCGAAGGTTTGGCCCTGCGGATCGTCAATGGCGACGTTCCCGAGAGTTTGCGCAACAAGAAACTTCTGTCTCTCGACATGGGGTCTCTCATTGCCGGTGCGAAATACCGTGGTGAGTTTGAAGAACGCCTAAAGGCCGTCTTGTCCGAGGTCACCTCGGCTGCGGGTGAGATCATCTTGTTCATTGACGAAATGCACACGCTTGTCGGCGCTGGTAAGGCGGACGGGGCGATGGATGCATCGAACTTGCTAAAGCCTGCGTTGGCACGGGGCGAGCTTCACTGTGTGGGTGCCACGACCCTTGATGAATACCGTAAGCATGTTGAAAAAGACGCCGCTTTGGCGCGTCGTTTCCAGCCGGTTATGGTCCAGGAACCAACGGTCGAAGACACGATCTCGATCCTGCGGGGCATTAAAGAGAAGTACGAACTCCATCACGGTGTTCGGATTTCAGACTCGGCCCTCGTGACGGCTGCGACCTTGTCCAACCGCTATATCACTGACCGCTTCCTGCCGGATAAGGCCATCGACCTGATGGACGAAGCGGCCAGCCGGTTGCGGATGGAAGTTGACAGCAAGCCCGAGGAACTGGACCAGCTTGACCGTCAGATCCTGCAAATGCAGATTGAGGTTGAGGCGCTGAAACTTGAGGACGATCAAGCGTCGAAAGACCGGCTTGAAACCCTTGAGCGTGACTTGGCCAATCTGCAGGACCGCTCGTCCGAAATGACCGCCCAATGGCAGGCCGAACGCGACAAGCTGGCCGGTGCGCGCGATCTGAAAGAGCAGCTTGATAAAGCGCGGGCCGAGTTGGACATCGCCAAACGCGAAGGCAACCTCGGGAAAGCGGGTGAGTTGTCCTACGGCGTGATCCCGCAGCTTGAAAAGCAGCTGGCCGAGGCTGAACAGCGCGAAGGTGAAGACGCGATGGTCGAAGAGGCCGTGCGCCCCGAGCAGATCGCGCAAGTGGTTGAGCGCTGGACAGGTATCCCGACCAGCAAGATGCTGGAAGGCGAGCGTGAAAAACTGCTGCGCATGGAAGACGGACTGCACAAGCGGGTCATCGGGCAGAACGCAGCCGTGAAGGCTGTCGCGAATTCGGTACGCCGCGCGCGGGCCGGTCTGAATGACGAGAACCGGCCTTTGGGTAGTTTCCTGTTCCTCGGGCCAACGGGTGTGGGTAAAACCGAACTGACCAAGGCCGTGGCCGAGTTTCTGTTTGACGACGACAGCGCGATGGTGCGCATCGACATGTCCGAGTTCATGGAGAAACACGCCGTGTCTCGCCTTATCGGTGCGCCTCCGGGCTATGTTGGCTATGACGAAGGCGGTGTTCTGACCGAGGCCGTGCGTCGTCGCCCTTATCAGGTCGTCCTGTTTGACGAGGTCGAAAAGGCGCATCCGGACGTGTTCAACGTGCTGTTGCAGGTTCTCGACGACGGTGTTCTGACCGATGGTCAGGGCCGGACCGTGGACTTCAAGCAAACGCTTATCATTCTGACCTCGAACCTCGGGGCGCAGGCGCTGAGCCAACTGCCAGACGGGTCTGACAGCGCGGATGCCAAGCGCGATGTGATGGATGCAGTGCGGGCACATTTCCGGCCCGAGTTCCTGAACCGTTTGGACGAAACCATCATCTTTGACCGGCTTGCCCGCGAAGATATGTCCGGCATCGTCCAGATCCAGTTGGGACTTTTGGCAAAACGCTTGGCGGATCGCAAAATCACGCTCGAGATCGATGATGGCGCGCGTGAGTGGTTGGCCGAAGAAGGCTACGATCCTGTCTTTGGCGCACGCCCGCTGAAGCGCGTGATCCAACGGGCGTTGCAAGATCCGCTGGCCGAAATGATCCTCGGCGGTGAAATCTCGGATGGCGCAGTGGTTCCGGTTTCGGCCGGAAACGAAGGCCTTCTCATCGGTGACAAACTCGGTGCATCAAACCGACCCAAGCCGGATGATGCCGTGGTTCACTAAGCATCTGGTCGGGGCTTTGATCGGCCCCGACCACATTGAACAGTAAGTCTAACCCCCTCCCAGACTTACCTACGGGCGGATGCCCGGTTTGCCTCCAACCTCGCCCCCTCGGGTTGGAGGCTTACGCTTATGTGGCGGGAATCGATCCCTTTGCAGAAAATTGATGCTCGTCGGGCGCAAAACGCGCTGAAATGGCGGAGAATATTTCTCTGATCTGCGGTTATGGCGGAAACTTTTCTTCTACAGCGTGCGGATTGTCAGGAACCCCGTCCTTTTGTCCTTTCGACCCCATTGCCCAGCCGGTTTCGCGGGCGCATGTCAGGTGAAACAGCAATTGAGACCGTCATGAGAGATTTTGCAGATACCGCCGCCGTCGTTCAGGAAGCAGACGTTATTCAGGTCAAAGAGTGGCTTGATCGTCGGGACGTTCTGCTTGTCGACGTGCGCGAAACTCATGAGTTCGAGGAAGAGCACATCTCGGGTGCGATGCTGATGCCGCTGTCCCATTTCGAACCCGAGGCGTTTCCGTCACTGCCCGGTGTTCGGGTCGTGGTGCATTGTGGTATCGGCAAACGATCCGAGGCCGCCCGCAAAATGCTCGCAAAGCACGGCCACGGTCATGTGATAAACATGTCGGGTGGCTTGGCCGCCTGGAAAAGCGCCGGCTTTGACGTCGAGGCCGCTTGATCCCAAACGGTGAACGTCAAGCACAATTTCCCCGCCCAGCAAGTGACGGGGCAGGGGAAATACGCAGGGTTTGTCGGGTTTGGAATGGTGGGCCCACCGGAAAACCGGTTCTTCGCCGAACAAGGGGAAAATCCCCTCGCACCTGTCGATCTAATGGTGGCTGGCTGGTTCCCTAAGCATCCTAGCTTTCGCTAGCCGTAGAACCTGTCGAACCGTTTTGACGTCGAGAGGGAAGATGCCGTGCA
>JBELFK010000080.1:1239-13126 GCA_042092935.1 Paracoccaceae bacterium | reverse complement strand
TGCGCGATATGTACCTTAAGGACATCCGTCTTATCGGCTGCACAGCATGGGACGAACCTGTCTTTCCAAATCTGATTTCATACATCGAATCTGGCGAAATTCGCCCTCTGCTTGCCAAAACATTTCCGCTAGAGGCCATTGCGCAGGCACAAGCGGAGTTTATGGAGAAAGCCCATATCGGCAACTTCGTCTTGATCCCGCCGTCGTTGGAGCGCGTTTAATCGTCAGGAAACCCGCGCGGCCTATCATTGACCACGAATCGCCTGCGTGGCATTGTCGGCTCAACAACAAACGCCACATGAATGGGCGTGGTACGAGCAGTTAGTAGGTATCCCGATGGGGCAGTTCCGCCAGATGGTGGCACCATGCGTATAACCGCAGTCACTTGCGTTAAAAACGAAGGCCCATTTCTGCTGGAATGGATTGCCTTTAACCGTCTGCTTGGTGTCACGGATTTTCTTTTCTATTCAAATGATTGCACCGACGGAACCGATGCGCTTCTGGATGCTTTGGCGCAACGCGGCGGTGTCGTGCATTTGCCCAATCCGGCTCAGGGGCGAAACTATCAGATGGAGGCACTGAAGAACGCCGCCCAACAAGATATTGTGCGGGATGCAGATTGGGTTTGGGTCGCCGATGTTGATGAATTTCTGAACATTCATGTCGGCGATCACACGATCCCTGCGCTTATCAAGGCCTGCGGCGATCCACATGCAATCAGCGTGACCTTTCAGTTCATGGCCAATGGCGGCATAGAAACGTTTCAAGACGGCCCCGTGATCGAACAATTCAATCTGACCCACAATCCCGACATCTGGAACGACGAAACCGCGCAAGAGGTGAAAACCCTTATTCGCAAGGATTTTCCGCTTCACTACTACGGCGCGCACCGACCCTTCTTTCGGTCAATCCTGTCCAAGAACCGCCGACCAGATTGGACCGACGGATCGGGGCGTGACGTGCCGTTTAAGTTCAAGATGGCTGAAAACAAGCGCCGCATCCGAAAGTTTCCGACGGCTGGAGGTCGCGATTTTGCGACGTTGAACCATTACGCACTCAGGTCGCTTGACAGCTATCTTGTAAAAAACGACCGCGGCGACGTGAACCGCGAAAACCGCAGCTTTGACGACACCTATTGGCGTGAACGCAACGATCAAAGCTGGGAGGATCGCTCGATCCACCGCTACTTGGACGACTTGAACGCCGCGTTGGACGATATGAAATCTGACGCCGAAATTGGCCGCCTTCATTCCGAGTCTGTTGCCGCCCATAAAGCCACCCGTGACCGGTTGATGCGCGACCCCGATTATGCCGCTTTGGCGAAACGTCTGGCATCTCTGCCAACGCTGCCCCCCAAAGAGCTTGAGCTGATCGCCATGCTTGAGGCCGCCGAATGAGCGGGCTTAAAGTCATAAACCTCGGGCTTCCAAAGTCCGGCACAACGACTTTGGGCGAGGCACTTGCCCGCGCCGGTCTGAAGGTGGCTGATTGGCGCATCCGAAAAGGGCAAACCCCAGACGACACGCTTGCCCGTCGGTTCGTCGGGAAGCTGATGTATGAAGGCTATTTTGAAGACGGCGACCCGCTTGCGCGGATGCCCGGGTTTGATGCGTTCACCGAAATCGACATCGTGCGAAACGGGCTAAACCTTTGGCCCCAAACGGATTGGGGGTTGCTCGATGCGATCCGCAAGAACCACCCCAACGCAAAATTCATCCTGACCCACCGCGACGCCGCGTCTCTGTCTGACAGTATGGGGCGATGGTCAAACCTCGGGAGTTTTCGCCTGCCCAACAGCGCCATTCCGGGCATGCCTGAGGGATACGGCGGGACGAACGAGGATCGCATTCGCTGGATCGAGGGGCACTATAGTTTCTGCCGACGCGTTTTCGATGGCGATGCGAATTTTCTTGAATACGACATCAAGGACGAAGACGCGAAGGGCAAAATAGGTGCCTTTTTGGGCATCGATCTGCCGTGGTGGGGCAAAGCAAACGAAAACACCCGCCGTTCGGCGCAAGAGGCCGAATGATGCGGATTTTCCTGCACATTGGACCCGACAGCATGGGTGCGGATCGCATTCAGGAAACGCTGGACGACAAGCGCGAAAACTTGATTGGGCACGGAATCCTGTTCCCAAAGTCTCTGGGCGCCAAGAACCACACGCGGTTGTTCATGGCAATGACGGATACGGATCATGTCGATGTTCTTCGGTTTAATCGTGGCTTTATCACGGCTGAAAAGCAGACATTGTTGCGCGATAAAATCACGCAAGAGCTATCAAACGAAATTGCACGTCATGCGCCGCACACGTTGATCCTGTCGGCCTCGCAACTTGGCAGTTCAATTCATCGACGCTCCGAGCTTGAGCGGATCAAAGATTTTCTGACACGCCACTCATCCGATATTCGCATTGTCGCGCATGTTGAAGAACAATCAAAGGTACTCGCGCGGCATTATGCGCACCAGGTTCAGTTGGGGCGAACCGCGTCGCTTGCGACCGAGTTCGGGTTGGCCGAAAGCGAAAACTGGTGGGCTGACGCCTTGGCGCTTGCACCTGAAATCAACCCAGCAAACGCCCAGTTCGCCGAAATTCAGGCCCCCGCGTTTTGGCTGGACTATGCCGCACTGGTGCGAAACTGGGAATCCGTTTTTGGCAAGGACTGTGTTGAGCTTCGCAGCTATGATGAGGCTCTGTTCAACTCGGCGTCCTTGACGGATGAAATCGCGGAAGCCTTTGATATCGAGGGCGTCTTCGGCAAGGCAATCCCTTCTCGCAATCGCGAACCTCTTTCTGCGGCGTCCCTGACACGGGCGCGTCTTTTGAATGTTGAGTTGGTTAAGTTGACCAAACTCGGAAAAATCATCCCGCGCAAACTCTGGAACAATTTGGTTAAAGATGTCGCGATCGAGGGTGAACCACTTGACGCGGGCGCTCTGTCACAAATCTCGGCCACCTTTGCGGACCAAAATGCAGGGCTCATCGAGAAATACCCCGCGGTGACCGATACGGCGATGACGCCACCCTTGGCCGCCGAGGACTGGAAGGAAGACGATCCAAAGTTTGGTTATCGGGCGACCCAATACTTGCTGTCATTCATGCGCCGCATCAATCGCGCTACCGAAGAAGAACAGGAAAAAGCCCGCGATCTTGAAAGCGTTGACAAGACAAAATCCGATACCGCCGAAGATGATGGGCTGACTGCCAATGCACGCGAAATCATGCCCGATCTGGCCAAGAAAAACTTTCAAATGCTAAAGACCAGCAGTTTCAAGCCGCACAACAACATCGGCAACGACGATGAATCCGTCGAGAAACCACCCTATGAAATTGCTGCCTATCGCAACCTTCCCGCCAACAACTCGGGCAATGTCGTTGTCGGCTGCATGAAGAACGAGGCACCCTATATTGTCGAGTGGGTCGCCTATCACCGGGCCATCGGCGTCGACAATTTTCTGATTTACACAAACGACTGTAGCGACGGCACAAGCGAAATCCTCGATCGTTTGCAAGAGATGGGCGTACTTCAGCATCGAAACAACGACAATTGGAAAGGCAATTCGCCTCAGCAATATGCATTGAACCAGGCCCTGAAAGAGGATGTGATTAAGAACGCCGAGTGGGTCATCCATATCGACGTGGACGAATTCATGAACATCCGCATGGGCAATGGCACCCTGCCCGAGTTTTTAGAGCGTTTTCCCGATGTCACCAACGTCGCAATGACATGGCGATTGTTTGGGCACAATGGTGTGACCCAACTCAACAATGACTTTGTGATCGACCAGTTTGACCATGCCGCCCCGAAGTTCTGCCCCAAACCCCATACTGTTTGGGGCTTTAAGACGATGTTTAAAAACCTCGGTGCCTATGAGAAAATCTCATGCCATCGCCCAAATAAGCTGGACGAGGGTTTTCGCGAGCAGGTCAAATGGATCAACGGTTCAGGCCGCGACATGACCCGTGAGGCGATCGACAAAGGCTGGCGGAGTTCGACAAAATCCATCGGATATGATCTGATCCAACTGAACCACTATGCACTGCGCTCGGCCGAGAGCTATCTCGTGAAGCGGCAGCGCGGGCGGGCGCTGCACGTAGACAGGTCAATCGGGATAAACTATTGGATTCGCATGGATTGGTCCGACAACAAGGACGTTTCGATCAAGCGCAACATTCCCCGTCTGCAACGGGAATATGACCGGCTAATGGCGGATGCCGAGCTTCAGAAGTGGCAGGATTACGGGCGCGATTGGCATCGCAAAAAAGCGGATGAGTTGCACCAGATGGACGAGTTTGAGGATCTGTACCAACAAGCCATGACGCTGAAGCTGACCGAAACTGAACGCGTCGCCTATGCGCTCGCCTTGGATATGGACAGCTAGATGCGCATCCTCGCCGTTCTCACCGTGCGAAACGAAGCTGCGTTTCTACTTGAATGGTTGGCCCATCATCGCGCGGTCGGCGTCACCGATTTTCTGGTGTTTTCGAATAATTGTCAGGATGGCACCGACAAGATGTTGGACCATCTGGCCAAAGTCGGCTGGTTGACCCACATTCGAAACAACGGCCCCTACGACAAACGCGGCATTCAGTTTACGGCCCTCAAATCAGCCGAGAAACATCCTCTGGTGAAATCCGCCGACTGGATACTGCCGCTCGACGTGGATGAGTTCGTCAACGTCCACGTTGGCGATCATACACTCCCGGCCTTGCTCGACGCGCTTCCCGACGCCGATGCGATCACGCTGACATGGCGGTTGTTCGGCAATAATGGCCAGATTGAATACCGCGACGTACCAGTGACCGAGGCGTTCACAAAAGCGGCTCCAGTTGAACTTCACTGGCCGTGGCGGGCGTCAATGTTCAAAACGATTTATCGCAACGCCGAAAACTACGCGAAACTTGGCGTCCATCGGCCAAGACAGCCAAAAGAGGGTGCAGATATCCGTTGGTTTGACGGCAGTGGGCGCGCCTTGGGCGCCCAATTTCGCATCAAACGGATATTCTCGGACTTTGGACAAGACAACTACGGGCTTGTGCAGCTTAACCATTACCCATTGGGGGCAATGGAAAGCTACATTGTCAAATCTGATCGGGGCCGCGCCGTCCATGATGCTGACAAATTGGGTATGGATTACTGGGTCGAACGCAACTTTTGCCAGGCCGAGGACACTACGATTCAACGGATGTTCCCTGCGCGTCGCGCTATTCTTGAAGACCTTATGGACGATCCCGCGATCAAGGTTTCACACAATAAGGCCGTCGAGTGGCGGCACAATCGGTTCCAGGAATTGATGCTAGACGAGAGCAACCGCGCCTTATTTGGACGCCTGCTTCTGACACCTCCAAGCCATTCAATTTCAAGGGAAAAAGCTGAGATCATCCGAGCCCATCGGATGCGTGAATTAACCCTGCGTCAACCCTAAATCACCGAAAACTTATCTCAAAAGCCCCCTGCTTTGAGCGCATTTCTGCCCGATTTCTTAACTATCCAGAGATCAGAATGAGTGTGTGATTTGTATCTTTGTTAGGGAACTTGAGTAATGTCGAATGACGCTTTTCGCGATAATCTTGCGGATCTGGAAAAAGAAAAATGGTTCGAAACCATCGAAAATTTGTCCGAGGAGACGGGCTATTTCGAACCCTTGGGCGACAGGCATTCCGTGGCGTTTTTTGACGAAGGCAAGACCCTCATCGTCACATTTGAAAATATCGACACGGTTTTGTCGCGCCCAGATGCCCGCCCCATGGCCTACCATTTGGTCGGCGATCACGGGTGGTCCGCGCTTACGCTATTCAGCGAAGGCGACACGTGGTTCCGCGATCCGCGCGTCATCGGTTATTTCGACCGCTTGGTCGACGATGGCTTTTTTGAGGATTTCGACAACGTCGTTTTCTACGGAGAGGGCTCTTGTGGCTATGCCGCTGCTGCGTTCTCGGTCGCCTCTCCCGGTGCCAAGGTCGTCGCACTCCGCCCCCAAGCAACTTTGGATGCACGCGTTGCGAATTGGGATGCCCGATACAAGCATATGCGCAAAGTGGATTTCAGCCACCGGTATGGATATGCCCCCGATATGATCGACGCGGCTGACACCGCCTATATCTTTTTCGACCCCGAGGTTATGCAAGATTCCATGCATGCGGCATTGTTTACCAAGCCCAACGTGACAAAACTGCGGATGCGCCACCTTGGCTATCACCTCGAAAAGCACTTGCTGCAAATGGCGATCCTTCCCGAGATGATCCGTGAAGCCGGTGAAGGCGTGTTGGATGAAGATGTCTTTTACCGCGCCTTCAGAATCCGACGCCGATACCTACCATATCTGCGCAATATGCTGCGTCGCCTCGAATCGGCCGAACGTGATCGCCTAACAGCATTGTTCTGTCGCTCTGTTGTCAGGCGCGCAAACCGTCCGTTGTTTAAAAAGCGCCTCGAAGATTTGTTGGCCAAAGGCATACAATTGCCTGAGCTTCCGGCGATCCCAGCCGAATAACCAAACACGGTTTTGACTGGAACCCGCGTCAGCGATTGTGTAATCGCTGGCGCATGACAAATTCCTTGACGATCACCCGCCCTGACGATTGGCATTTGCACTTGCGCGACGGCGCGATGATGCAGGCCGTTCTTCCAGAAACCACCCGCCACTTTGGCCGGGCGATCATCATGCCAAACCTTGTGCCGCCGGTTGTCACAGCCGCGCAGGCTGCGGCCTATCGGGATCGCATCCTTTCAGCCGCGCCAGAAGGCTCAGATTTTGAGCCTCTAATGACCCTCTATCTGACCGAGGATACTGACCCAGATAATCTGGCGGCGTCCTTTGCGTCCGGGTTGATTAAGTCGGTCAAGCTCTACCCAGCGGGAGCAACAACCAATTCTGCTTCGGGTGTTGCCAATTTCGAAAACGTCCGCGCCACGCTCGACAAAATGGCCGAGATCGGCTGCCCACTGTGCGTCCATGGCGAAGTCACCGACCACGACATTGACATCTTCGACCGCGAGGCCGTCTTCATCGACCGCGTCCTCGACCCAATCCGCCGGGCCACACCTGGCCTGCGCGTGGTGATGGAGCATATCACGACACAAGAGGGCGTCGCTTACGTCAAATCCAACGACCAAGACCTCGGCGCGACGATCACGACCCACCATCTGATTATCAACCGCAACCATATCCTCGTTGGTGGTATCAAGCCCCACTACTATTGCTTGCCCGTCGCCAAACGCGAAAACCACCGCCTGGCGCTGCGCGAAGCCGCCACATCCGGCGATCCGCGTTTCTTCCTTGGCACCGACAGCGCCCCACATTTGGATCACCTCAAGGAAAACGCCTGCGGTTGCGCTGGGTGTTTCACGGCCACCAACACCATGAGCCTGCTCGCCCATGTGTTTGAGGAAGAAGGTGCGCTCGCCAATCTCGAAGGATTTGCCTCGCTCAACGGCCCTGCGTTTTACCGCCTGCCACCCAACGCGGACACGATCACTTTGACAAAAGGCGATGTCGTCATTTTTCCAGACAAAATCCCAACCCCTGACGGAGACGTCACAGTGTTTGACCCAGGTTTCCCGGTTCATTGGACTGTCTCATAGTCATCTTTTGACCCAAAATATCCCCGCCGGAGGCATCCCAAATCCGCCTCATAATCCCGCCGCAAAGAGAGACACGCCATGATCCCGACCGCTTTCCCACCCAAGGAAGAAATTGCCCGCCTCACAGCCCGTATGTTGCTTGAGATCAAAGCCGTCGATTTCAACACGGATGAGCCTTTCACCCTGGCATCTGGGCTGCCCAGCCCCAGCTACGTGGACTGCCGCAAACTGATCTCTTATCCGCGCATCCGCACGACTCTCATGGATTTCCTGACCGTCACCGTCATGCGCGACGCGGGCTTTGAGGCATTTGACAATATCGCCGGCGGGGAAACCGCTGGTATTCCCTTTGCTGCCCTCGTGGCCGAACGCATGGCTTTGCCAATGACCTATGTGCGCAAAAAGCCCAAGGGCTATGGTCGCAATGCCCGTATTGAGGGCGCGATGAGTGAAGGCCAACGTGTCTTGCTTGTCGAAGATCTCACCACCGATGGCGGATCAAAGCTCAGCTTCGTCGATGCGATTCGCGAAACCGGAGCAATCTGTCATGATACGGCGGTGATTTTTTACTACGACATCTTCCCAGAGACCGAAAAAACCCTCGGCGATCATGGCGTCGCTTTGCATCACCTCTGCACGTGGTGGGATGTTCTGGCCGAAGCAAAGGCGCAAAAAGTGTTTTCTGAAAGCACATTGGCCGAAGTTGAGACCTTTCTGAAAGACCCGCGTGCCTGGCAAGACGCCAACAAAAAGACCTAGAGCGACCCGATCTTTCACCATTAACCCTGCGTGATTTTTTTCCCGCAAGCCGTCCATTTGCTGGTACAATATATTGGTAGCAGCGGGCACAGCCATACCAGATAATCCGCTTTTTCGGTTATCCACAGGCTTTGCACAGAAACATACAATTTGCCCTTAACCTGTCCGATCCGCTATCTGATCGGATAAGAAACGGGGACGAGATGAACGAAATATCGGTTTTTAATCCGGCAGGACCGGATGTTGAGCAGGCTCAGACACTTCCGCACTCGATCGAGGCCGAGCAACAGCTTCTCGGGGCGATTCTGACAAACAACGACATTTTTGATCGCGTCGCCTCGATCATCCAATCGCACCATTTCTATGAGCCTGTGCATCAGCGCATTTACGAAACGGCTGCGGCCCGAATTGCGAAAAACAACCTTGCGTCTCCGGTGACGTTGAAGGCGTTCTTGGAAGACGATGAAGGTTTGCAGGAACTTGGTGGCCCTGCCTATCTTGTGCGTCTGGCGGGTGCGGCGATTTCATCCTTTGCTGCACGTGACTATGCCCAAATGATTTATGACATGGCCATTCGCCGCGAATTGATCGACGTCGGCAAGGACATCGCGGAACGCGCCGCCCGGGTTGATGTTGACAGTGAACCCAAGGAACAAATCGTCGAAGCCGAGCAAAAGCTCTATCAACTGGCAGAACAAGGCCAGTCTGAAACCGGCTTTCAATCCTTTTTGCGGGCGGTCACCGATGCGGTCAATGTCGCGAACGCCGCCTATCAGCGCGAAGGTGGATTGGCCGGTGTTCCAACCCAATTGATTGATCTCGATGGAAAATTGGGCGGGCTTCACAAATCCGACTTGTTGATCCTTGCGGGACGCCCGTCTATGGGCAAAACCTCATTGGCGACCAATATCGCGTATAACGTGGCGAAGGCCTATAAAAAGGGAACGCGCCCCGATGGCACCGAGGGCGCGATTGACGGCGGCGTTGTCGGCTTTTTCTCACTCGAAATGAGCGCTGAACAATTGGCTGGCCGAATATTGGCTGAAGCCTCGGAAATTTCGTCGCATAAAATCCGCCAGGGTGATTTGACCGAAGAAGAATTCCGCCGCTTTGTCGAAGCCGCTAAACAGCTTGAGGCCTGCCCGCTTTATATAGACGACACGGCCGCCATTCCGATTTCTCAACTGGCCGCACGGGCGCGGCGATTGAAACGAACCCATGGCCTTGACGTTCTGATCGTGGACTACCTGCAATTGGTCCGTGGATCGTCCGACAACCGCGTGCAGGAAATCGGCGAGATTTCGATGGGGCTTAAGGCCATCGCCAAGGAACTGGACATCCCGGTTATCGCCCTGTCCCAGCTTTCGCGTCAGGTCGAAAACCGCGAAGACAAACGGCCTCAGCTTTCCGACTTGCGCGAATCCGGCTCGATTGAGCAAGACGCCGACGTGGTGATGTTTGTTTACCGTGGCGAATACTACAAAGAGCGTGAAAAGCCCGGCGACGCGGACTTGGCCGCGATGGAAAGCTGGCGCGAGGAGATGGAGCGGCTGCACGGTAAAGCCGAGGTCATCATCGGCAAGCAACGTCACGGTCCAATTGGCACGGTCGAGCTTAGCTTTGAGGCGCAGTTTACCCGCTTTGGCAACTTGGTGAAGGCTTGGCAACAAGGCGCAGGCGACTTTTAAGCCGGTTGGTTTACGCGTGGAGCCCAGTGACTAAAGGCGCACCCAACCGCCAAATTTGACGTCAATATTCCAACCATCTGCATGATCGCGCAATGCCGCTGCGGCACGGATCACACCCGAGTGTGTGACCACAAGCGTCGTCGGTTCTATATCTTCAATCGCGGCGGCAACGCGGGCTTGAAGCTGCGACACACTCTCGCCGCCATGCGGGCTTGCCCTCATGAAATCTGCGGCCCACGCGTCAAGCTCGGCCCGTGGCACGTCATCCCAAGGTGTCATTTCCCAGCGCCCGAAATCCATTTCCCTCAGGTCATCGTTGACCTTGACTCCGAGTCCAAGACAGGCGCCAACATGGTCAGCCAAAAACCGACATCGTTGCAACGGGCTTGAAATTATCCGTGTCGCTTGGGGAAGGTTTGAAACCGTTTTGGCAAACTCGGTCAGATGCCCCTTGGCCAGAGGCAAATCGGTCGCGCCATAACAGACACCCTTTGCCACCGCAGGAGTCGTGTGGCGCAGGAAGATCACAGCCAGACCAAAAGTCCGACCAGAAACGTCGCCTCGGCAATTTGTTGCGTCGCGCCCAGGCAGTCGCCTGTATAGCCGCCGATCCTACGCACGAAGAACTGGGCGAACCCAGAGACCGCAACCGCCATGATGGCCAATCCCATGAGCGTCGCCCAAAGCCCCAAAAACAACGCGGACCCCGCGAGAACGCCAAGAACCCACAGCCGCGCGTAGGTCAAATCTTCGCCGGAAACACTGGGTTTAGAAAACTTTGCGCTGTCTGAGCGGGCGTAGTCATACCGCCCAATGACCTCGACCATGGCGTGACGACTAATCGCGTGGGCGACGATCAGCGCCCAAAAGGCGTCCCAGCCCCACATTTCGCCGATTGCAGACAGCTTTAGCAATACGCCGAAAATCAACGCCAACATCCCGTAGGTTCCGATGCCACTGTCGCGCATGATTTCAAGGATGCGATCCCGATCCTGACCGCCGATCAGACCGTCAAAGGCATCCGCAAGACCGTCTTCATGCAGCCCGCCGGTCACCACGACAGCGGACAATAGCGCGAACGCCGAAGCCAGATAGTTGGGCAAAAAGATATCCGCGACGAAAAACACCGCCGCGGCGATCACCCCTACGATCAAACCGACAGCCGGATAGAACCGAGCAGATCGGGCAAAACTTTCGTCAGTTTGCTCGATCTCTCCGGTGACAGGCAAACGTGTCAGAAACTGCATAGCGATTTTGAATTCGTTCTGGCTGGACATCTTTCGCTCCTGTGGTGTTGGCGAAGTTCATAGCATGTTAGCGCTGGCAGGCAATTCCCCTTGACCCTTTCGGTTGATTTGCCCAACAAGAGGCATGGCAACAGCGACGCTAAAAATCGATCTAAATGCGCTTGCGCAGAACTGGCAGGCGCTAGATTCCCTATCGGCGGATGGCGTTGAAACCGCGGCGGTGGTTAAGGCCGATGGCTATGGGTTGGACGCCGCGCGGGTGTCGCAAAGGCTATTCGACGAAGGTGTACGCAGTTTTTTCGTTGCCGTCGCCGAAGAAGGCATTGCCGTTCGTGCCGCGGTCGGACCAAGCGCCACAATCAATGTGTTTTCCGGCCACATGGACGGGGACGCCGCGATCTTAACATCGCAAAACCTGACGCCGATGCTCAATTCGCTTGACCAGATCGGTCGCCATTTCGACGTGCTTCCAAAGCACCCGTTTGGGGTCCAACTTGATACAGGCATGAACCGCTTGGGTTTAGAGCCTGCCGATTGGGGCACAACCAAGGCTGACGTTCTCGCAAAATCGCCAACGCTGGTGATGAGCCACCTCGCCTGTGCGGAC
>JBELFK010000080.1:0-1139 GCA_042092935.1 Paracoccaceae bacterium | reverse complement strand
TGGACGGCCCAGCGCCCGTCGGTCATTGCAACGGTTGCTGCGGGATACGCAGATGGTTTGATCCGCGCCATGGGCGGCGATCTGGACCTCTGGGCGGATGACCAGAAATGCCGCGTTGTTGGCCGCATATCGATGGATATGATCGGCGTGGATGTCACCGATTTGGCCTTTGTCCCTTCGCAGCTATCGATCCTCAACGCCAATCAAACCGTGGACACTCTGGCCGACGCCGCTGGCACGATTGGATATGAGATCCTCACGTCGCTCGGCGCGCGCTATGCACGGGTGTATGAGGGATGAGTATCGCTACGCCGATCGCGCTTCTCGGGCGAAGTGTTCTGTCTCTGCTCGCGGCAGTCGGGCATCTGTCCAAATTCACCGCAATCGCGGTCAGTCACCTGTTCCGACCGCCATTCTACCCGCGCGAATTTTTTCAGGCGCTGCTTCAAATCGGATGGCTTTCCCTGCCGGTCGTCGGCCTGACAGCGCTTTTCACCGGTGGCGCATTGGCGTTGCAGATTTATGCGGGCGGCTCGCGTTTTCAGGCCGAAAGCGTGGTGCCATCCATCGTAGCAATTGGCATGGTGCGCGAGCTAGGACCGGTCCTCGGGGGATTGATGGTTGCTGCCCGTGTCGCCAGCTCAATTGCTGCCGAAATTGGCACTATGAAGGTGACCGAACAGATCGATGCGCTGACAACCTTGTCAACCAACCCGATGAAATACCTTACACTGCCCCGGCTGCTGGCGGCGACCCTGTCGGTGCCGATACTGGTGGCCGTTGGTGACAGCATTGGCGTTTTTGGCGGCTATCTTGTGGGTGTCACGCGGCTTGGGTTCAATCCGGCGACCTATCTCGAAAACACGGTCAGCTATTTGGAAACCTGGGATGTTATCTCGGGTCTCGTCAAAGGGGCAGTGTTTGGGTTTATCGTCGCATTGATGGGTTGCTATCACGGCATGAACTCTGAACGCGGGGCGCAAGGCGTGGGTCGCGCGACAAAAGCCGCCGTTGTCAGCGCGTCGGTCCTGATCCTAGCTACCAATTTTATCCTGACCGAGGCTTTCTTTTCAGCATGATCGTTCTTCAGGATGTCCATAAATCATTCGGATCAAAGCAAGTCTTGCAAGGGATCGATC
>JBELFK010000079.1:0-13184 GCA_042092935.1 Paracoccaceae bacterium | reverse complement strand
AGGAACAGGGCCGCAGTGATCGACCCTGCGAACCCGCCCGAGGGGGCGTTATCAAGGTCGGCGATCTCGGGTTCAATCATGCGCTCATAGGGCGCGTGAAACGGCATGCGCCAAACGGGATCGGCGCAGGCTTCGGCACTTCTATTTATTGCACTGGCAAAGCCGTCATCCGCATAAAACGGCGCAAGGTCTGGTCCGACGGCCACCCGCGCGGCACCGGTCAACGTCGCCATCGAGATCATCAGGTCCGGCGCGTCTTCGGCCCCAAAGACCAGCGCATCGGCCAGAACCAGGCGCCCTTCGGCGTCGGTGTTGTTGATTTCAACCGTCATACCATTGCGCGCACTCAGAACGTCTTGCGGACGGAAGGCCGAGCCGTCGATGGCGTTTTCGACAGCCGGGATCAGGACCCGCAACTGCACCTCAAGACCGAGCGCCATAATCATATGCGCCAGCCCCAAGACATTCGCCGCGCCGCCCATGTCTTTCTTCATCAGCCCCATCGAACTTCCGGGTTTGATGTTCAGACCACCAGTATCAAAGCAAACGCCCTTGCCGACCAGCGTCAGCTTCGGGCCGGTTTTCCCCCAGCTTATGTCCAGCAAGCGCGGTGCCTCGTCCGACGCGCGGCCAACCGCGTGAATCATCGGGAAATTTTGGGCCAAAAGGTCGTCCCCGACGACGACACGCATCACGGCGCCGTGCTGAGCTGCAAGATCCTGCGCTGCCGTCTCTAATGCATCCGGTCCCATATCACTGGACGGTGTATTTATCAGATCGCGCGCCAGTTTTTCGCCCGCAGCGACGATTTCGACCCGCTTCGCATCAATGCCATTGGGGGCAACCAGACGCGCCTTTTGTGCAGGAGCCGCCTTGTAGCGATCAAAGCGATAGCCCTGCAAAAGCCACCCAAGCGCTTCGACAGCCAGTTGATCCGACGCCACGCCGCTTTCGATGTGATAGGCCCCCGCAGGCAGTTTGGCCGCCGCGCCTGCAAGATGAAAGCGACCTCGGCGTCTTTGTTCTTCCGTGCCATATCCCGCCAAAGCCAAGGCGATGCACCCGTCTTCGGACGGGATCACCACCGCTGATCCCAACGCGCCAGAGAACCCCAAGGTCGTGACCCATTGACGGACCCTGTCTGGCTGCTCTGCCAGAAAGGCCTCGACCGAGCCACTTTCAAGAACGAACAGCGGAATTGAGGTTGCGGAAGCAGGGGCGAATGAGAGGCTCATATCAAGTCCTTTTTGAGTCCCGACAGGCTACCTGACAAACCACCAAGAGCAAGGCGATTTTCGCCTGTCCCTAGATGCAAAAACCGCTCGAATATCTGCGTTAAACATTTTAAAACTGTTTCTGACATTCATTTTAAGGAAGACGTTACATGCAGCACGCCAAGCCTTTGCCCGCCTATCTGGTCGAACGTTACCACGATTGGAGCGAAACGACCTATCTCGAGAAGAAAGACCTGATGCACAAACTCGCCGACGAAGGGCAGCACCCTCCGGCGATGGTCATTGCCTGCTGCGACAGCCGCGTGCATGCCACATCGATCTTCGGTGTCGATCAAGGTGATTTCTTCCTGCATCGCAACATCGCCAATCTTGTTCCGCCTTATGAGCCGGATGGCGGCGCGCATGGGACCTCGGCAGCGATCGAATATGCTGTCACCGCGCTGGGCGTTCGGCGTTTGATCGTGATGGGGCATTCCAAATGCGGCGGTGTTCAGGGCTGTCTCGACATGTGCTCGGGTCATGCGCCCCAGCTCGAAGAGCAAACCAGCTTCGTTGGCCGTTGGATGGACGCGCTTCGCCCTGGGTATGAGCGGGTGAAACATCTCGAACGGGGACCGGATCAAAGCCTTGCTTTGGAAAAGGTCGGTGTTCTTGTGTCCCTGGAAAACCTGATGGGCTTTCCCTTCGTGGCCGAGCGTGTTGAGGCAGGCAACCTGTCGCTACACGGGCTTTGGTTCGACATTCGTGACGGTGCGGTAGAATGCTACAACGCCGAAATTGACCAGTTTGAAGTGGTCTGACTTAGTAAACGAATTCTCCATTCGCGTCGCCAAAAACGGTGGCGCGAATGACCGGCTTTCCGAGCTTTGAGGCCATCTCAGCCAGCGGCTTGCCCAAAAACCTGCCCGTGCAAATACTGCTGCCCTGATCCGCGTCGGTCAGGGTTAGGTGACCATCCTTGATCGACAGCCCGAAACCGACGCTTTCCAGCGCTTCGGCCAGTTCGCACCAGCTTGCGGCGCGATCAAACGCGGGCAAGACGAGGCTGCGCAGCAAAATGGCGGATTCAAAATCCGGGGTCGCGTCACCGTCTCGTTTCCAATGAACCGGTTCGACCGGTGTGTATGCCTTGAAATTCTCGATGTGCTCCATAGTCCGAGTCCTTCTCTGATATGGAAACAATCCCTTTCAAATCTGCCGATATTGGGACGGATCAGAGACAATCGCGGGACCATTGCATGACCACCACGCACCTGGTCCAAAGCGGGATTCGCCGCCGATCAGCCATTTGAACTGAGCGGGATTATGCAAAAAACTGATCTAGTGCTTGGTCTGATTGAACCGCGATTCCAACTGGCGCGACGGGTAGCCGAGGAACTGACAGGAACAAATATCGACATGGCTGTGGCAGTCATGCAGATGCACATTCGTGCCATTGGTTTTTAGATAAAAACCTTTATTTTTCAGACGTTTGGACAGCTCAAGCCAGCTTTTGGAGCTGCTGAAGTCTTCACTTAGGTGAACGCGCAAAAGCGCGGCGGTTTCGAAATCCATTTGCTGCACAACGCGCGCCTGCGACCAAGGGGATTCATCGAAACGATCAACGTCAGCGGGCCGTGATTGGGGGAAGTCTGGATCGTGATACATGGGTAACCTCACACAAAATAATGAACGGTCCCAGTTTACCACTTGGCGCAAAAATCACGAAATTCGAAAACGTATAGAACGCCGCCCAAACGGGCAGCATTCCATACAATTTTGACGGGGTTTACCCCTTTTTCAGCACCTTGCGGCCCAGCACTTCGGCGATTTGCACCGCATTCAGTGCCGCGCCTTTGCGCAGGTTGTCGCTGACGCACCACAGGTTCAAACCGTTGTCGATGGTCGAATCCTGACGGATGCGGCTGATGAAGGTGGCATAATCGCCAACACATTCGATCGGGGTGACGTAGCCACCGTCTTCGCGCTTGTCGATCACCATGACGCCCGGGGCCTCGCGGAGGATGTCGCGGGCTTCGTCCTCATCAAGGAAGTCTTCGAACTCGATATTGACCGCCTCGGAGTGGCCGACAAACACAGGCACGCGCACACAGGTTGCGGTGACCTTGATCGCCGGATCGACGATCTTTTTGGTTTCGGCGACCATCTTCCATTCTTCTTTGGTCGTCCCGTCTTCCATGAAAACGTCGATATGAGGGATCACGTTAAACGCAATTTGCTTGGTGAACTTCTTTTCAGGGAAATCCGACGTTGGGTTATAGATCGACTTGGTCTGATCCCATAGCTCGTCAATGCCCTCTTTGCCTGCACCAGAGACTGACTGATAGGTGCTGACCACCACTCGCTTGATCGTCGCGCGATCATGCAGCGGTTTCAGCGCCACGACCATCTGCGCAGTCGAGCAGTTGGGGTTGGCGATGATGTTCTTTTTGGAATAGCCGTGAATCGCGTCGGCGTTCACCTCGGGCACGATCAGCGGCACGTCGGGATCGTAGCGATAAAGCGATGAGTTATCGATCACCACGCAGCCGGCCTTGGCAGCGATTGGGGCGAACGTCTTGGTGGCGTCCGAACCGATGGCGAACAGCGCGATGTCCCATCCGGTGAAATCGAATTGCTCGAGATCCTGGGTGGTCAAGGTGGTGTCGCCAAAGCTGACTTCGGTGCCGAGCGAACGGCGCGACGCAAGCACGGCCATTTCGTCTACAGGAAACTCGCGTTCAGCGAGGATGTTCAGCATTTCGCGGCCCACATTGCCAGTGGCGCCCACGACGACGACTTTGTAACCCATCTTGGGGGTCTCCTTTTACAGTCGGATGATGCGCCGGTGTGCAGCGCAGAGAGTCGGTGCCCTCAGAGCGTGCAGATAAGCCATCACGCGCCACGAGGGAAGGGTGGATCAGATCGCTGCGGCTTGGATGTGTGGGCTAGCCACCCGAAAACCGAGAATAAGTTCCAAGATAGGCCACGGTCGCATAGGACAGAACATAGACCGAGGCCAAGGCCAACGGAGCCGGCCCGGGCGCAACGCTGAGAGCGAATGCGTTCGTGGCCAAGTAGGTCAGAACTGCAACGCCGATGCCGGTCATGACCCACCACCGTAGTGGCAAAGATTCATCCGGCGCCGCTCTTTTTCGCCGAAACGGGTAGTAGAAAAGCCAGGAACCCAAGGCGAGCAACATGATGACGCTCGAGAAATGCCAGACCGTGTTCGGTGCGAAACCGCAGATCGAAAGAGTTGGCGCGAGCATCGCAAAACCCGTAGCCATCAGGCCCAGCTCGACAAAAAGCCGTGTCAAAAGGATGTGAAGCGCGGATAACTCTTTGCCGGTGCTTTGATAGAGTACGACGACCACTGACGTGAAGCCAACGAATGCCATCGACAAAGCGGCCAAAGCGAAAAAGTAATTCAATCCTGGCAAGTCGGCCATCTCGGATCCGTTCGTAAGGTGTGTCACCTTGAGGTTCCGCTAGGTACTCTGTCAAGTTTTTGAACGCTTGCGTTTGGCGCAATTTGTTAGATTTCTAGTTGATCTCAAACCCGCGCGCGCGCATTTCGGCGCGGATATTGAAAATGCTGTTCTTGATTTGCGCGCCGGTGTTGATTTGCGTCAGCGCAATCGCGGTTTGCTGACCGGCCCCGTCGATCACGACCCATTGGCGCAGTTGCAAAGGCTCGGTGTCAAACACAAGGCTGACATAGCCGTATTCCGCATACCTTGGGTCTTGAACATTCAGAATGGTGAACTCGCCGCTTTCCAGCAGGAAAGTCTCAAAGCGCGTGTTGTCCAGATCAACGGTGCGCCCGATCACGGGGGCAAAGGGTGTCTGGCTGACCGGAAAGCGAAACGGAGGTTCGTTCGACAAGGGATCAAACACCGCGACCTGACCGCCGCCGATCATCACCAGCGGGCTGTTGTTGCCGTTATACTCGAACCGCAATTTGCCCGGACGCTTGAGAAACATCGTGCCGTTCGACTGCGAGCCGTCGGGGTTAAACTGCACAAAATCTGCGGTCACGCTTTGCAGGGTTTCAAGATAGTCCGAGATGTCATCCAGACTTGCAGGCGCAGCAAGCGCCTGAACGGTCATGGAGACAAAAGCGATAGCGGCAGTGACGAGTTTTTTCATAGCACCTACTTAAAGTCCCAACAGGATGGCACGCCATCCAAATTCTTTAACATCCGCGTGATGCAGCGCCTTATTGCTCAGGCACCAAAATCTCGCGCTTGCCGACGTGGTTTGCAGGGCTGACCAAACCTTGGTCCTCCATCTGCTCAACCAGACGCGCAGCCTTGTTGTAACCGATAGCCAATTTGCGTTGGATATACGATGTCGAGCATTTGCGATCTCTTATCACGATTTGCACAGCCGTATCATAAAGCGCGTCTTCGCTGTCGGTATTGCCACCAAGCCCGAGAACAAGATCGATGTCGTTTGACTTGTCGTCATCCGGCCCGTCGACAACACCCCCCACGTAATCAGGCGGTCCATAGGCCTTCAAGTGGTTGACGATTTCCTCGACTTCTTCATCCGAACAGAACGGGCCGTGGACACGGGTGATTTTGGCACCACCGGCCATGTAGAGCATATCGCCCATGCCCAACAATTGCTCGGCCCCCTGTTCCCCGAGGATCGTGCGGCTGTCGATTTTTGAGGTCACCTGAAACGAAATCCGCGTCGGGAAGTTGGCCTTGATCGTGCCGGTGATGACATCAACCGATGGGCGCTGGGTCGCCATAATCAAATGGATACCGCTCGCCCGCGCCATCTGGGCGAGGCGCTGAATGCAGGCCTCAATCTCTTTGCCCGCGACCATCATCAGGTCGGCCATCTCGTCAACGACAACAACGATATAAGGCAGCACTTCGGGGGCGAATTCCTCGGTCTCAAAGATTGGATCGCCGGTTTCTTCGGCAAAACCGGTTTGAACCGTGCGGCTGAACATTTCACCCTTGGCAAGCGCATCGCGCACGCGGCCATTGTAGCCTTCGATGTTGCGCACACCCATTTTGGACATCTTGCGATAGCGGTCTTCCATCTCGCCAACGACCCATTTCAGGGCAACAACTGCCTTTTTCGGATCGGTCACAACGGGGGACAAAAGATGCGGAATGCCGTCATAAACGCTCAGTTCCAGCATCTTCGGGTCGATCATAATCATCCGGCATTCATCCGGCGTCAGCTTGTAGAGCAGTGACAGGATCATTGTGTTGATCGCCACCGACTTACCTGAGCCGGTTGTTCCCGCGATCAGCAAGTGAGGCATCTTGGCGAGGTTCGCAACAATCGCCGCGCCACCAATGTCTTTGCCAAGCGCCAATGGCAGGCGCATGTTGCTGTCGCCAAAGTCCCTGCTGGCAAGGATTTCGCGCAGAACCACCATCTCGCGCTGGGCGTTTGGCAATTCGATGCCGATCACGCTGCGCCCCGGAACGGTCGAGACACGGGCAGACAAGGCAGACATCGAGCGGGCGATGTCGTCAGACAGGCCAATCACGCGGCTGGCCTTGACGCCCGCGGCTGGTTCCAACTCATACATCGTGACCACCGGACCGGGGCGCACGCTGACGATCTCGCCCTTGACGCCATAGTCATCCAGCACGCTTTCAAGCATACGCGCGTTTTCTTCCAAGGCTTCGTCTGACAGGTGATGACGTTCAATGCTGGTTGCACTGCGCAACAGGCTGAGGGGCGGTAGATCAAACTCGGTCGCTTTCTCATCAAACTTGAGGCTCGGCTGCACTTCGGCCTGTGCGCGGCGCGACGGCTGGGTCTTTTTCACCGGCGTATGCTGCACGACCTTTTTGGTCTCGGGCATCGGAATCGGCTGAGGCGCGACACGGCGCACGGGCGCGGCTTCCTCGATCAGCGGCTCACTATAGTCGTCCTGCACAACGGGTTGCGCTGCGCGCATCAACGGCGGCTCAACGGGGTGGAAACCGGTCGGCGCATCAGCCAGAGGCGCATGATCCGCGCCCTCGGCAATCATCGGCCCGTCTTTGCGCACCCGCGACTGGATCGCTTGCGCAATTTTCGCGCGGATACGGTCATCGCCACCGGAGTCCGCTACAGGCCCCTCGTAGCTTTGCGACATCAATTCAGGCTCGGGCATGTCTTCCTGAGACCGCCCCGTAATGCTTGACATCAACCCCCGCAGGCCACCCGCCTTGGGGCGCTCGACGACAGGCTCGATCACTTCGGGGTCTGCCGCATACTCATGCCGGAAGATCGCCGCGACGGCGGGTTCATCCTCGTGAGAGGGGTCCTCTTGGTGCAAACGCGCCTCACGACGCTCGGCGGAATGCGCCTTGACGGCCCCGGCGGCTGCAATTGTACCTGTCGCGCCACGGGCCAGCCATGTGCGAACTTGCGCATAAGACAGGATCACCCCGACCACGAGGAAATAGCCAAAACGGATGATTTCCACCCGCGTGAACCCCAGAACGAAGGCGCTGATCGCAACCAGTCCAAGCCCAAAGCCCAGAGACAAGACCTTGATCCCGACGCCGCCCGACATTGGCAGGATGTTCAACAAAACGCCGGCGACGGTGTCACCAAACAGGCCGCCCATTCCGTAGTTCTGTTCCCATCCGGCCCCCGGCGTCAGCGTCGCGGCGTAAATGGCAAAGACAGCAATCGCGATGGGTAGGAAAATGATCCGGCTCAGAACCCGCTCGGCCCCGTGGTGCAGTGCAAAACGCAGGCCCCAAACGAAGAACCCGGCGGCAATGCCCCAACTGGCCAAGCCGATAATCATGATCGTCGGCGCAGCAATCGAGGCCCCCAGCGGACCAAGCCAATTGCGCACAGGGGCGTCCGTTGCTGACATCCAGCTTGGGTCTTCGGGCGAAAAGCTGGCCAACATCGCGGCAGCCATGATCCCGATCCCGATCAGCAAGATCCCCAACAACTCGCGACCGCGCTTTTCAATCGCTTCTTGAATGTTTGCATCCAATAGCGGGTCGCGTCTGGTTTGATATGCCATGTTCTACCTCAGTCCTTATGCGTAAATGCAGTCGCGGATCTTTTCGAGACCTCGCCGCATTTCGTCTTTTGGGGCCACCATTGCGACCCGAATATAGGGTTGTCCGGGGTTTCCCTCGTCCGTGTCCCGCGCCAAATAGGCACCGGGCAACACGCGCACCCCTGTTTCTTGCCAAAGCCGCAACGCAGCCTGTTCTCCGTCTTCCACCGGTAGCCAAAGCATGAACCCAGCGGTTGGCGACATATAGCCGTCGACCCCTGCGAAGACCTCGTCCGCGATGGCGTATTTTTCCTGATAAAGCCCACGCGAGGCGACCACATGCGTCTCCTCTGCCCAAACGGTTTCAGCCACGCGCTGCAAGGGCAGAGGCAGCGGAGCGCCGGAATAGGCCCTTAGCTGTTTCATCGCCGCAATGGATTTCGGCCCACCGGCTGCGAAACCCGACCGCAAGCCGGGCAAGTTTGATCGTTTTGAAAGCGATTGAAAAATCGTCACCCGTTCCTGGTTGATCCCAAACTCATGGGCCACCTTCAGTGCCCCAACGGGGGGCGTATCGCGGTAAATCTCGGAATAGCATTCATCCGCAAAGACGCGGAAGTCATACTTTTCTGCCAAACTCAGCAGACGCGCCCAGTATTCACGATCCGCGACGGTGCCCTGTGGGTTCGACGGTGAACACATGTAAACCACCGCCGTCTGGGCAAGCGTTTCTTCCGGCAGAGATGCAAAATCAGGCAAATGCCCGGTTTCTGCCGTTGCGGGAACGAACACGGGATCAGCGTTTACCGAAATCGCGCCGATCATGTAAACCTGATAAAACGGGTTCGGAATCAGAACCTTAGGCCGTTTTCCATTCTTCAGCTCGGGGCAAAGCGCCATGGCGGCATTGTAAAGCCCCTCACGCGTTCCGTTCAAAGGCAGGACTTGCGTCGCGCCGTCAATCGAAACGCCATACCGCCGCTCAACCCACGCCGCAATCGCAGCCTGCAACGCGGGTGTTCCATCGTTCGGGGGGTATTTGGCAAATTCATGGACGTGTTTTGCGATCGTTTCGGCAACCCATTCCGGCATGGCGTGCTTAGGCTCGCCAATCGTCATGTGTATCACCTCGCCACCGGGCTGGTGATGATCCAACAGCGCCCGCAAGCGCGGAAACGCATAAGCCGGAAGGTTCGAAAACCGCTCGGGAAACATATTTTATCTGCCTCAAGGTCGGGATCATTGATGCCCCGTTTGAGACAAAGATAACCGAGGCCAGACAGTTCGTCCAGAAAATCAATCAGCGTCGGGGATATTGCCCTTAAGTGTGGTTTTTGGATTCAGAGGAGGTGTGGTGGAATAGCCTCAGTTGCTCCACCATCCCTTTATTTGGTCCCATTTTTCAGAGGTTGACTCAGATACGCTGCCTGCAACCGAAGACGTTTTTTCTCCTACTGCTGATTTGAAGTCGGAAAACATAGACTCTGGTATTTCGAATTGGCGCACGTCCTCTATATCAGGGATTGCGTCGCGTGTTGCCGCCCAGACCTGCTCCGGCGTATTTAGAGCCGACGTCATCAATTTGCTTTTTGACGGAACCTCAAACCCACAAGCGGTCAAAGACGATTCCGGAAGTGCAGAACTGGGGTCGAAGAGTACGCTGAGTTCATTCATGTCCTTAGACGTTTGGCACAAATCAGCCAGTTCGAGCGTTGTCGCTGCAACGATCGCGGCGACGCCCCAAAAAGGAATAGCTTCGCCAGCCGACACAACTAACTCGCGTTTGGCAGACCTCGCGGCGCGTTTCGATACACGTTCGGAAACTGTTGAGACCGAGGAGCGAATTTTGGCTCTTGAAGCCTGAACGGCAAACAGTTCGGCACTAGTCTCTGCCAACTCGGATCGAATTTCGCGTTTTACCTGCCGTTCGATTACGAGTTCAGCTTGAGCATCCGCAAGGTCGGAACGCAGTTGTCGATTTATGCGCCTCTGTGCATCAAGATCGGTTGATAGCTCTGCGGTATCTTCGATCGAGCGTAGAAGCGGAGTGCGATTACCCGTCACGACCTCAATTGCTGAGGATGCGGCAGTAAAAATCGCCTTGCTTGTAACCAGAGCAAAGTTGAAGGCTAGCGAAGCGAGCAGGAACGCGACAATGAGAACAATTTTCAATCTTTGGAACACTTTTTGGAACCTCCATGTTTTAGGGCATAGTTTGCACGAATTTTGCTTTACTCACCCCAACGCGTCTTCCGCCGCCTTGCCGACCCGCAGCAAGGCTTCCTCGCCAAACGGCTTGCCCATCAGCGAAATTCCGCAGCTTGGAACGCCTGTCGGCAGGGTCAAAGCGCAAAGCCCCATCATATTGCCGACCCGCGTGTTGTTGAGTGCACGAAGGTTGGCGTCTTTGTAGTAATCCCCATGTTCAGTCAGCTTCTCAAGGTTGGCGGGCAGGGTCGGGGCGGTCGGGCACAGAACCGCATCGTATCCGGCCACCTCCTTGGCCCATTCAGCTCGTATTTCATCAAGCGTTTGCCAGGCCTTGACGTAATCCACAGCAGATACGTCCCGCCCTGATCGGAACCGAGCTAAAATTTCGCTGAACATCAACGCAGGCCGCGCCTCGATCACATCGCGCCACGTGGCGTAGGCCTCGGCCGGAAAGACAATCGGTGCAAGCGCCAGCGCTTCGGTCAAACGCGGTATCTCGATTGCCACGATCTCGGCCCCCGCTGCCTGAAACCGCTCGCAAGCGGATTGATACGAGGCCATAACGCTGTGGCTCAAATTCTCGCGCACAGATGTCCGCAGGCTGGCAAAGCGCACACCCTTCAATGAGGCCCCGCGCAGATCGACCGGCTTGCCGCCCTCCATCGCCGCCAACAGCAGGCTGGCGTCCTCAACCGTGTGGGTCAGAGGACCGACAGTATCAAAACGCGCGCAAAGCGGGACGACACCTTTAAGCGACAATCTCCCCGAGGTCGTCTTTAGGCCCACAAGATCGTTCCAGGCCGCCGGTATCCGTACAGATCCACCGGTGTCCGAGCCAATCGCGGCTGGGGCAAGACCAAAACCCACCGACCCAGCCGCCCCAGAGGAAGAGCCGCCTGAAACAGCCGCGTGATCGTTGACGCAGGGCGTGGTGGCCGTGATCGGGTTATAGCCAAGCCCCGAGAAAGCCAGTTCGCTCATGTGGGTTTTGCCAAGGCACACCAATCCGGCAGCGGTCGCATTGCGCAGAACCTCTGCGTCTTCGGTCGGGACGCGCCCCTTCAACAGGGCACTGCCCGCCTCGGTTGCCACTCCGGCGGTATCAAACAGGTCTTTCCACGAAATCGGCACCCCGTCGAGGATCCCCAGCCGATGCCCCGACTTGGCCCGCTGGCTTGCCGCCTTCGCCTCGGAAAGCGCACGGTCGCGGGTCAAACGGGCATATATACGGTCGCCATATTCATGCGCCTCGGCGGCGTCCAGAAACGCCTCGGTCAAATCAACAGGATCGATATGCCCGCTGCCAATTTCGCCACCCAATTCTGCCAAGCTGTTGCCATGCCACTTCATACCGGTCTCCGAGTTGTTCCCAATGACGGTAGCGGCACCGCAGCGCATGGACAATCCCGCGAATTCGCCCATATCTAGGGGCATGAGCAAAACAACCGATATCCTCATCATCGGAGGCGGCCTCAACGGCCCCGCCCTCGCGCTTGCACTGGCGCAGACAGGTCGCAGTGTCACCATTCTGGACGCCCAGTCCCGACCGGCGCTGGAAGACGCGGCGTTTGACGGGCGCTCCTACGCATTGGCATTGGCCTCCAAACGGCTTCTGCAAGCCATTGGCGTCTGGGATAAAGTCGCGCCGCAGGCACAACCGATGCTGGACATCAAAGTCTCTGACGGCCGCGCAGGCGAAGGCGCTGGCCCGTTCTTCCTCCATTTCGACCATCGCGAGATCGAGGAAGGCCCGATGGGCTTTATGCTTGAGGATCGTTTCCTGCGACGTGCTTTGCTTGCCGCGATGGATGAAGAGCCGCTGATAACACAGCGCTATGATACCCGCGTCGCGGCACAAACAACGTCCGCCTCAGGCGTGTCGGTGGCGTTTGCGGATGGCACCACCCTCAGCGCAGGGATGCTTGTCGGGGCCGATGGCCGCACCAGCGGAACCGCGAAACGCGCTGGCATTGGGCGCACCGGATGGGGCTACGGGCAAACCGCGCTGGTGGCTTGTGTTGCCCACGAACGCCCGCATAACGGCATCGCACATCAGTTCTTCATGCCACCTGGCCCCTTGGCGATCTTGCCGCTGCCTGGCAACCGCTCGTCCATCGTCTGGAGCGAAACCGACGCCCGTGCCGGCGAAATCCACGCCCTCAACGATGCCGACTACCTCGATGTGCTGCGGCCCCGCTTTGGTGACTTTCTTGGCGACATCTCGCTAGAAGGCGCGCGCTTCACCTATCCGCTCAACCTCACCCTCGCGAATGCGTTCATCGGCGAACGCCTCGCCCTGATCGGAGACGCCGCCCACGGCATGCACCCGATTGCAGGTCAGGGCCTCAACGCCGGTCTGCGCGATGTCGGCGCCTTGGCCGAGGTCATCGCCGAAGCGGCTGCCCGAGGCGAGGATTTCGCCAGTCCGCTCGTTTTGAAACGCTATCAACAATGGCGCCGCTTTGACACGGCGACCCTGGCCATCGCGACGGATGGTTTCAACAAGCTCTTTTCCAACGACAACCCGATCCTGCGCGCCGGACGTGATCTCGGCATGGGCCTCGTCAACGCCATGCCAGCCCTGCGCCGCAATTTCATCCGCGAGGCCGCAGGCCTGACCGGCGATCTGCCAAAACTCCTGAAGGGCCAGTCGCTCTGAACCACGCAACGCGCGCCGCGATAACGCTCTGGCAAGACCAGCGCCGCATCTTCCCCACGTCGACAAAAGTGGTATCCGCGCCTTTCTGCACAACAAATCCGTGCAAAAAGGC
>JBELFK010000078.1:12523-13269 GCA_042092935.1 Paracoccaceae bacterium | reverse complement strand
GCGTGAATTCAACTCCTACGGCGCGCGCCGCGGCAACCACGAAGTCATGATGCGCGGCACCTTCGCCAACATCCGCATCAAGAACGAAATGCTCGATGACGTTGAAGGCGGCTACACGCTTGGCCCGGATGGTACTCAAGCTTCGATCTTTGACGCCGCCATGGCCTATCAGGCCGATGGCACGCCGCTTGTCATTTTCGGGGGCGAGCAATACGGCGCAGGCTCAAGCCGCGACTGGGCCGCAAAAGGCACTGCCCTTCTCGGTGTCAAAGCCGTGATCGCAGAAAACTTCGAGCGTATCCACCGCAGCAATCTTGTCGGCATGGGCGTGATCCCGTTTGAGTTCACAGGAAGCGACAGCCGCAAAACCCTCGGCCTCACAGGCCAGGAAACCGTCTCGATCTCAGGCCTAGACACCCTGAAACCGTTGCAGGAGGTCCCTTGTCAGATCACACGGGCCGATGGCAGCATCAAAGAAATCCTCCTCAAGTGCCGTATCGATACCGCAATCGAGATTGAATACGTCGAACACGGTGGTGTCCTGCCCTATGTCCTGCGAAATCTCGCGCAATAATAAGCGCTCATGCACCCTCCTCTTTCAATAAATATCCTGGGCGGAGCGCGAGGGGGGCAAAGCCCCTCTCGCCCAAGCGGCGACGCAGTCGGCGCAAACGCTATTGAGCAAAGACATGTCTCGTAGGTGTATCTGTGAAGTGGTGCACCCGAGAGGATTCGAACCTCTGGCC
>JBELFK010000078.1:0-12513 GCA_042092935.1 Paracoccaceae bacterium | reverse complement strand
CTGCCGTTTGCTGGAGCTGGGCCTCAGACCCCGCGAAATTGCCGCCGAGCTGGACCTGAGCGTGGCCACGATCCGCACGCATCTGGGCAACATCTATTCAAAGACCGAGCTTTCGGGGCAACTGGCGGTGGTTTCACACCTGAACGGCCACCGCGCAGAGGCCGTTTGGGCCGCATAAGGCAGCCCACACGCGCGACATTACTTCGTTTCTGTGACTTGGGAATGGCGGACCCTAGAGGATTCGAACCTCTGGCCTCTGCCTTCGGAGGGCAGCGCTCTATCCAGCTGAGCTAAGGGTGCCTGCGCTTGGGTCTAGGCGAAAGCGAAACTGGGTTCAATCCCAATTTCCGCTAACCCAGAAGATCGCGACAAAGCTCAAGCCCTTCGACGAGTTTGTCGACCTCTTCCAGCGTATTATACATGCCAAACGACGCCCGACATGTCGCGCTAACGCCCAAGTGATCCATCAATGGTCCCGCACAGTGATGGCCCGCGCGCACGGCGATGCCCTTTTTGTCGAGAATTGTTGAGATGTCATGCGGATGCGCTGCGCCGTCCAAAGTCAGACTGAAAATAGCCGCCTTGCCTGGCGCGTTGCCCTGAACCTGAAGCCAGTTCAGGCCTGTAAGTTTTGATTGGGCGTAGTCTCGCAGGTTTGCCTCATGCGCGGCAATATTTTCCATGCCGATGTCCATCAGGTATTCAAGCGCCACGCCAAGCCCGATTTGTTGAACAATACCGGGGGTTCCAGCCTCAAACTTCATCGGCGGATCGTTGTAGATCACCTGATCGCGGTGGACTTCCTTTATCATGTCGCCACCACCAAAGAAGGGCCGCATCTCGGCCATGCGATCGGGCTTTATGTAGATCGCGCCGGAACCCGACGGACCGTAGAGCTTGTGGCCGGTGATCGCATAGAAATCGCACCCTATGTCCTGCACATCGACCGGCATGTGCACCGCACCTTGCGAGCCATCGACCAACACGGCGACACCCCGTTCACGCGCGGCGGCACAAATCGCTTTGACATCCACAACTGTCCCCAACACATTCGAGGTCTGCGTGATCGCCACAAGTTTCGTCTTCGGTCCAATGGCATCAATAACAGCCTGCGCATCGAGCGAGCCATCCGCTGCCACGTCGACCCATTTGAGAACCGCGCCTTGACGTTCCCGCAAAAAATGCCAGGGAACGATGTTCGCGTGATGCTCCATTACCGAAAGAACGATCTCATCGCCCGCCTCAAATCGCGGCATCGCCCAGCTATAGGCGACCATGTTGATCCCCTCGGTCGTGCCGGAATTCATAACGATGTGATCTTCGCTGGCGGCGTTCAAGAAGCGCGCGATTGTCGCGCGAACACCCTCGTATCTCTCGGTCGAGATGTTGGAAAGCGTGTGCAGTCCACGATGTACGTTCGCGTATTCCTCGGAATAGGCCCTGTTGATCGCATCAATCACAACCGAAGGCTTCTGGGCCGACGCGCCGTTGTCCAGATAGACCAGCGGCTTGCCATTGATCTCTCGCGATAAGATCGGGAAATCAGCGCGAATTTGTTGAACGTCATACATTAGCCGAAAGCCCTAACGTGCTGATTCCAATAATACTTAGAAGAAAACTGACGCCAAGAACGACGCCGATAACCGACATCACCATGACACCGGCGCCCTTAACCCAAGTGGGAAACTCATGCGCTTCGGCGATGAAGTGAACAAGGATCCACAATCCGTAGAAAACCGAGATCACGCCGATCAATGCAGACGATGTTGGGGCGAACACCATCAAAACCGACTGAATAACTTGCGCCAGCAACCAAAGCGTTTGAATCCAGGCAATCAGAGCTGCAAAAGCCGCAAGCGAGCCTTTGCCGCCGATGACTTTGCCGGTCCAAAACATCGCAAAGATCAGCATTAACATCTGAGCGGCCATAAACAGCGCAAAGACCAAAGGCGAGCCAGCCATTTGCAAAATAAGGGCTTCATGGCCCGCCAGCATGACGGTTCCGTAGGTCAGCAGAACGCTCATGATGACCACAAGCAACAGGGCGTTCCACAGGACCGGTGTCGGCAAATTCAGATCAATGATCTGACGCGCAGCGCCACGAGGATCAACCAGCGTGCGTTTGATGAGCTTTGCCATATCGTCGCGGTATTGTGCCATCAGCTTGTCCTACATACCGTGCGAATATTGCCAAACAAAATCCAAAGGAACGAGGCCAGCCAGACCGCGCCGACCAGATTTTTCTCGATCCCGGGGCCGATCAATCCACCTGTCAGACCATGCAGCAAGATCAAAGGCGTACTTGCAAGCATCGCCCAAAACAACGCTAAACGGACGTGAAACCAAGACGCCTTGCAGCCAAATAGCCGCAGCACAATGCGCATCAACGCCGCCAACACGTAAAACACCAACGGCCAGAAAAACAGCCACGCGAAAAGCGTCCCGCCAAGCAGCGGACCCATTTCAACCTGCTCAAGATAGGCCGTGCGAGAAATTACTGGAAGGTTCGAGATAAAGACAACAACACAGGACGCCATCAGAAAAATCAACGCGCGATCTTCCCCGGCGCCCGACATGAGCTGGCGCTCCATGATCTTGGCTGGTCGTCTGAAAGCGGCGACCATATCGTTGGTGACAGACATCAGCCCATGCGCCTTTCCAGCCAATCCGTCAGACGGCCGATAATCTCGTCCGCGACTTCATCCTCGTCGATCTCGGCCACCGCTTCTGCGAGGAATGCCAAGACCAAAAGGTTCATCGCTTGCGCATGCGGAACACCGCGGGATTTCAGGTAGAACAGGCTTTCTTCGTCTATGGCACCGCTGGTCGAGCCATGCGAACACTCAACGTCGTCGGCATAAATCTCCAACTCGGGTTTTGCCAGAAACTGGCTGTCACCATCCAGCAAAAGCGATTGGCTGATTTGGTAGCCATCCGTCTTCTGGGCATCGGGTTTTACAAGGATTTTGCCTTGAAACACACCCGTCGCACCGTTGCGCAGCACCTTCTTAAAGACCTGACGGCTTTCGCAATCGACCGCATCATGCGTAATGAAAACGGTGTCGTCGTGGGTAAAATCACCGTCGCCGACGCAGGCACCGGCGATATGTGCAACCGCATTGTCGCCCGTCAATTCAAGCACGCATTCATTGCGTGTCAGAACGCCATTTGCCGTCAGTGTGAACGACTTGAAAACCGATTCTTCGCCCAGCCGACCAAAGATATGCGTGGCCGCCCGACGCTCATGCGTGCGCCCTTGCGTGCGAATATGATGAAACTCGGCCCGATCGGCGATGTCGACTTCTAGCACCTTGTTCAGACGCGCAGCGGCGGGGCCGTTCTCAAGCAGGGTCAGGCTGGCACCCTCGTCGAGTTTCACGACGTGGTGAAGGATCACGTCCGACGCCTCATCCTGATGAAGGTAGGTCAGGTTCACCGGCTTGGCGGCTGCCCCCGTGACGTGGATCAGAACGCCTTGCGCAGCAAAGGCCGTGTTCAACGACGCCAATGGCCGTTGAACCGGGTTCTGGCCGCGTGCTTCAAGCGCACCGTAAGTATCCTTGGCCCAGTGAATGTCTTTGTCGCTGACGTCGCTGAGAAGCTCGATCGATACGCCCGAAAGATCCAGATCGTCCGAGGCTTCGGCGTCAAACACACCATCCACAAAGACGAGGTGAAGACGGTCAATGTCGGAGAACACCGGCGCTTCGTCCGTGCTGAACAACGCCGCCGTTGGCGCGTTCGATTGCACAAGCGAATCGGGACGCGTGTACTTCCAGTATTCATCGCGTCGCGATGGCAACCCCATTGCGCGGACCCGCGATAGCGCATCTTCCCGCGCCTTGGCCAACCAACCTTTGGACTCTGGCATCTTCAACGATGCCAAACGCTCATCAGTTGCATCAATTTTTTGCTGAGCAAGCGCCATTAAACGGCCTCCTCAAGCAGATCGGCGTACCCGTTGTGCTCGACCTCAAGAGCAAGTTCGGGACCGCCGGATTTGATAATGCGCCCGTCATACATGATGTGCACAACGTCAGGTTTGATGTGATCGAGAAGACGCTGGTAGTGCGTGATGACAAGGAAGGACCGGCCTTCACTACGCAGCGCATTTACGCCCTCGGACACCAGTTTCATCGCATCGACGTCCAGACCGGAATCCGTTTCGTCAAGGATACACATTTTCGGCTCAAGCAGCGCCATTTGCAGAACTTCGTTGCGCTTCTTTTCGCCACCCGAGAACCCGACGTTCACAGGGCGTTTCAGCATGTCAGCGTCGATTTTTAGCGACTTGGCTTTTGCACGCACCAGTTTGAGGAAATCAGTCGCGCTCATTTCCTCTTCTCCACGGGCTTTGCGCTGAGAGTTCAGGGCCGTGCGCAAAAAGGTCATGTTGCCCACACCAGGGATTTCCACCGGATATTGGAATGCAAGGAACAATCCCGCCGCCGCGCGCTCTTCTGGCTCAAGCTCGAGAATGTCTTCGCCTTCAAGCGAGGCCGACCCACCGGTCACCTCATAGCCTTCACGGCCCGATAACACATAGGACAAGGTAGACTTACCAGAGCCGTTCGGCCCCATGATGGCATGAACCTTGCCAGGCTCGACCTTGAGATCGACACCCTTGAGGATTTGTTTATCTTCTTCTTCCAGCTTGACCTGAAGGTTTTTGATTTCCAGCATCTTTGCCTCTTTTTGGTTTGTCACCGCTTATCGCGGACGCGTCATAAGTTGAATCACTTCCAACAGGCGGTCAGCCGGTAGGGAAGTAGGTGTAAGATCAAATCGGGCCATTCGCCCTCGAATTTCGGTTGGTTTGATAAAACGCTCGACCACGTGATACGGTGCGCGTCCCACATAGTCGTCAAAATACAGCTCCAGTGGTTTTTGGGTGCGATAAAGGCAGGCCAAAAGACAGCCGACCCGAAACCTGCCATCCACGAGCACAACATCCGGATCAACAAACCCGTCGAGATCCCAGACCTCTAGCGGGTACTTGGGAAAGGCGCGCCAGCGCTTGTCGCCGTCAGGCATGCCCCATTCGCCGGTTTTGCCGATGTCTGCGTGATGCATCAGCGGTGTTGAAAGCGCGGGGTGATCGTCAAACCAAGCCTGCATCATGCCGACCCAATCAGGGTCGCTTTCGACCGCGAAAACGGTTTTGTCCGGCATTTCCGAGGCCATGACCGTTGATCCGCCAGAACCATACTCGAGAATCGAGGACGCCCGCGTATATGCATCGCGCAACCAATCAGCCTCGGCTTTTGGAAACGTGAGCTCGGGGCGCTCGGTCATGGAGATTGCGCTGGCGGTCATTGATTAGCCTAAACTCACCGCCGTGCCGCTGGCGGACACCATCAGCATGTTGTTAATCACTTCGTAATCAAGATCGACGCCCACGACGGCATTTGCGCCGCGCGCAACTGCGAGGTCTTCCATTTCTTGCAGAGCCGTATCGCGGGCCTTTTGAAGCTCTTGCTCATAGGCGCCGGATCGGCCACCGATAATATCCGTGATCCCTGCAAAGACGTCGCGGATGATGTTTGCGCCCAAAATAGCCTCGCCAACGACGATGCCTTTATAAGATGCGATCTGGTAGCCTTCGACAGATGGGGTTGTTGTGACGATCATGATTGTCTCTCCTATTCTTCAACTAGACACTGTTGAAATTAGGTAGTTTTTGTTGGTTTTGTAGCGCTTGAACGTGTCGAGAATGGAAAAATCATTTTCTTTGAGCCAAGCGTTGAACGCATCGTCATTCACGTCATCAACTTCGATGAACATTTTGGGCTGACAGCGTTTCAACGTGTCACCGATGCCCCGCAGCACGTCCATTTCCATGCCTTCGACATCGATTTTGACGAAACCGATATCGCGATCCGTGCAAATCATATCGCCGGTCACCAACTCGATGTCACCGCCGTCTTCGACGATTTTTCCGCCACCAATGTTGCGGTGACGAAAGCTGATACCAGCGCCCGAGGTCGGCTTATCGCTGACGCCATATCCGAGATACGAAAGGTCAAAAAGCGTGTCGAGCCGGTTCAGGCGCACGTTGGCCTCGAGCAAGCGATAGGCAATCGGGTTCGGTTCAATCGGTATAATTTCGGCAGGGCCAAGGAACATTGCCGTGTAAATGCTGTGGTTTCCGACATTGGCACCGATGTCCAAAAAGACGCTTCCTTTGACGAAATGCTCGGCAATGATCGCCAGTTCCTCGGGTTCATAGAAATGCCCGAGCCGATGGTGCGTCTGGATCAAGTCCTTGTCGGAATCAGTGACAAAAAAGACGTCCTGCCCCTCGTGCGGAAACCGCACGACGCTGGCTTTAGGAGTCGCGTAGAGATCCGGGTTTTCGTCTGGAAGGTGTCTGTGCCCCATAATCGAAACTCCGGCCGGTTACCCGACTGACCCCTCAAGCGAAATGGCCACCAATTGCTGCGCCTCCATAGCGAATTCCATTGGCAAAGCCTGCAAAACCTCTTTCGCGAACCCGTTGACGATCAGCGCCACGGCCTCTTCCTCGTCCATGCCGCGTTGACGGCAATAGAACATCTGGTCATCGTCCACTTTTGACGTCGTCGCTTCATGCTCAACACGGCTCGAGTTGTTCTTCACCTCGATATAAGGCACCGTGTGCGCCCCGCATTTGTCACCGATCAACAACGAGTCACACTGCGTGTAATTGCGCGAGTTTTTGGCCTTTGGATGCATCGACACCAAGCCCCGATAGGTGTTCTGGGCTTTGCCAGCCGAGATACCTTTCGAAACGATCCGCGATTTCGAATTTTTGCCCAAATGGATCATCTTTGTGCCGGTATCGGCCTGCTGGTAATTGTTGGTGATCGCAATCGAGTAAAACTCGCCCTGGCTGTCATCTCCGCGCAGAATGCAGCTTGGGTACTTCCATGTCACCGCCGAACCTGTTTCAACTTGGGTCCACATGACCTTGGCACGATCACCACGACAGTCCGCGCGTTTGGTCACGAAGTTATAAATGCCACCCTTGCCGGTTTCGTCACCGGGGTACCAGTTTTGAACGGTAGAGTATTTGACGTCGGCATCCTCTTCGATGACAATCTCAACAACCGCTGCATGAAGTTGGGCAGTGTCGCGCTGAGGCGCTGTGCAGCCCTCAAGATAAGACACGTAGCTGCCTTTGTCAGCGATGATGAGCGTGCGTTCAAACTGGCCGGTGTTTTCAGCGTTGATGCGGAAGTAAGTCGACAATTCCATCGGACAGCGCACGCCCGGCGGGATGTAAACGAACGAGCCATCCGAGAACACGGCACTGTTGAGCGTGGCATAAAAGTTGTCTGATTGCGGTACAACCGACCCGAGGTATTTCTTGACCAACTCGGGGTGGTCTTTGATCGCTTCCGAAATCGAACAGAAAATCACACCTGCTTTTGCAAGTTCCTCTTTGAAGGTTGTTCCTACGGAAACCGAGTCAAACACCGCATCAACGGCGACTTTGCGGTCCGAGGTATCAACATCCTCGGCGCCCTCGACACCTGCCAAAAGAAGCTGTTCTTTCAGAGGGATACCGAGCTTTTCGTAAGTGGCCAGAAGTTTCGGATCAACCTCGTCCAGAGACTTTGGCTTTTCGACCATGCTTTTGGGGCGCGCATAGTAATATTGATCCTGAAAGTCGATTTCAGGATAGTTCACCATTGCCCAATCGGGTTCGTCCATCTTCTTCCAGCGCGCAAAGGCTTGCAGACGCCACTCAAGCATCCACTCGGGCTCTTCGTTCTTTTCGCTGATGAGACGAACAATATCTTCGTTCACACCTTTCGGCGCATATTCCATCTCAATATCAGTGTCCCAGCCGTATTTATACGTGCTGACATCACGAACGGCATCCACAGTTTCCTGATCCACACCATCTTTGACATTTGTATCCATCGCCGTCATCGGGTCATTCGCCTTTGTTCTTCATGCCGCACGCGCGCGGTGTTTTGATTTCTGGGCCAGCCATTTATCAGCAAACCCCATCAAGTCTTCCTGTGTCGTTTCCAGGCCAATACTGACCCGAATGGCCGAGGCCGCGACGTCGCTGTCGTAGCCATAAGCCTTTAAAACCTTGCTTGCGCGGACCTTGCCGCTTGAACACGCAGAGCCTGCGGAAATCGCATAGCCTGCCAGATCCATTTGCATCACCTGCGTTTCACCCTTCCAGCCGGAAACTGCAAGGCATGAGGTGTTGGGAAGTCGTTTAGCTGAACGCCCGGGAAAAATAACGTCATTAGCTGCATCTTCAATGTAGCTTTCGAAGAAATCGCGCAATTGGATCACTTTGTCCCAAGCGCCTGACGCCAAATCATTGGCAGCAGATTCAGCCGCCGCTCCAAATCCGGCGATGCCGACCACGTTCTCGGTCCCTGCGCGGCGTCCCATTTCCTGACCGCCACCTTTGAGCTGCGCAGCAATATCGGTGCCACGACGCACAACCAAAGCGCCAACACCCTTTGGGCCGCCGAGTTTGTGGGCCGAAATAAGCGCGACTGTGCATCCCAACCAATTGAACGAGAACGGAATTTTCCCAAACGCCTGTGTCACATCCGTCCCATAAAGCCCTTGGGGCAGTTCCTGAACAACCCCCGTTTCCGAGTTTGCTAGTTGCAGGACACTGTTCGCCGGATCAGCGATTTCCACGCTGCCATCCGACCCAACCGGACAGCTCGGGTCGATCCAGCTTGAGACAGCATCGTGTTCGATCTCGGACCCTTGCAGCCCGCGTCCCGCAAATGCCAAGGCAGCAGCCTCGGTCGCGCCCGAGGTGAAAATGACGTCTGCGCCGTCAGCACCGATGGCCGATGCCACCTGCGCACGGGCAGTTTCGATCACCGACGTCGCGCGCCGCCCCTCGGCGTGAACCGACGACGGATTGCCGGTGACATCCATCGCCGCAACCATCGCGGCCTTTGCTTCGGGGCGCAGCGGCGTTGTTGCATTCCAGTCAAGATAGACGCGCGGCTTCATTCCTCGTCCACCACATCGAACAGGGTTGGAATGGCACGACAGGGCGCAATTTCGTTGCGCACGACATCAGACAGGCGCGTTTGGTGAAGAAAAACGTAGACATGGGCCGAAAGGCCCTCCCACAAACGGTTGCTCATGGATTGCGCGCGCGAACCAGACGACGCGCCGGTCGCCCCAGCCCCGGTGTGCAAAGCGTTGACGGTCTCGTCAACGGCGGCCAACATGTCGACGATGCGGATTTCTGACGTATGCTTGGCCAAACGATAGCCGCCCCCCGGCCCGCGCACCGATTCAACCAGCCCTGCCCGGCGCAGCTTTACGAACAACTGCTCAAGATAGGGAAGTGAAATGTCCTGCCGTTTGGAAATATCGCCCAACGTCACAAGATCACCCTCTGGCTGGAGAGCCAGATCAGCCAAGGCAACCATGGCGTAGCGACCTTTGGTCGAGAGCTTCATTTCACGGCAAATCCCTGAATTGATTGACGCCGTAGTCCGCAATGATTAATTGCGTTTAACGACACATAAACCGGCAAGTCTTTAGAATCTTTCTAAGGTGCTTGAGAAATTCTGTCAAGAATAGCTCCGGCCGCCGAAACAGGAGACCCAACACCCCATGCCAGAGGTGATTTTCCCCGGACCCGAAGGCCGCCTGGAAGGCCGCTACCATCCGCAAAAAGAGCGTGACGCGCCGATCGCCATCGTTCTACATCCGCACCCGCAATTTGGTGGAACGATGAACAACAAGGTGGTCTATAACCTTCACTACGCGTTCTACAATATGGGGTTCACGGTCTTACGCTTTAACTTCCGTGGTGTTGGCCGCTCGCAGGGCGAATACGATCAGGGCGTGGGTGAACTCAGCGATGCGGCATCGGCGCTCGATTATCTCCAATCGATGAACAACAACTCAAAGCATTGCTGGGTTGCTGGCTTTAGCTTTGGCGCATGGATTGGCATGCAGCTATTGATGCGCCGCCCGGAAATCACGGGTTTCATTTCGGTATCCCCGCCTGCGAACATGTATGATTTCAGCTTTCTGGCACCCTGCCCGTCTTCGGGTTTGATAATCAACGGCGCAAGCGACCGCGTTGCCCCTCCTGCCGATACGACGACTTTGGTCAACAAATTGCACGAGCAAAAAGGCATCACGATTACCCATCAGGAAGTCGAAGGTGCGGGGCACTTCTTTGATGAACCGCATATGGATACGCTGATCGGCTCGACGACGGATTATGTAAAACGTCGCCTGACCGAGAATACGCGATAAGAGGCCGGATATGGGTGTAACTGACGATCTTGGCGACGCCCTTGCCCGTGATACAATCGCGGCGATGGATAAACTTGGCGATGAGGATCTTATCGCCAAGGTCGCCAAACAACTTGGCGCCACGTCCACCACGCTGGAAGAGGCCTTTATGACCTCGGCGCGGGTACGATTGGCGGAAAAGCGTGCGCGAACCTATTTGAAAAACCAAGTCGCCCAGCATCTCGGCAAATAGCCACCAATCCCATATTGAACCTTGGCTTTCTCTGGCTCAGAGTAGCGGCATGGATATCAAAAAACATCGTCGCGACGCGCATGGGATCGGCGGATTTCAGGAAAACCTCCGTCAAATCATCTACGGCGGCAACGATGGGATTGTGACGACTTTTGCCGTGGTCGCCGGTTTTGCTGGTGCACGCGCTGAAGGGACGGTCGAAATTGGTCTGATTGCCGTTATCATCTTTGGCTTTGCCAATCTTTTCGCCGATGCCACATCGATGGGGCTTGGTGAATTCCTGTCCTCTCGCTCGGAATCGGATGTCTATCGGGCCACCAGACATCGCGAAAAACAATTGCTTAAAACCAACCCCGAAGCCGAATTTGACGAGGTTGTGTCCTTGCTCAAACTCAAGGGGTTAAGCGACGATGACGCCAATAAACTGGCGATTGAACTTGGAAAGCATCCAGAACTAACGCTGGATTTCATGATGACCTATGAATTTGGACTGCCTGACCCGTCTGACGGCAATCCAATCATAAAGGCGCTTCATACGTTTGTGTCCTTCCTGGTCTTCGGCTTTATCCCGCTGTCGCCCTACACGTTCGGCATTCCCCTGGACCAAGCGTTTTCCCTTTCCGTCAGCGCAACCGCGCTCGCCCTGACGCTGCTGGGCCTGTTTCGGTGGTTTGTCACCCGTGAACAGATATTTCGCTGCGTCTTCGAAACACTCGCGGTGGGGGGCACCTGTGCATTTGTCGCCTACGGAGTCGGCTGGCTGTTGGGGGGATAATCGATGGCGGATGACGTTACCACACTGGATGCCCAAATGGCATTTCTAAGCGAAGTTGACCGGTTGAAATCGATCCAGCGCGCCACACGCCTGCACGACAATTCGCGCTATGAAAATTCGGCGGAACACAGTTGGCACATCGCGCTTTATGCAATGGTTCTAAAGGATTACGCGCCTGAGGGTTGCGATTTCAACCGTGTTGTCAAGATGCTATTGATACATGATATTGTCGAGATCGACGCCGGTGACGCCCCCATTCACGGCGATTTTGATGCCGCAGATATGCAACAAAAAGAACGCGCTGCTGCGGACAGGTTGTTTGGGATGCTGCCGGATGCGCAGGCCTCGGGTTTTCGCGATCTATGGGATGAATTCGAACGTGCTGACACGCCCGATGCGCGTTTCGCCAAGGCGCTCGACCGGATGCCCGCCCCTCTGGCCAACATGGCGAATGGCGGTGGGTCTTGGAAAGACTATGACGTCACCCTCGATCATCTCGACAGACGCGTCGGTGTACCGATTTCCACCGGCGCCCCTAAGTTGTGGCAATGGTTACGCCCCGTTATTCATCGTTGGTATCGCAACCATATGTGATTTTCATGGACAACGCCGCCGTTTCTGCCAATTTGCCCGAAACGCCCATCGTTAGGATTGCTTCCATGCCCGTCGCCTATGTCTACCTTATCGTCGCCGTGATCCTGGAAACGATTGGCACCACTGCGTTGCAGGCCAGTTCGCAATTCACCAAATTCTGGCCGTCGATTATCGTCGTCGTCTCATATGCCGGTGCGTTTTTTCTATTGGCACTCACTTTGAAGAATATTCCGGTCGGCATCGCCTATGCGCTTTGGTCGGGTATGGGGATCGTGTTCATTTCAGTCATTGGACTTATGGTCTTCGGACAAAAACTCGATCTGGCCGCCGTGATCGGGATCGGGCTTATTCTGGTCGGCATCGCTGTGATTAACCTGTTCAGCAACGCTTCGGTTCACTGAAGCGTCCCTTGGCTTTAAGCGTCCAGTTCTGCGTCCCAGTAGAGAAAATCCATCCAGCTATCATGCAAATAGTTTGGCGGAAACTTGCGCCCCGTGTTGCGAAGCTCTTCAGCGGCTGGCTGACGCGGTGGCTTTTGCAACTGCATGCTTGTGTTTTGCAGCAACCGAGAGCCCTTCTTCAAGTTGCACGGTGAACATGCGGCAACGACATTCGCCCAGGACGTGACCCCGCCTTTGGCGCGTGGCAAAACGTGGTC
>JBELFK010000077.1:0-13652 GCA_042092935.1 Paracoccaceae bacterium | reverse complement strand
ATTTCCTGGTTCTTGGTTTCGCCAGCGATCGTGTCGAGGTTTGCCGAAGTCACACCCAGCTCTTCAGCTGCGATCAGTGCATTCAGAGTCCAGCGAACAACGTCGCCCCAGTTGTTGTCGCCGTGGCGAACAAGTGGACCGAGTGGCTCTTTTGAGATGATCTCAGGCAGAACAACGTGGTCACCTGGGTTTTCGAAAGCTGCACGTGTTGCGAGCAGGCCAGATGCGTCTGTTGTGTAAACGTCACAAGCACCTTCGAGATACAGAGGCTGAGCTTCTGCGTTCGTCTCGATTGGCACTGGCTCATAGCTGATGCCGTTTGCTGCGAAGTAGTCAGCAAGGTTCAGTTCTGTTGTTGTACCGGTTTGGATACAGACAGTTGCGCCATCAAGCTCAGCAGCCGAAGTCACACCAAGATCCGCAGGCACCATGAAGCCCTGACCGTCGTAGTAGTTAACGCCAGCAAATTCGAACTTCAGGTCAACGTCACGCGAGAAAGTCCATGTGGTGTTACGTGCCAGCATGTCGATTTCGCCAGAAGCAAGCGCAGTAAAGCGTGTCTTACCTGTGGTTGGAACAAACTCAACAGCGTCGCCGTCGCCAAGAACAGCCGCAGCAACCGCGCGGCAAACCGCAACGTCAAAGCCCTGCCATTCGCCGTTTGCGTCTGGGGCAGCAAAGCCCACAAGACCGGTGGTCACACCACAGTTCAGTACGCCGCGCGCTTTGACATCGTCAAGCGTGCCAGCCGAGGCCATGCCAGCGGCAAGGCCCGTAACTGCGAGTGCACCTAAGAGTACGTTTTTTTTCATTTTTAACCTCTTCCTGATGATCCGCCCAGCTGAGTTTGTCCGAGCGGAATTTCGCCCCCTGGGGGGCAAACGTTTTTGAAACTGATGGGTATTTCCCCGAGCAGTGCACCATGATGAGCGCAATGTTGGCGTCTCGTCAAGGGCCGCATCTGGTTGTTTCCCTAGGGAAAACATACGATTATTGCGTAGCAAATTGCGTTTCCAATAGGAAACACTGCCCGTTTCGGCCCTATTTTGCTAGCTCAAACAATTTGACGGCGTGTTCAAACTCGTTCTTTTTTTTCGCTTCAACTTCCAGGGCTTCGTCGTCATCGCCCCATTGTTCGGCTTGCCACCGCTCATCCACTCGGGATTTATCCCAAAGCGCCTTGGGTGATTCGATTCCATGCGCCGCCGCCAATCCGATAATGAGCGAACCGCTCATGCCCACAAGATCGTGAATCGCCGTTAATTCAAAGGCGTCAAAGCCATGCACAACACGTCGCAAATTTTCAATCGCGCGGGGGTCTTGTGGCACATGAACAACCCCCGTCCGAGGCTCTAAACGGGCGTTGAAAGTCTGGTCTGCCCAGTCAAGTAGGGGATCCCATGCCATGACTTGACGCTCGCAAAGTTCTCTTGGCGAGTCGGCGCGATAGCAAAGCAGGTCGCTGTCACCGTAATCGGCGATCATATCGGCGACCTCGGCGTGCTGGATCATCACCTTGTCGATGGCCGCATTGGCCGAGCGTGTGAAGGGCATTGTCGTCGGGTCGACGGTTTTTTCCTGCGCATCCCACTCGGCGGCAATTTGCTCAGCCAGCCCAAGGGTCGGGACAATTAAAGCGGCCTTTGCCGGAGTTTTCACCGGACGCCCGTCCAGTTGCACAGAAAATCCGCGTTCCAGAGACACCGGTTTTGCCTCGGTCCAGAATCTTTTTGCTGCCCAGCCGCTCATCGACGCGTCTCCCAGTGAGTCTTCAAATAGTCTGGCAGGTCAAACATACTGCCCAATATGTGATCCGCCGACGCCAACGCGCTGACCGGATGGTAGCCCCAATCGACCCCGATCGCGTGATACCCTGCCGCGTTGGCCATATCCATGTCAAAGCTGGTGTCCCCGATCATAACCGCCTGCCTCGCATCGACACCGGTCTCGCGCAGGGCGCTTTGCAGCATCGAGGGATGCGGCTTTGAGGGGTGATTGTCGGCCGTTTGATGGGTCACGAAATACCCGCCAATGTTGTGACTTTTGTAAGCATGGTCCAAACCGCGCCGCGCTTTTCCAGTCGCCACGCCCATCAACAAAAAGTCATCTTGCGCCAGTCGATCCAGAACCTCTTGCACGCCCGCATAAAGCGGGGCCGACGCCTCGCCGCCCTGCTCGGCGCGCAAGGCGATGAAACATTGCTTATAAAGCGCAACGCCTTCGGCCACCTCTTTGTCCGACAGGTCCGGCATCAAGGTCGAAATCGCGTTTTCAAGCGACAGGCCGACGATCGACAACACCTTGGCCGTGGGCAACGCCGGCAACCCCATCTGGGCAAAGGCCCGTCGCATCGCCTCGTGGATAACGTCCTGACTGTCGATCAGCGTGCCGTCCATGTCGAACATGACCAGCCGAAGCGTTTGGGTCATTGCAAAGCCTCAAAGGGATCCGCCGCGGCAAGATCCTCGGTCCAGCCCAGCGTGTCCCACGTGTGGGCCATATGGTCGGGCAATGGGGCCGTTAGCGTCAGTTCCTGACCGGTCGTCGGATGCTCGATTGTCATCGATCTTGCATGAAGATGCAGCTTGCGCGAAATATCTCCGCCCATTTGTGCGCCCCATCCATCGCCGAGGTTTTCCTGACCGGACCCGCCGTATTTTCCGTCGCCAATAATCGGATGGCCGATTTCGGACATATGGGCGCGCAGCTGATGCGTGCGACCGGTGATCGGTTCCATCGCGACCCAAGCGGCGCGACTGGCAACCCGGTAGAGCGTGGCATATAGCGTGTGCGCCCTTTTGGCACCGTCGGTGCGGTCCACCTCGCGCGGATGCACACAATGCATTTTCTCGCCTTCACCGTATTTGCCGTGCCCCGGGGCTTTGACAAGCCCATAGCGGACCTCGCCCAGATAGGGCGTCGGCACACCGGCGACCAAGGCCCAATAGATTTTGCGGGTTTGCCGGTGACGCATCGAGGCCGTCAGCTTTTGCGCCGCAGCGCGGGTGCGCGCCAGCAACAAAATGCCCGAGGTGTCCTTGTCCAAACGATGCACAAGCCGGGGCTTTTCGTCGTAGCCAAAGCACAGGGCCTCGCTCATCCCGTCGATATGGCGCACCTGCTTGCTTCCGCCTTGCGTTGGCAACCCGGGCAGTTTGTTCAAAGCAATGATATCGTCGTCTTTGTAGATCACCATCGACTGCATCAGCGCGACATCCGCGTCACTCGTCGTTGGCTTTGGACGAGACACGACCTGCCCCGGTTCGGGAAGCGGCGGGATGCGCACGCTCTGGCCGGTTTGAAGCCGCGTCGAGGCTTTGACCCGGCCGCCATCAACCCGAAGGTCACCCTTGCGACACATCTTCTCGATGCGGCCCTGACCAATATGAGGGAACAGACGCTTGAACCAGCGGTCCAGTCGCTGGTCACTGTCACCTGGACCAATCGTTACGGTTTGAACTCGGCTCATGCGCTGAGACCCCTTGCGAATGCGATACCCGCAACCAAAGCTGCGATGGAAAGAACGACCGACCCAAAAATATAGACCGCTGCTAACAGCGCCTCACCGCGTTCATAAAGACTGTAGGCGTCGAGCGAAAATGCCGAAAACGTGGTGAACCCGCCGAGAACGCCGGTCATGAAAAGCGGTGACAACTTAGCGTTTTGGGCCAGCCATACAAAGGCCACCCCCATGAGAAACGACCCGATCACATTCACAACAAGAGTTCCGAGCGGAAACCCAACCCCGACAAATCGCACCACGGCCTGCGCCGTCATAAAACGGGCCACAGCGCCAAACGCGCCTCCGAGGGCGACAGAGATAACAGGGGTGAACATAGGCCGCTCTGTTTCAGTGTGACCGCGTGTTGTCAAGGTTTGCAGCAATGCAAAGTAGGCGCTGCCCCTTTGAGTCGCTCAAGGTATTTTGCGCAAGATAAAGAGAGACTTTGATTTTTTCTTTGTCCAAATACTCTCGCCGAAGGCGTCCCGAGTTTACGGGTTTCGCTTCGCGCGTAGTTTGGCGAAATAGTCGACCCGCTTCTTCAGTTCCCGCTCAAACCCGCGCTCAACAGGTTGATAGAGAACTGGGTGTTTCATGCCTTCGGGGAAATAGTTTTGACCAGAAAAGCCGTCCTCTGCGTCGTGGTCATAGGCGTAGCCATCGCCATAGCCCTGATCCTTCATCATGGCTGTCGGTGCGTTGAGGATATGTTTGGGTGGAGGCTGCGAGCCGGTTTTGCGTGCCGAGCCTCTCGCAGCTTTATATGCGGTATAGGTGGCATTCGATTTTGGCGCCAATGCGAGATAGATCACGGCTTGCGCCAGCGCCAACTCGCCCTCGGGGCTGCCAAGCCGCTCATAGGTTTCCCACGCATGGAGGCAATGCGTCTGGGCGTTCGGGTCGGCGAGGCCGATGTCTTCGACCGCCATGCGGGTGATGCGGCGGGCCAGAAACCGCGGGTCTTCACCGCCTTCCAGCATACGCGCGAACCAGTAAAGCGCGGCGTCGGGATCCGAGCCACGGACCGATTTGTGCAGGGCGGAAATCAGGTTGTAATGCTCATCCCCCGATTTGTCGTATTTGGCGGCACGACGCATCAAGCGGGTCGTCAGGGCTTCGACGTCAAGTTTGTCGCTAACCTTCCAGGCCGCCACTTGCTCGATCAGATTTAGCAGCGCGCGCCCGTCGCCATCGGCCATCTCAAGCAACGCCTCGCGTGCAGCGCCGTTTAGGGGCAAGGCCCGTGCCAGATCTTGCTCGGCGCGTTGGGCCAGCAATTCCAGATGCGCAAGGTCAAGTCGTTCAAGCACAAGAACCTGCGCACGGCTGAGAAGCGCGGCATTGAGTTCGAACGACGGATTTTCGGTGGTCGCTCCGACCAGAAGGATCGTGCCATCCTCCATATGCGGCAGAAAGCCATCCTGTTGGGCCTTGTTGAAACGGTGGATTTCATCGACAAACAGCAGCGTCCCCTGCCCGTTTGCGCGGCGGTGTCGGGCGGCCTCGAACACTTTGCGAAGCTCCGGAACGCCGGTGAAGATCGCGCTTATTTGCACAAAGTGAAGATCTGTCTCGTCGGCCAACAGACGGGCGATCGTCGTTTTACCAACCCCCGGCGGCCCCCAAAACACAAGCGAGCTTAGACTGCCCGAGGCCAGCATGACGCCCAGCGGGCCTTCGGGACCGAGCACCTGATCCTGCCCGATCACATCCGCCAATTTGCGCGGGCGCAGCCGGTCCGCTAGCGGGCGCGGTGCGGTGTTTTCCACCGCCGGAGAGTCAAACAGATCAGCCATCCAGGAACCCTAAACGCTTTCTCTCAGGGCGAAAAGATAAGAACGATCCCCGGTTGGCCTCAGCCAGAGGCACGCTGGCTGTCACTTGGTGCAAGCCGCGCAACCGAACGGTTCAGGACATACTCAGCGAGACGGCGCAGACCAATTCCGGTGCGAATTTCAAACTCCTCGTATCGGAAGTTGCGGCCGCGGACGCCCAGTTTTGCGAAGTCTGCCTTGAGGCTCTCTCGCATGTCGCGTGGTCCGCAGAAGGACACCACAAGACCCGACGGTTTTAACCCTGTTTCCCATAGTATGACTTCGGCATTTGCCCGTCCCTCGGTGCTGGATACATGCAGGGTCAGGCTCAAATTGGCTTTCACTTTCGCCAAAACCTCAAGCTCGTCCAAATGCGCAGCCTCGGCGCGAGACTTGACGCAGTACACCAAATGCACCGGTGCGTCGCTGTCCGCCAGTTCTTGCGCCCACGCGAGGAAGGGTGTGATGCCAATGCCCGCTGCGATCCACAGTTGCGGTTTCGCGGGCTTGTACCGCTCAAAATGGCCAAACGGGCCCTCGAAACGGGCGTTCATGCCGGTGGTGATCTTGCGATCCAAGCCACTTGTGTAGTCGCCAAGTTGTGCGGCGCTCATCCGGATACGACCGTCTTCGCGCGGCGCGCTTGAAATGGTGAAGGGATGCGGTTCTTGCCCTGCGAAGCTGACAAAAGCAAATTGTCCGGCGCGGTGGCGCAAGGGGCGTCCGTTGGGAGCAAAGGACACCGACGTGGCATTGCCGGTTTTCTCGATACTGGCCACTTTATAGCTGCGTGACGGGCGCAGGCGCGCGGGTAGCAAGCGCCACGCATACGCCAGCAAACCCAGAGCACAGATCGCGGTCACGTATAGCCCCAGAGGGTCACCGTTCTTGAAGGGTTTCAAAATGAACAGATAGTGAAGCGCGCCAGCGGCAAAGAACGCCCCCATCGCGCGGTGCGTCCATTTCCACAGGTGATAGGGAATGAAGGTCGCCACGGTAATCACGACGAGCATAATCAACCCATATAGGCTTAGCTCTCCAAGGGTCTCGGCGAATTCCTCGAGCAGGTTCTGACGCCCAAGTCCGGGCATTTCCGCATCGACGGTATCGTGGACCAACAGGAACACAAGCGAGCTGATGCCCAGCCATTTGTGCAGGATATAACTGCGATCCAGTCCGCCGAAAATCCATTCCACGAAAAACGCCCGTGTTGCGATCACTTGGGTGATGCTCATGGCGATCAACGCCAGAATACCCATGAACTGACTGAACAACGCGATGCTGTCGCGCCCCTGCGCAATTTCCGGGAACCAAATGAACGGAACACCCATCGTCAATAGGATCAAGAGAATACCAAAAATGCGCATGAAACTGCCTGCCTGTTAAAATCTGTTCGCCGAGGCCTTGTCGTGTTTTGGGACACGCGATGTCAATCGGATTGGGGTTTATTTTGGCGGGGTAAACCCGAGTTTAGAGGCAGGGCCTTAAAACGGGTTGCGGGAAAGCAGAAATAGATACGTTTTCACGAAAGTTGGTTTTCGACCAAACAATCCTATAGGCTAACGCTAACCCAATCGCGGATTGACATTGACCATGTGCACCAAAAAATTTCGCAACGCCATGCCTTCGGACGCGACAAGATGCTTCGAAATTGAGACGCTTGCCTACGACGGGGACGAGGCCGCGACACATGAAAAGATTTCGAAACGCATTGCGGAGTATCCACAAGGGTTTCTAGTCCTCGAAATCAAACAGCGGATTGTTGGCTTTATTAACAGTGGTTGCGCCTTTGAAGTTGAAATGTCTGACGAAGACTTCAAAGACCTCATCGGGCACGATCCGGATGCTCCTAATGTCGTGATTTTGTCGGTCGTGATCGATCCAGCACATCAGGGGCTCGGCTTGTCGACCGCGCTAATGACTGAATTCGTAAAACGTATGACCGACGCCAAAAAAGACGCGATCCATCTTATGTGCAAAGAGCATCACATCGCCCTTTACGAGAAATTCGGTTATCGGTTCACTCAGCCATCCCTCTCGGATCACGGTGGGGTGCGATGGAATGAAATGATGATGGACCTCGCAAAAGGCTGAAACGGTGAAAACGGGCGCCTGGCGGTGCCAAAAACGAAAAAGGCCCCGCCGCGATGGCAGGGCCTTGGAACCTCCAACCGTTGAACCGGCGGTTTATTCTTCGTCTGATGCAGCTTCTTCGGCTGCGACGCGGGCTTTGTCAGCCGCGCCTTTGGCGTCAACATCGCGGTCAACCAGTTCGATGATGGCCATTGGGGCCATGTCACCGTAGCGGAAACCAGCTTTGAGAACGCGTGTGTAGCCGCCGTTACGCTCAGCGTAGCGAGGGCCAAGCACGTCGAATAGTTTCGCGACGTCCTTGTCTTCTTTCAATTGAGCCGCAGCCTGACGACGGGCGTGTAGATCGCCGCGTTTGCCGAGCGTAATCAGCTTTTCGACTGCACGCTTAAGCTCTTTGGCTTTTGGCAGTGTGGTTTTGATTTGCTCGTGTTCGATCAATGAACCGGACATGTTCGAAAGCAGCGCTTTGCGGTGCTCGTGTGTGCGGTTCAGGCGGCGATAGCCTTTTGCGTGACGCATGTGTCTTACTCCTTTTGCCCTCTACGGGCGGTTTTGCTTTGTCTGGCCTGCGATGCGTGTCGCCGACTCTCCTTGAGGCAGATGCCTAGATATTCCCCGCCAGATGCGGGCATTGATTGGCGGGCGCGGACGCCCGCCGAATGTCTTAGAACTGGTCTTCGAATTTCTTCGCCAGATCTTCGATGTTGTCCGGTGGCCAATCCTCGACGTCCATACCAAGGTGCAGACCCATGCCCGAGAGAACTTCTTTGATCTCGTTCAGCGACTTGCGACCAAAGTTTGGCGTGCGCAGCATCTCGGCTTCGGTTTTCTGGATCAGATCGCCGATGTAAACGATGTTGTCGTTCTTCAGGCAGTTTGCCGAACGCACAGACAGTTCCAGCTCGTCCACTTTCTTCAGCAGGAGTGGGTTGAACTCGAGACCATCGTCTTCGTCCTGACGGCCAGCAGCTTCAGGCTCGTCAAAGTTGACGAAGATGCCAAGCTGGTCCTGAAGAATGCGCGCGGCAAAGGCGACGGCATCGTCAGGGGTGATCGAACCGTCGGTTTCGACCTTCATGGTCAGTTTGTCATAGTCCAGAACCTGACCTTCACGGGTCGGTTGAACGTCATAAGACACTTTGCGCACCGGCGAGTAGATCGCGTCGATCGGAATCAGTCCGATTGGCGCATCCTCTGGACGGTTCTTGTCAGCCGCGACATAGCCTTTGCCCGTGTTGACAGTCAGCTCCATGTAGAGATCGGCGCCATCGTCGAGGTGGCAGATCACGTGGTCGCGGTTCAGGATCTCGATGCCAGCGCTTTCAGCGATGTCACCGGCTGTGACGATGCCCGGGCCTTTGGCCGAGATCGAAACGCGCTTTGGTCCTTCGACCTCCATGCGTACGGCGACGCCTTTGAGGTTCAGGATGATGTCGGTGACATCTTCGCGCACACCGTCAACGCTCGAAAACTCGTGCAGGACGTTGTCAATCTGAACGCTGGTGATAGCAGCACCCTGAAGCGAGCTCATCAGTACGCGACGCAGGGCGTTGCCCATTGTCAAACCAAAACCACGTTCAAGCGGTTCGGCGATGATTGTTGCCTGACGCGACGGGTCATGACCCGGCTTAACGTCAAGCTGCGTAGGTTTAATCAGTTCTGCCCAATTTTTGTGGATCATACGTCCCTCCATTCTTGTCTTTGCCCCATGTCCAAAGGCCAAAGACGCCCGAGGTTAAAATGACGGATTGGGGCCGCGTGTTACACACGACCCCAAAAAACCTGTTCGGATTATACGCGGCGACGCTTTGGTGGGCGGCAGCCGTTGTGGGCCATTGGCGTCACATCACGGATCGAGGTGATGTTGAAACCAGCAGCAGCCAATGCACGAAGCGCAGATTCGCGACCAGAACCCGGACCCTGCACTTCGACCTCAAGGGTCTTCATGCCATGTTCCTGAGCCTTGCGGCCTGCGTCTTCGGCAGCCATCTGAGCCGCGTAAGGAGTCGACTTGCGCGATCCTTTGAAGCCCATGGTGCCAGCGGACGACCACGAAATAGCGTTGCCCTGAACGTCAGAGATCAGGATCTTTGTGTTGTTGAAGGTCGAGTTCACATGCGCAACGCCCGTTGCGATGTTCTTTGAGACCTTTTTCTTGCCTGTGCGGCGAGTATCACGTGCCATGTCTCAAGCCCCCCTTATTTCTTCTTACCAGCAATGGCGCGTGCAGGGCCTTTGCGAGTACGAGCATTGGTGTGGGTACGCTGACCACGAACCGGAAGACCACGACGGTGGCGCAGACCACGGTAGCAACCAAGATCCATCAGGCGCTTGATGTTCATCTGAACTTCGCGGCGCAGATCACCTTCAACGGTGTAGGTCGCGTCGATATGTTCACGAATTGCGAGAACTTCGGCATCGCTCAGCTCGTTAACACGGCGGGATGCGTCAATTTTAAGAGATTCACAGATTTCGTTCGCCGAAGATTGGCCGATACCTGTAATGTAAGTCAGGGCGATCGGGACCCGCTTGTGGGTCGGGATGTTTACGCCGGAAATACGTGCCACGTATATCTTTCCTTTTCGTTGCGGTTCCGTAGTGCCAGAACCTTTTTTCACAACATGAGGCCCGGGGCATTACGCCAACGGGCCACAGCTGTTCGAGGTAATCGCATCTTTGTTGGGGGCGACCCGACTCAGAATGCCGATTCTTGAATGAGAGGCCTCGCTAAGGGGTATTTACCTACCCGTCAAGGCCCTTCGTTTACTTATCAAGTATATCTGCCAGAGCAGCCTTGATGTCGGCCATTTCTCCCAATCCGTTCACGGAGCTGAGATTGCCTTTGGCATGGTAATACCCAAGCAATGGCGAGGTCTGTTTGTAGTAGGCCATCAGACGGGTTTTGAGGCTTTCCTCATTGTCGTCCGCGCGGCGCTTGAACTCGGATGTCTCACCGCAGGATGTGCATTTGCCATCAGCCGGAATGGGCTTGGTGAGGTCGTTGTAAACCTCACCGCAATTGCCGCAGGTCGAGCGGGCTGTGATGCGCGCCACAAGCGCTTCGTCGTCCACCTGCATTTCGATCACGGCATCAAGCGTCTCGCCGGTTTCATCCAGCAACGCGCCCAAAGCATCGGCCTGCGCCAAAGTACGTGGGAAGCCGTCAAAGATAAAGCCGCCGCCCTTTTCGCCTGCCAGCTTTTCGCGGATCAGTCCGATCACGATCTCGTCCGTCACAAGCTCGCCGCGGGCCATGACACCTGCAACAACTTTGCCCATTTCGGTGCCGCTGTCTTTGGCTTCGCGCAACATGTCGCCGGTCGAAAGCTGCGTCATGCCACGCTCGTCAACAAGGAAGCGCGCCTGAGTGCCTTTGCCAGCACCGGGTGGTCCGAGCAGAATGATATTCATAGATCAGCGACGTCCCGTATTACGCTTGCCGCGTTTCTTGCCGCCCGAGCGACCACGAAGCTGGGACTTCTCGATCAGGCCTTCATACTGGTGCGCCAGCAAATGGCTCTGAACCTGTTGGATCGTGTCCATGGTCACCGAAACGATAATCAGCACCGATGTACCACCGAAGTAGAAAGGGATCGCCAGTTGTGTGCGGGTAATTTCGGGCAGCAGCGCAATCAGCGCAAGATAAAGCGACCCGACAACGAGGATGCGATTGACGACGTACTCAAGATATTCCGCCGTCTTTTTGCCGGGGCGAATGCCGGGCACAAAGCCGTTCTGGTTCTTGAGGTTGTCGGCCACATCATCGACCTTGAACGATACGTTGAAGGTGTAAAAGAAGGTAAAGAAGACAATCATGCCCCCAAAGAACAACAGATATAGCGGCTGTCCGGGTCCGAAGTAGGCAAGGATCGTCGACATCACAGGGCCTGTGTTGCCACCACTGAATGTCGCGAGCGTCGTTGGCAGAAGCAGCAGCGAGCTTGCGAAGATCGCAGGGATAACACCGGCGGGGTTTACCTTGACCGGAAGGTGGCTGGACTGGCCATCATAGATCTTCATGCCAACCTGACGGCGTGGGTACTGAATGTGGATCTTGCGCAGGGCGCGCTCCATGAACACAACAAACGCAATGGTCACGATAACCATGAAGATCACACCGATAATCACCGCTGGGCTGATCGCGCCCGAGCGACCCTGGCTTAGGAATTGTGCCAATGCCGCTGGAATTTCAGCGATAATACCAACGAAGATAATCAACGAGATACCGTTGCCGATACCACGGCTTGTGATCTGCTCGCCCAGCCACATCAGGAACATCGTGCCGCCAACCAGCGTAATAACGCAAGCCACACGGAAGAACATGCCAGGATCGGTCACAAGCTCACCCGCTTCGAGGCTGGACGCCAACGCCCAAGCCTGGAAGATCGCCAGCGCAACAGTGCCGTAACGGGTCAATTGGTTGATTTTCTTTTGACCCTGCTGACCCTCTTTCTTCATCTGCTCAAGCTGAGGCACCATCGAGGTCATCAACTGAACGATAATCGAGGCCGAGATATACGGCATGATACCAAGCGCAAATATCCCCATACGACCAATCGCCCCGCCCGAGAACATGTTCAGGACGCCACCGAGACCGGTCGCTGCGTCTTCCATGAATTCGCGGAGGGCCTGACCGTCGATGCCCGGGACCGGAATATAGGTGCCAAGACGATAGACGATCAAAAGACCGAGGGTGAATAGGATGCGATTTCGCAGGTCCTTTGCCTTACCTAAGGCGGCCCAGCTTGTGTTCGCTGCCATTTGCTCTGCTGCAGATACCATTACGTGCGGGTCTCTTTCAATGACAGCGCCGCCTGCGCGGTCTCCCGGCTCAGGCGGCGCTTTGGAAAACTTAAAAAGCTATGTAAGCGGCACCGTGGCCGCCTACAACTCTTATTCGGCAGTTTGCGCCGAAGTTACCGAAAGTGAGCCGCCTGCTTTTTCAACAATATCCACTGCTGATTTCGAAGCGCCTGTCACTTGCAGGTCAACTTTCGCCGAGAACTCGCCCTTGGCGAGGATGCGCACACCGTCCAACTTGCGGCGAACCAGACCCGAAGCGACCAATGCGTCTTCTGTGATCGGTGCCGACGCGTCGATTTTCTTCTCGTCGATGAATTTCTGAAGGATGCCGAGGTTTACAACTGCAAATGCCTTGCGGTTTGGCTTGTTAAAGCCACGCTTTGGCAAACGCTGGTACAATGGCATCTGACCGCCTTCGTAGCCGTTGATCGCTACACCCGAGCGGGATTTTTGGCCTTTGATACCACGGCCACCCATTTTACCTTTGCCCGAACCTGGGCCACGGCCAACACGCGTACGCGCCTTTGTTGCGCCGGGATTATCGCGGAGTTCATTTAGTTTCATTTCGCTTCTCCTTTGCCGGATGTGACCCCTGAAGCGAAAACGGGTCAACCACGGCGTTTCTTGGTTTTGATTCTGTGAAGCAATGCGCCACCGGGCGCGTATAATCCCGCCCCACGACGGAATCAACGCAATTCTTTTTTCTTCCCAAGATTACATTGTCGATCTATCGTCCAAAGTCGCCGCGTCAATTAATGTAAATTGTGAACACCTTTATGCTGACCCCAATTGTTCGAGCGTTTTGCCACTTGTACCCTCTGAAATCGGGGTGTGGGTCGATTGCAAATTCCAAACTGTTTCGCAAGCTCGACAACGTCGGTGATCCCGATATTTGGGTCTCGATCAAGGGCGGCAAGGCGCTTGTGCCCGCCAATGATTTCGTCGCCCGCTCGCTCAACTTTTTTGGCCAATTGGACCCCAAAATCTCGTGGGTGGTGAATCGGACATTGTCAAAAGGCGACACCGCCATCGACGTCGGCGCAAATCTGGGGTCGGTGACACTGCACATGGCCAGCAGGGTTGGTGACGGCGGTCGGGTCATCGCGTTCGAGCCGCAACCCAAACTCTGCGAATACTTGCGGGCCACGCTCAACAAAAACGAACTTCCCCAAGTTGAATTGATGCAGATGGGTCTGGGTGCGGAAAAAGACACGCTTCAGCTTACTGTCCCGCATGACAATGCGGGTGCTGCGACGCTTACCGCGTCGATCAAGAATGCGAAAGAGCGTTTTGACGTGCCCGTGGATCGAATGGATGCCGTCGCACAGACCCTTGGTTTGGGGTCGATCGCCTTGGTCAAGATTGACGTCGAAGGCTTTGAAAGTAAAGTTTTGCAGGGTGCCGAAACCCTTTTGTCGAAAGCCCCTCAGCCCGTGGTG
>JBELFK010000076.1:11266-13706 GCA_042092935.1 Paracoccaceae bacterium | reverse complement strand
ATCAGATCGATCTGTTCGCTTTTTGCAAGATGGATGACGGAGTCATAAATGCGACCCGTCAAAATGTGCTGCGTCGCCTCAACGCCAGAGCTTTCGACCGCACTCGCTAATTCCTCGGTTGCCGCTTTTAGGTTTGACGCCTCAAAGCCTTCGTCAAAATACCCACCAACAATCGGCATCCCGACGTTGGGAATAACGGTGACAACATGAAGCTCACAGGCCCATGTTTTCGTAAGCTCAGCCGCCGATTTCAGCAAATCTTGCGTGTCTTTGGGAACGGACACATCAACTGGGATCAAAACTTTCTTGAACATGTGATCTCTCCTTAGAACGGCGCTTGCGTTGCGCGGGGGCGCTGAATTGCAACGATCATCAAAAGCAACAGCAATGCCGGTATAAAGAAGACCTCTTTCGGCATTCTGTCGTTTTCGACTGCGACCATCGCAATTTGCGCTGGCTCATCGCCATAAAAATCGTAGTCGTTGGCCAGAAGCTCAAAATACGGCGTTCCGGGGAACGGCTCATCAAGGGTCAAAAGATCTCCGTCTTGAAAAACAGACAATCCGACCGCATCAAGACGATCCAGCCCCGACCCTTCGCCCTCGGGGGTGAAGGTCACAGTCATATTGCCCAGGATGCCGGTATCAAAATCGGGTGCGGAAATCCTCAGACGCGCTGTCTCGCCAACCGGCAAATCTGCCAGCGCTGTCAAAGCAGCCTGCCCACGGGTTTCGGTATATTTGTTCTGCCACTGATCGAGGAAAAAGTCGGGACGGAACAGCATGAACACTACCACCAGAAGGACTGCGCCCTCCCACTTTTTCGTCTTCGCGATCAAATACCCCTGTGTCACCGAGGCAAAGACCAGCATAGCAATCAGTGAGACGAAGAAGACGAAAACGGCTTTGACCGGACCCACATCTATCAACAGTAGATCCGTGTTGAAGATGAACATAAACGGCAAAAGCGCGGTTCGGATGTCATAGCTAAACCCGACAATACCGGTCTTAATTGGGTCACCACGCGAAATTGCGGCCGCAGCATAGGCGGCCAATCCGACGGGCGGGGTGTCATCCGCCAGAATGCCAAAATAAAACACGAACATGTGCACGGCGATCAGCGGCACGATTAAACCGGATTGAGCACCAACGCTGACAATCACAGGCGCCATCAAAGATGACACCACGATATAGTTCGCAGTGGTTGGAAGGCCCATACCAAGGATCAGCGACAAGATGGCCACAAGTACCAAAAGCACGATCAAATTGCCGCCCGAGATTACCTCGATCACCTGACCGATAATCTGGTGGGCACCCGTCAACGAGATTGTTCCAACGATGATACCGGCAGCACCCGTCGCGACGCCAATCCCGATCATGTTTCGTGCACCGCCCTCAAGGCCGGCAATGAATTCGCGGACACCCACCGCAAGTTGGTTTACGACGTCGTTATCGCCTCGGAACATCGCCTTGATCGGCCTGTGCGAACAGGCAACGATAATCATGGCGATGGTCGCCCAGAACGCCGAGAGCGCGGGCGACAAACGGTCGAGGTATTCGGTGCGCACCATCAGGTTCCAAACCAACACGAAAATCGGCAAAGCAAAGTAGGCGCCGCCAAGGAACGTTGGAGTTAGACGTGGTGCAGATACTGCCTTGGCATTTGGATCATCAACTTCGATGTCTGGAAATTTCGCCGCGACGAAAAGCAACCCAATATAGGCCGCGCCCAAAAGCGCAAGTGCGGGGTAGACCGTCGCGTCCGGCATTACGGGCTCAAGCAGGGCGCGAAAGCCGATAACAAGGAATGTAATAGCCGCCATCCCGAGGAAACCCGTGATAAACAGGATCAAAATCATCACGACTCCGATATGACGACCGGGCTTTTTCAGACCTTGTAGCCCCATTTTCAGGCTTTCCAGGTGCACGATGTAAAGCAGCGCGATGTAGGAAATAACTGCAGGCAGGAACGCGTGCTTCACCACATCGATGTAGGGAATATTCACATACTCAACCATCAAAAAGGCCGCCGCCCCCATGACAGGAGGCGTCAGTTGCCCGTTGGTGGACGAGGCCACCTCAACCGCGCCGGCCTTTTCCGCGGAAAATCCAATGCGTTTCATCAATGGGATCGTGAACGTGCCTGTGGTCACTGTGTTCGCTATGGACGACCCTGAAATCATACCCGTCATCATCGACGACAAGACCGCAGCCTTTGCGGGACCGCCGCGCAATGCGCCGAGCATGGCAATTGCCACTTTGATAAACCAATTCCCGCCGCCAGCTTTTTCAAGCAGCGATCCGAACAGCACAAACAGGAAGATCATCGAGGTGGACACACCCAACGCGACACCAAAGACGCCCTCGGTTTGCATCCAGTAGTGACCCATCGCTTTGGTGAACGACGCGCCTCCGTAGTTCGTGATGCTGCCGATCCAAGC
>JBELFK010000076.1:0-11166 GCA_042092935.1 Paracoccaceae bacterium | reverse complement strand
GGAATTTTTGAGCGGTGCCCGAACATCGGGAAAGCCAGTGTTGCCAGAACGATCGCGAAGGCCAGATGGACGTAGCGCGCTTGCGCAACGATGTTGGCCAACATGCTGATGCCCGTTGCTTGCGCCAGAACGCCCGGAAGTTTCGACGCGATATAAAGCTGGAAAAGCGACCAAGCGATACAAATCGCGAATATGAGCGTGTTGGCCACCGGTCCCGCTTGGCGTGCACCGGTATCTGCCTCGGCCACCATGTCTTGCGCTGTTCTGGTCTCGGTCATTCCTTGCCCCCCGCTGGAAATTCGAATTTTGTAAGCAATGACGCCAGCGCATTCATTTCGAACGCGCTGGCGTTGGTTTCAAAACATCCTCAGGATGTCGCTTAGTCCATCAGGCCAAGCTCTTTGTATGCGCGCACGGCACCGGGGTGCAGCGGTGCAGACAAACCGTCAGAAATCATCTGAGCCGCGTCGAGATTTGCGAACGCAGGGTGCAACCCGCGGAAGTCGTCGAGGTTCGACAGAACGGCCTTGGCAACGATATAGGCGGTCTCTTCAGGAACGTTTGCCGACGTGACGAAGGTTGCGCCAACACCAAAGGTTGTCACGTCCTCATCGGTTCCGGCATACATGCCACCTGGAATCGTCGCTGTACGATAATAGGGGTTATCGTTCACAAGCATGTCTATCGGGTCGCCAACAACCGAGATCAACTTGACGTCGCAGGTTGTCGTTGCCTCTTTGATCGCCGCAGCCGGGTGGCCAATCGTGTAGATCATCGCATCGATGTTATCGTCGCAGATCTGCTTGGCCATTTCCGACCCTTTGTATTCTGTCGCAAGGGCGAAGCTGTCCATATCCATGCCAAACGCATCCATGACGACTTCCATCGTCGCCCGCTGGCCGGACCCTGGGTTGCCGACATTGACGCGCTTGCCCGCAAGCTCTTCAAAGGAGGTAATGCCGCTGTCAGCGCGTACGATCAGGGTAAACGGCTCGGGGTGAACCGAGAACATCGCGCGGATTTCAGGGAACGGATTGTCCTCAAAACGCGATGTTCCGTTATAGGCGTGATACTGCCAGTCAGATTGCGCAACGCCAAACTCAAGCTCGCCTGCTTTGATTGTGTTGATGTTGTAGACGGACCCGCCGGTGGATTCCACGGCACAGCGGATGCCGTGTTCCTTGCGGTCGCGGTTCACAAGACGGCAAATCGCGCCGCCGGTTGGGTAATAAACCCCCGTAACACCACCGGTTCCGATTGAGATAAACTGCTGTTCCTGAGCGGATACACCGCTGCCAAACATCAGGGCAACCGCCGCAATAGCGCCGCCGATTAGTTTTGAGTATTTCATTATTTTCTCCCTTGTTCGGGCGTGCAGATGCCGCCTTACATGCAGGCATGGTCGTAAACCCGCCCAAGGATGTCACGGAAAAACTAATGTTTTTTTTGGGCGATCCAATAGGCGTTATTTTCTTTCCGCACCGTCTCGTAGGACTTGATTCGCTCACTCGCGGCCTGCCCGCCGTGGTGCATCAGGAAAGCCAAAAGCAATTCTACGACGGCCATCATTCCAGAAAGGCAGCCGAATTTATGCGTGCTAAGAACAGATGCGACCAACGTGTATTCCGGCTTCAATGTGGGGGAAACGACCTCGGAATCAGTTATTAGGATCAGTTTCACGCCCTTCTTCTGGGCAAAATCACAGGCCTCAATTGTTTCGCGCGAATAGGGTGTGACCGTGATTGCAATCAGCACGTCGCCCGCGACCGCGTCGTTCAGATCGTCAATCGCGCTATTGCGATGGCGCGGTATCAATTGAAGCGAAGGGATCGCCATGCGACCGGCATAGTGGAGGTAATAGGCAACCGCATAGCTTGATCTGACGGCTGTAAGATAAACGGAATTGGCCGAAGACAGCAGTTCAGCGATCTCTTGAAACTCTTCCAGGGTCTGCCTTTCAAGGGAATGAGAGACAATGGAAATCGCGTTCTTTGCAGCGTCTGAAAAAACCGTGCCTGTTTCTGATTTGCTGCGAATATCCTTTAGCCAGTCGGGATCAGCCTTGAGTGTCGAGCCGGAAACCAGCGCGTGTCGAAATGGGTGGCGAAAGGCCTCAAAACTTGGAAAGCCGACAGCTTTCGCCATCTTTACAAGGGTATAAGTGCTAATGTTTGCCTTGCGGGCGGTGTCGCGAATGGGATCAAGTCCAAAATCGGATGGGTGGTCGATGATGTACTTCGCCGCAACCTTTAACTGGGGCGAATAACCGGAAAGCCCCTCTTTTAGCGCTGCAATTGTGTTCATTCGAAGTGTAGGGTCCATTGATTCGCCTTTCAGTGAATGAAAAACATTTGTTATTTTTTTGCAGTATTGACCTGTTTTGTAATTGATTCCCATACTAATTCGGTGAGCCGCCGTTTTGGACCCTATGAAAGCACAAGATGCCCGATACGTTTGACCTTATGGTCGCCCCCAATGGCGCGCGGCTTACGCAAAAGGACCATCCGTGTCTGCCCATCACAGCCGTCGAACTTGCTCAAACGGCCAAAGCCTGCGCAGATGCTGGTGCGACGTCCATCCATGCCCATGTCCGCGACCACAGAGGCAAGCATAGCCTTGATCCAACGCTCTACGCCGGTGCCGTTCGAGAGATCGCGAAACAAACGTCGATACCTGTCCAATTCTCGACAGAAGCTGCGGGGATATTTGATGTTCCTGCACAACGGCATTGCCTAGAGAACCCCGCTACGCGGGATGCTAGTGTTTCTTTGCGTGAAATCGCTCGGGCGCCTGCTAGCTTCAGCGACACCTATCGGGCCGCTGATGAAAAGGGAGTCGATATTCAACACATCCTCTATGACACGACCGATTTGCAAGAGTTGCTGGACCGGTTTGATGCAGGGGAAATCCCCCCACAGTCGCGACGCACGATATTCGTTTTGGGCCGCTACACCCCCGGCCAAGTTTCAACGCCGTCCGACCTTGATCCCTTTCTGAAGACCATGGGGACTGCGGCTTTGAATTGGTCTGTTTGCGCTTTTGGACAGAACGAACAGGCCTGTTTGATGGCCGCTTTGCAGGCAGGAGGAAATGCCAGAATCGGTTTTGAAAACAATCGATTAACGCCGAATGGCACGATTTTCCCCGACAACGCAGCCTCGGTCGCAGCCTTTGTTGAACTTGCAGACAAGGCAGGTTTTTCACCCAAGGCGCAAACGCCATGAGCCATATATTTCCACGCAGTATTGCCGCCCCTCCGGTCAAAGCGGTTTCCGCAAAGGGATGCTACATCTATGACGAGGCTGGCAAGCGCTACTTTGATGGATCAGGAGGCGCTGCGGTGTCGTGTCTCGGGCACGGCGATCAAGCGGTCATAGATGCGATAAAAGATCAGGCAGACACGCTGGCCTTTGCGCATACCGGGTTCTTTACAAGCGACCCTGCCGAAAGACTCGCGGATGTGCTGATCGAGCATGCACCGGGTGACATTAATCGCGTTTATCTTGTCTCTGGCGGCTCGGAGGCCGTTGAGGCCGCGATCAAACTGGCGCGGCAGTTTCATCTGGAAAACGGCGAACCGCAGCGCCGTCACCTTATCGCGCGACGGCAAAGCTATCACGGCAATACGCTGGGCGCTTTGGCCGCGGGCGGCAACCAAATGCGCCGCGCGCAGTTTGAGCCGATCCTAACCGAGGTCAGCCACATTGCGCCCTGCTACGAATATGCGGACAAGCACAGCGACGAAACGTCCGAAGACTATGGCAAGCGTTGCGCACAAGAGCTTGAGGATGAAATCCTACGACTCGGACCAGACACCGTCATGGCCTTTCTTGCCGAGCCTGTCGTAGGTGCAACACTTGGGGCGGTTCCGGCGGTTGAGGGATACTTCACGCGCATACGTGAGATCTGCGACAGGTATGGCGTTCTTCTCATCCTGGATGAAGTGATGTGCGGAATGGGCCGGACGGGCCATTTGTTCGCCTGCGCGGCCGAGGGCATTTCGCCCGATATTCTGTGCATCGCCAAGGGTCTTGGCGCGGGCTACCAACCCATCGGCGCAATGCTTTGCACGCGGAAAATCTATGAAACCATCGGCCGAGGAAGTGGCCATTTTCAGCATGGCCACACCTATATTGGACATCCCATCGCCTGCGCAGCGGCGCTTGCGGTCGTTCAGGCAATCATTGATCGCGACCTGATCCAAGCCGTGAACACCGCGTCCACGCAGTTGTTTTCCGCGCTGCGCAAAGGGTTGGGACAGCACGCGCATATAGGCGACATCAGAGGTCGTGGGCTGTTCGTCGGGCTTGAGGTCGTTAAAGATCGCGGGGCCAAGACACCCTTTGATCCAGCTTTAAACATCGCCGCTCGCATCAAGAAAAGCGCGCTTGAAGCGGGCCTTGTTTGCTATCCGATGCAGGGGACAAGGGACGGCAAAAGCGGCGATCACATCTTGCTTGCCCCGCCGTTTATCGCCAGCGAGACCGAAATTGCAGAACTGGTGCAACTTGTCGAAACCACAATTGCAAACGTGCCTCAATTGAATTGAAGTGTTGGACAGAGTCCGATCTGTCATTCTGGGCAAGTGGCAACGAACCCACGCAAACCGAAGCTATTTCACCTTCGTTTTGCCGTCGATCAGCAGTCGCCGCAGCTTAGACGAAACGCTGTCCATAACGCTGACCATCAGGATGATGAGAAGAATGTAGTAAGTGACCTCCTCCCAGTCTTTCTGAGTGATGATCGCTTGGGTGAGCAGCAAGCCTATGCCCCCGCCGGAAATCGCGCCGATAATCGTCGCGCTACGGACGTTTGATTCCAAACTGTACAGAACCTGTGACATCAATACCGGGGCGACTTGCGGGATAACGCCGAACCGGAATACCTGAAAGCGGTTCGCGCCGGTCGCTTTCACGCCATCGATTTGGCTTGTCTCGACATTTTCCAAGGCTTCCCTGAACAACTTACCGAAGTTGCCAATATCGGTCAGAAGGATAGCAAGTGCGCCCGTCAATGGCCCGGGCCCAAAGGGGCGTGACAACGCGATTGTCCAAATCAACCCGTCAACGCCGCGCAAGAAATCGAACAGCCGACGCAGTGCGAACCGAACGCTCCAAATCGAAGAAAAGCGCCTGGCGGACAAAAACCCAAGCGGAAGCGCAATGAGCGCCGCTCCGAATGTTCCCAGAAACGCCATCAGGATGGTTTCGCCGATGGCCCATGCCACATCGCTGTGACGCCACATCTCATTGCCCCAGAAATCACGCCAAGCGCCTGAAATATTAGGGATGACTGGATCAATCCGAGAGCCGAATAAGATCGAGAAGATTGACTGTCCGTAGTATGGGCTTTCAAAGGTGAAGAAGAACAGCTCCCACCCGGGGAAATACCGGAAGACTTCGGTTCGATTTCGCGTCAAGGACACGCGCCCACGGTCTGTGGTAATTGCCAACCGTGTCGCTGAAACCGATACCCAGTCAGGGGGGGTATCGCCGAGGTTTGTCACCACCTCGCGGCCTTCGACGGAAGCGGTGATTGTGCCGAAATCCGGCACATCATAGGTGAGGGCATTGTTCGCAAGGAAGGTGACCGTATGACCGTCGCCAAGGTCGACTTCGGTCGCCTGTCCTGCCCGCGTTACCCAGTCGGGAAGGGCTTCGTCGGGGTAAAGCCCCTTGCGTTCACCCTCAATGGCAGCAGTGATAATTCCAGTGCGATTGTCCCTCGTGATGTGGGTTTTGTGGCTCCAAGAGTCTCGGATCAAAACCTGCGCGTTTTCCCAGCGCGCCCGTTCGGCCAAGCCCGGCAGATCGAAGGCGAAAAAGATATAGCCCAAGTAAACAGCAGCAGCGCAGGGATAGACAAGCGACGACAATCGCTTGTGTTGCATAAAACGTTGCACCGAGATGCGCGTGGATCGAGTGGTGCCTCGAAGGCCATCCATGATCGTCAAGCGATTGCGCAAAAGGCTGGAAATCTGATCGACGACAACGATTGTGACGAACAATAGGATAAATATTGCGGCGGCTTCGTCGTATTTTGCCAGCCCCCAAGAGATTGCATTCTTAAGCTCGTATCCCAAACCACCAGCCCCGACGAAGCCGAGAATGCTCGACGCCCGAATGTTGATTTCAAACCGCAGCAGTGCGTAGCTGAAATAATTAGGGGCGACCTGTGGCAGAACCCCCAACCACATGCGTTGAAGCCAATTTGCCCCCACAGACGCCAAGCCCTCGACCGGCTTTAGGTCGGCGTTCTCGTTGACCTCGGAAAACAACTTTCCTAAGGCACCCGCCGTGTGAAGCGCGATGGCAATCATCGCTGGAACCGGCCCACCGCCGAGGACAAATATCAGAACCAATGCGATGACAATTTCCGGCAGCGCACGCATCGCGTCCATCAGGCGACGAAAAACCGGGATCATCCGTGGCCAAGGGGCCAAACCATGCGTCGAAAACAGAGCCAGAACGACGGCAAGCGCGACCCCGATGAGCGTCGAAACCGCAGCGATATTGATTGTTTCGATCAGGACCGGAAAGAACCTCAGAAGATGCCCTGGAAGCTGCGAAATCTTCGGCACGGTATCGGCAAAAACGTCTAACGGGAAATCGAAAAGACTCGGCAGACCAGCCCAAAACCCCCCAGCGTTTCGGTCATTCGCAATATTGAACCCAGCGACCATCAGCATCACAAAAACAGCGAGAATGACCCCGCTGTAGAGACGTTTTCTCCGAAGCAATGACGCATAGGCCAGCTGCACATGCGCCGTATCGTCAGACATGCATCTGTGCTTTCGTCAAACTGCTCGGTCCTGTCATTCTAGTCCGAACTGGCTTTTCGTGCCTCGATGATGACCTCATAGGCTTCGTGGGTGATCGGCATAAAGCCGCGGGCGTCGCCTTGTAGCACACCATAGGCACAGTCTGGGTCCATCGACTTTAGAGACGCCATCAAGCCCGTCATCAACAGCTTGACGTCCTCGGGTAAGGTTGAGCGCAACACAACCGGCCCTTCAGGGATCGTCTTGGATTGCCAGATTTGAACCATCTCATTCATGTCAACAAGTCCAGCATCAACGGCCTTGCGTAACGCGCCAGAATTATAGCCGTCCGCCCAATCGCCGAGACCATCCACCCAGCTTACACCGGCATCAACGTCCCCGTTTGCCACCGCAACAATCGTTTGCTCATGCCCGCCGGTGAATTTAACCTCGCCAAAGTAGTCGCCAGACTCCATCGTCGCCCCGATAATCGAGGGGATCTCAATCGATGGGATCAGGTAGCCGGACGTCGAGTTTGGATCACCAAAACCAAAGGTCTTTCCTTTCATATCGTCGAGCGAGGTGATGCCGCTGTCGATGCGGGCAAAACCAATCGAATAATACCCAAAGGTGCCGTCTGTGTTCACCTTGACCAATACCGGCTCAACGGCGTCAGGGTCGTTTAGGTAGATCTTGGCATACCCCGAGGCCCCGACCCAGGCCATGTCAATCGTTCCACCCAACAGGCCTTGGATCACACCATTATAGTCGGCGGGTGCGAATAGCTTGGCGTCAACACCGAGAAGATCCTCTGTTTTCTCGCGCAAACACTCATTGCTGGCCAGACGGTCTTGGGCGTTTTCTCCACCCAGAATTCCGATGTTAAACGTCGAAATTTCCTGCGCGATGGCTGGTGATGCAAGGGATATTGCTGCCAAAACGGCTGAATAAATTGATTTCATGTTGGTCTCTTAAATCTCTAAACTGGTTACCGCGTTATGAGCCATCGAGACTGAATTGTTAACCGGGACAGTGACGACTCGACGCGCTTGTGAAGAGGATTTTCCCTCTCGCCAAAGCAGGCTAGTTGTATATTTTCTCGGTCTCGGTCTTTGTCAGCGCATCGGGTGCACCGTCAAAGATAATGCGACCATCCCTCATTCCGATTATCCGGTCGCAATATTGTCGTGCAATTTCAGGAGAGTGCAGGTTGACGAGAACCGCACGCCCGTCTTCGTCGTGAATTTTGCGTAGAGACTGCATGACAATCTGCGCGTTCATCGGATCAAGTGACGAAATGGGCTCGTCTGCTAAAACCAGCTTCGGGGCCTGCATGAGCGCCCGCGCGATTGCGACCCGCTGTTGCTGGCCACCGGACAAGGATTCAACGCGTTTCTGGGCGTGATCGGCCATGCCAAACCTCTCCAAGGTCTCAATTGCTCGATCGATGTCGTCTTTTGGATAGAAATTGAATAGCGTCGCAACTGTCGAGCGTTTTGCCAAAGTGCCATGCAACACGTTCGAAACGACGTCCAAGCGTGGCACGAGATTAAACTGTTGAAAGATCATCGCACAATCAGAGCGCCATTGCCGCAACGCGGCTCGCCTTAAAGTCAGGACATCGGTTTGGTCAAAACGAACCTCTCCGTCGCTGGCGTCTGTCAGGCGATTTAACATCCGCAATAGTGTCGATTTTCCAGCACCGGATCGACCGATGATGCCGACCATAGTGGGCCGCTCGATGCGGAATCCCACGTTATCGACCGCCGTAATCGCGCCAAAGCGTTTCGTAAGATTGCTTACCGTCAGCATATCAACTCCATTTTATGTGTGGAACATGACAAAGCAAATTCTTCAACCCTTTGGACCGCGGAGGATAAAAATCGGGATATTCGTCCAAAGAGCCGACGCCGTGGCGGCCATTTTTCCGCCCTACCAATCGAAACGCACAGGCATCCAACCCGACAAGGTAACTCCATGGTTGACCGACAATATGACCGGCAGTAACTTGTTGGGAATTTTCGTCTTTTCCGTCAAATCGCCAATAGGTAAAATTGCTATGTCCACGAAATCCAGCAGCATCGTTTCAATAGGGCTGACCGCGTTGGCAATGCCAGTGGTCGCTCAGGAATATTATTTGGGTGGATCCTTTGGAACGGGCAATTTTGAGGCCCTCGGACCAACCACAGCGCTTGCGACGGTCCAGGTCACCGACATCTTTGGCGGGGTGCGATATGATTTGGGTTCGGACTCATTCTTTGGCGTTGAAATCCAGCAGTCACTCGGCAGCGGGTATCCGACCAGCGAGCCTTATCTAGAAGACGCAAATAACATTCTCCAAGCCGAGTTGCACGTCGGCTATAAGTTTGACTCGATGCTGGCTTATGCGTTCGTCGGCGTTGGGCAATCGAATTTTGCGCGCACTGCCGCCATCGACTCGGCGTCGCTCATCACTGTTGGTGGCATCGGCGCTGAAATCCCTGTGACCGACACATTAACACTTCGCCTTGAAGCCGAGTTGTCCAGACTGTCAATCGACGACAATTGCTGCGGTCTCTATGATCCGGTCAGCCAGCAAGATGTCACTGTGGGTATTCTCTATAACTTCTAGGGCCGCTCTGTGATTTCGGGCGATCATCCCAATGCGTTCTGGCATTCTGTTCGACATCGGTTTGAGCAAAACACAGCTCTGATATCGCTCGATAGTCAAAAAATTTCGTTCGATCAATTGGATCGAGCGATTTCAAATATCGCCGACCTTTTGATCGACTATGGCGCCAAACCTGATGCACGGATTGCCTGTAGCATCCCAAATTTTGCGGTCACCGTCGCGTTCTGGTTTGCCACCTGGAGAATTGGTGGCCACGTTATGACCGCGCCTGACCCGCGCCAGTTTGTTGATGTTGGATTGCCGCCGGATTTTGTAGTTGTTCCAGATGGCGCGACTTCGCCTGTCGGAAAAACCGTACCGCTCCGTGCCAATTCGCTTGTTGACGAACCCGGTGCCCAAGTCGAGGCCGCGCCCGGAAAAACATACTTCCATACGGCAAATACCCCGCGCGAGCGTCGGGCCATGGCCGTCGGGCCGCAGCAAATTATCAACGACGCGCGCCTCTACAGCGATCTTTTGGGACCACCAAAGCGTGGCGTCTATATGACAACCGGCCTGTCCTCGCTTCGGGCGATGCGGGATGTGCTGCGGGCTTTTGGCGCGGGCGTTCACGTTGTTGGCGGCGATGTCACCCCTCAGGCCATTTGGCCCCGGATACTGGACTCGAGTGTCGGCGAATTGATGCTTTCACCTTTATCACTGCACAAGATCTTGGAGTTTGCACCCGACACTGGCCCCGAAACCCCTGTGGACAGGGTTTTTGTGGCCGCCGGTACAGCCCAACCCGACTTACTAAACCGTGCGCATTCGTTTTTTGGCGACGTCATTGAGTTGGGGGCAGGAACGAACGAAACCTCGGTCTATGCGTTCAAGAAATATCATCCGTTGACTCATGTCGCCGGTGACATCGGTCGCACCTGTTGCGGGATCGTCGGTGAAATACGCAGCCCCGCAGGCGACCCAACCCCGTTCGAACAAGAAGGGCAACTGGCGCTTTGGGTGCCACCAGCGCAACGTTACGAGGGATACGTCAACGCAAACTCGGCCTATGACGACGATGGATGGGTCTATCCCGGGTTCCTGGCAAGGCAATCCGCTGACGGCGCGATTACAAAACTCGGGCGCACCGATGATCGTATCAATCTTGGCGGCACGCGGATGTTTTCCGGAAAGATTGAGGCCGAGGTCGAGCGGTTCGAGACTGTGCTGGAAGCTGTCGCCGTGCGTGTCTATGCGCAAAGCGGCGTAGAGGCGCTAGGGGTGGCCGTGCGCCCCGGATCCGGTTTTGATGCTGAAAAACTTCGCGAGGTGCTGAAGCGATCGCTTCGCGGAATCGGGGACATATTTGTGAAAACTTTGCCAAACGTACCCAAAACCCCAAACGGCGAACCCGACCGAATGGCGGTCGAACGGGACTGGTTCGAGACACCGGCACGGCGTTAAATCGGGATTGCCAAACTGGCCCGCAAAAGGCTCTGTCTAGCTGATATTCCAGATGAAACGACGACTTGACCTCAGTTTTTGTGACCAAACATTTGCGCGTCCGCATGTGTGGTGTCGCTTGCTTCGAACTCAAGCGTCGAATGTTCGATGGAAAACCGCTCGTGCAGAACGGCCTTTATGCTTTCCTTGATGGCGTCTGATCCGCTCATTAGCGACCGATCAACAACAATGTGGCAATCCATGGCGGCTGAGTGTTCCTGCATTTGCCATAGGTGAACGTGGTGCACATCGATCACCCCATCGACCTCAAGCATCGCCGATACGACCTCGGTTCCATCGATGTTTGGGGGGC
>JBELFK010000075.1:0-13979 GCA_042092935.1 Paracoccaceae bacterium | reverse complement strand
CGGTGGCTTTCACGGCCGATTTTCTCGTTGCGGCGCAAAATCGCTTCGCCACGGCCCACGTCAACAATGACATTGCCGTATTCTTCGCGCTTCACGAGGCCGTTGATAATCGTGCCTTCACGATCAATGAATTCTTCATATTGGCGATCACGCTCAGCTTCGCGGACTTTTTGCAAAATCACTTGCTTGGCGGATTGTGCAGCGATCCGGCCCAACTCAACCGGTGGCACTTCTTCTTCGAAGACATCGCCGACCGATGGGTTCTCCATATATTCCTTGGCTTGCTCAACCGTGAATTCGGCCTGATAATTCTCAAGCTCTTCTTCTTCAACCACGGTGCGCACACGGGTGAATGTCGCGCGACCGGTCTTGCGGTCAATAGTCACGCGAATGTCCATTTCCGAGCCGTAACGAGACTTGGCGGCGCGGGCCAGCGATTCCTCCATCGCCTCCACGACCAATCCCGGGTCGATCATTTTCTCGCGTGCAACGGCTTCCGCAGTTTGCAAAAGCTCAAGCTGGTTAGCAGAGGTAATTGCCATCGAAGTGTCCTCTCTCAAAGGCCCTTAGGCCGATCCTTCGTCTTCACCGTCAAGAACGGTTTCAATCTCATCAAACTGTTTTTCGTCGACCTGTCCGGCGTCCTTACGGGCCCGAAGCACATCGCGGATCAACTCATCAGTCAAAACCAATTTGGCATCTTCAAGCCAATCGAATTTCAAACCAATGGTCACGTCTTCGCCCTGATCCTCAATCGTAATCAGAACTTCATCGTTTTCGGTGCCGGCAATCGACCCACGGAAACGACGTCGTCCATCAATCAGTTCGGTCGTTTCAATCTTGGTCTCATAACCGACCCACATGTCGAAATCCTTGAGACGGGTCAAAGGCCGGTCGATCCCGGGGCTGGACACCTCAAGCGCGTAGGCATCAAGGATCGGGTCCTCGACGTCCAAAACCGCACTGACGCCAGTCGAGATCGCCGCGCAATCGTCAACCTCTATGCCACCTTCTGGGCGTTCGGCCATAATTTGCAGCGTGGTCGCTTTGCCACTCATCAGGCGGACGCGCACCAGTTCGAATCCCAGATCCTCGATCACAGGAGTAATGATCTCGGCCAACCTGCGATCAATCGCTGCTTTCGCTATCAAGTCGTTCGTCATAGCATTCATTCTTTATGTCACGGGCACAAAAAAACGGGCCCGCGGCCCGTTGGTATTTCCCGGTGGAGCGTTGGTCCGTTTCCGGTCCAGCGCGCCGCTGTTGAGGGGCATATACGCAGGTTCATGTGAGTCTGCAAGGGGCAGTTCAATTCTCTGGCAATTCCAGTAGCGATCCCTCTAAATAGCGCCATGCACACCGTCATCATCATTCCGGCCCGCTATGCCTCGACCCGCTACATGGGCAAGCCATTGGCCATGCTTTCACTGCCCGATGGATCGCAAAAATCGCTGATCCAAATGACCTGGGAAGCTGCCGGACAAGTTTCGGGTATCGATGCTGTATATATTGCAACCGATGACGAACGCATATCCCAGACATCAAAGGCGTTTGGGGCCGAGGTCATAATGACCTCGGAAACCTGTCACAACGGCACCGAGCGCTGCGCCGAAGCAGTGTCCAACAAGGGCATTCAGGCCGATATTGTCGTTAATTTGCAGGGCGACGCCCCCCTGACCCCGCCTTGGTTCGTTGAAGCGCTTGTCGACGAAATGAAACGTGATTTTCAGGTTCAGATGGCAACGCCAGTTCTGCGCTGTGACCCGCTGACTTATGGGCATTTTTTAGAGGACCGCAAAAACGGGCGCGTTGGCGGCACCACGGCGACGTTCGATCAACGCTGCAATGCGCTCTATTTCTCGAAAGAGGTTATCCCCTATATAGACCCTAATAAGCCTGTTTTGGCCCCTGTTCCTGTCTTTCACCACGTCGGCGTCTACGCCTATCGCCCCGCGGCCCTCGCGGCATACGGCACTTGGCAACCCGGCCCGCTAGAGGAATTAGAGGGGCTGGAACAGCTTCGCTTTTTAGAAAACGGATATCCAATCCGCTGCGTTGAAGTTGACGCCAAAGGGCGCGTTTTCTGGGAACTCAACAACCCCGAAGACAGACCCCGCATTGAAACCGCGCTGAGGGAATTGGGATGAGCGTCACCGTCAAAGGCATCAATGTCGGCGGCGATGCCCCGATCGTCTTGATCGCGGGGCCGTGTCAGCTTGAATCGCTGGACCACGCCCGCATGATGACCGAACAAATCGCTAAGGCTTGTGCACCGACAGGCACCAACTTCATCTTCAAAGCCAGTTTCGACAAGGCTAACCGAACCTCAGGAACCGCCAAACGAGGCATGGGTATCGACGCTGGTTTAGACGTTTTGGGCCGAATTAGAGACGAATTTGACGTGCCAGTGCTGACCGATGTGCATCTGCCGGAACACTGCCATTTGGCCGCCGAGGTCTGTGACGTCCTTCAGATTCCCGCATTCTTGTGCCGACAAACTGACTTGCTGGAAGCGGCAGCCATGACGGGCAAAGCTATCAACATCAAGAAGGGTCAGTTTCTGGCCCCATGGGATATGGCGAATGTCGCTGAAAAAGTCTCTAATAAGGGCAATTCGCAGATTTTGCTGACGGAACGCGGCACCAGTTTCGGCTACAATACATTGGTCAACGATTTTCGCGGCCTGCCGATTATGGCTCAGACCGGCTATCCAGTGATTTTTGACGCGACGCATTCCGTTCAACAACCGGGTGGACAAGGCGCATCCTCGGGCGGTCAGCGCGAATTCGTGGCCCCTCTCGCCAAGGCGGCCTGTGCAATCGGTGTGGCGGGTGTGTTCTTGGAAACCCACGAAGATCCCGACTCGGCGCCAAGCGATGGGCCGAATATGCTGCCCGTCACTGAATTGGCTGGTTTGGTCGCAGACCTGAGGGATTTTGACGCTCTGGCAAAGCGCCTATAGGTCAGAAAGCCGCCGCACGACACTTTTTTCAACGGCTTTCAGCGGCTCTTGTGAGTCCGCAAAATGTGTCTCTAACTTCGCCAAAACTTGCTCTCCACCCCAAAATTTCCGAAGCGACACCTGAGGTTGTTGGCGTACCTCGACCACGTATCGGCGCGCAGGACGGCGCGAGAAATCGAGAAACGGCAAATTGTGCCGGAACACCAAATTCGTGTAGATTGATTGATCGTGCCGGTTTTCCTCAAAGCCTTCGTAATTCGGTTGGCCGAGAACGTTGTCGTCATCCGAACAAATCCGCCGGTCCTCGTTGTAGCGCTGCCAGTCATCCAGCAACCGAAAACAAGAACTTGACTTGGTCCAAGCGCTCCAACCAACTTGAATTTGGTTTGTTTCCCGGTACTTAGGCAGATCCGCGTCCATGAGGAGAAAGGCGTCGCGCTTCGTCCAATGGTCATTGCGCGCGACCGGCAGTTGCATGCCCGCGATCATCCCTTCGGGTTGTATCTTTGCGAGCGCCGCCAATTTGTCTGCGCGACAAATGTGGATTGAAAGCGCGACCTTGCCTGCGTCCGAGTATATCAGCACGTCATCATCGCCAATCTGCTCAAGCGCGTGTCGGATCGCCAAGGGCTTCCAAACCCAATACCCAGCGCCGCGTGGCTCTTTCAGCAACTCGGCGTTGCGCGCCTCAAATTCGGTTCCTGAATAAATTTCGGCAGAATAGGCAGAAGCAGTGTCGAATCCCGCCGAAAGTGCTGCATCACGCAGGTCACATGCGTTCTGATAAAAGGACACTTTCCGACGTGTTGAGCGATTGCCAAAGGTCACCAAGTGCAACTTCGTCATGACGCAACTTTCTGGACCAGGGTCTGTTTCGGAATAACAATTTCGAGATGATCGAGGCATTCCTGACGTAATTCTTCACGATTGTCCGCGCCCTGATCGCCCCGCGCCAAAAGCTCATATTGCAGCCAACTTAGATAGAATGGGCGATCCTTGATCTCGAGCATAATCTCGCGCGCCTCCGCGCGGCGGGATTTTCGCGTGAGAAAACTTAGGTAATACGCGACGAAACCTGGATGCCGAGAGCTGTCCAGCATGGTCAAAATCGCCGCTTCCGCGTCCGCATCGTTTCCTGTTGCTTCCTCGACCTGCGCGCGCCGTTTGGCCAAAAGTGCCTTATTCAGAGCCGTTTTTGGCGGGTTTGCGGCCTCGGCCATATCCATGACAGCCCGCGCTCTTTGCTTGCGCCCAACCCTCAGCATCCCAACAGCGGCGAGCGATAAAAGCATCGCATCGTCGCTGTTCTTACCGGTCTGGATGATATGGCGCACGCGTTCGGGGCGCGGCATCGGGCGCTCGTTCACGCCGATACTGCGCCAATCCAGATCAAACGCCGTTTGCCAATTCCACGGAGCAGAGTTCGCGAGGAACCGCGCTGCATAGTGATCCGTGTATCCAGCCGTCGATGACAGGCCACGTGGGTGGTGTTGCCCATCAAAAAAGGGCACCTCGGTCGTCGGCGGCACATCGGCCCAGCCCTCACGAAAATAGTCTCTAAGTCTGCCCGAAAGGACATCCAATGGGCAAATACTTGTCTGGGATAGCGCCAGATTCGAGAAGCATTGCGCTGCCATGGCATCTTCGTGAAGCCCTGCATAGGCGAAGCCCGACAACACCTGGCGTCGGATATGGTGCTTCAACAAGCCCGGGCTATCAAAATGCCAGCGCCGCAGCTTTCGGACCTTTTGTTCTGCGGTCAGGATTTTGAGCACCGCAATATCATCATCGGCCCGAACCGCGCTGCCCAGATAGTGACGCGTTAGATGCGGCAACTCCCAACCTTGTTCAACAACGTGAGCCATGATCGCATTGGCCTTTTTTGCGTCGTCTCGACCTTGATAAAGCTCAACCACGCGGCGTGCACATTGTCCGTAATCATAGAGATTCAGAAAGGCCTGTGGCCCCTGCTCAACCCGTTGAATCAGTCTCTGTTCCGCCTCAACTCGGCTGTCGGCGGGCATATCTTCGGGCAGGGATTGCTTCGTCGTCCCCCCAAGCAGTGTGGCCGCCGTGCTGAATGCACTATCCGAAGACGCAAGTACGCGATCGCACCGGGAAATCGCCAAAAGCTCGGCAAAATCGCGCTGTGACTCGTCCAGACTGTCTAGTTCCATCACCGAGATCGCGGATTTGATGCCGTGGACCTTGTCGAACCGCTCAAGTGTCGCAGGCGTGTCCGAAAACAGAAGGAACGCTGTTTCTGGGTCGGCTTCAATCATCACGTCATAGTAGTCGTCAGGCACGTATTTCGTTGGCCAATAGGTCCGAGACCACCGCCCCGGCTGGATGATGTCGCCCCGCCTTACATGAAGGGCGGTCGCAGTGCGGCCATCCACCATAGCATCAAATCGCTCAAGCGCCTCTTGTACCTGACGAGAGGGGGTGATCCGGATTGCAGTCTCTATGAAGGCCGAATTCGCCTGTTCCTCACTTTCGTCCGGCAAAACCAGGGCGGTCTTGGTGTTCTCAATGACAACGTTTTTCCCTGAGTTTACGTGATCTTTGAGCGCCTCGAGCGTATCGAAATCGCCAATATGCTTCGTGCCTTCATAGGCTTCACGAATCGCCTCGTCGTCCAGCACAAGGTGGGCATCGACAAAGGCTTGCGCGAAAAACTCGCTCGGAAAGGCCAGCTCTTGTGCGTAATGACCCACGGGCCAAAGAACCGAAAACTCCGCACCACACCAATCAGCCAAACGCATTGCGTTGACCATGCTCCGCAATCGTCCCCCCAGGCGATCACGCCGATATGCAAATATCCGGCCTTTTGTCATCGAAACTCTGCTCTGCTTGACGCCCGATTGGCGCAGGCGCCGGATTAACCGGTCATTAGGGATAATTCTAAGAGTCGCCGGGGCATCACGCAAGAAATTGTATCCCTTACTTTGCATGCTCAGCTGTCTGCGGTAGAAACCAGAAAACGAAATTGGGCAGATCATGAAAAAACGCGCACTTATCAGCGGCATTACGGGTCAAGACGGGAGCTATCTGGCCGAGTTTTTGTTGGAGAAGGGGTATGAGGTTCACGGTATCAAGCGGCGTGCGTCGTCTCTGAATACCGACCGAATTGACCACATCTATCAGGATCCGCACGTTCCCGATCCGCAGCTAAAGCTGCATTACGGTGACCTGACCGATACGTCGAACCTGACGCGGATCATCTCCGAAATTCAGCCCGATGAGGTCTATAACCTCGGTGCGCAAAGCCATGTGGCCGTCAGTTTTGAGGCCCCTGAATACACGGCGGATGTGGACGCCATCGGCACCTTGCGCATGCTTGAAGCGATCAGGTTCCTTGGGCTGGAAAAGAAGACCAGGTTCTATCAGGCCTCAACATCCGAGCTTTACGGTTTGGTGCAGGAAATCCCTCAGCGCGAAACGACGCCCTTCCACCCGCGCAGCCCCTATGCGGTGGCCAAGATGTACGCCTATTGGATCGCCGTGAATTACCGCGAGGCTTACGGCATGTATGCCTGTAACGGCATCCTGTTTAACCACGAAAGCCCGCGTCGTGGTGAGACCTTCGTGACCCGCAAGATCACGCGCGGCATGGCGCATATCGCCCATGGGCTGGAAGAGTGTCTGTTTATGGGCAACATGGACGCGCTGCGCGACTGGGGCCATGCCAAGGATTATGTCCGCATGCAGTGGATGATGTTGCAACAAGACACGCCAGAGGATTTTGTCATCGCAACAGGCCTTCAGTATTCCGTGCGTGAGTTCATCACTTGGACGGCCGCCGAGCTTGGAATCGAGTTGGACTTCAAAGGCGAGGGCGTCGCGGAAATCGGCACCGTGGTCAGCGTCGATCACAGCCTTGCACCCTCGGTCAACGTTGGTGATGTGATCGTCAAGGTGGACCCGCGCTACTTCCGTCCGGCGGAAGTAGAGACACTTTTGGGCGACCCGACCAAGGCGAAAGAGGTTCTCGGATGGGTGCCCGAGATCACCGCACAAGAAATGTGCGCCGAAATGGTTGCCAGCGACGTCCAAGACGCCAAGCGCAGCAAATTGCTGCGCGAACATGGGCTGGAATTGCCCCATGCGATCGAAAACTAGGAGGCGGTGATGAAATACTACATCGCAGGACACCGAGGAATGGTCGGCGGGGCGATCCTTCGACGGGTGCAATCCCTTCCCAACGCTGACGTTGTCACCCGCGCCCACGCAGAACTGGATCTGACCGATCAAGCGGCTGTCGCTGCCTTCATGGCGGCAGAGAAGCCTGACGTCGTGATCCTCGCCGCCGCAAAAGTTGGGGGCATTCACGCCAACAACACCTATCCTGCGGACTTCATTTACGAGAACCTGATGATCCAATCCAACGTGATCCATCAGGCGCATGTGAATGACGTACAAGACCTGTTATTCCTTGGGTCCAGTTGCATTTACCCACGTGCGGTGGCGCAGCCGATGGCGGAAACCGCGCTGCTGACGGGTGTTTTAGAGCCTACAAATGAGCCTTATGCCGTTGCCAAGATCGCCGGCATCAAGATGTGTGAAAGCTACAACCGGCAATATGGCCGCGACTATCGCAGCGTGATGCCGACGAACCTCTATGGTCCAGGCGACAATTTCCACCCCGAAAACAGCCACGTGCTGCCCGCCCTGATCCGCCGCTTCCACGAGGCCGAGCAATCAGGTGCCGAAAGTGTCACGATTTGGGGTACAGGCACCCCACGCCGCGAGTTCCTGCATGTCGACGACATGGCCGAAGCCTCGATGTTCGTGCTAACGCTGGACCGCGAAACCTACGACGCCAACACCGATCCGATGCTCAGCCATATCAACGTGGGCACAGGCACCGACGTCTCAATCTTTGAGCTGGCGCAGATGGTCGCCAAAGTCACAGGCTTTACCGGAGAGATCCTGACCGACCCCTCAAAACCCGACGGCACAATGCGCAAACTGATGGACGTCAGCCGCCTTGCCCGCATGGGTTGGAATGCGCAAATCAGTCTCGAACAAGGGCTATCCGAGACTTACGACTGGTTTTTAAAGAACGCCGAGAATATTCGGGCATAGCGCGAGCGGGGCTTTTCTTCGGCCTTGATCGCCAGATTGAAAAGAGTGCGATAGGCCTCGGAGCTTTCGACAAGGTTTGCGTGGCTGTCAAAGCCCACAAGGTGACCGTCTTCCAGCACCATGATCCGGTCCACCCACTCAAGCGTTGATGGGCGATGGGTGACAAACAATGTCGTCGCCTCATTCTTCTGGCCAAGGGTCGACGCCATGATCGCCCGCTCGTTTTCACCGTCGAGAGCGCTGGTTGCCTCGTCGAAAATATAGACCTTCGCGTTTTTGACCAATGCACGGGCGATGCCGATCCGCTGTTTCTGCCCCCCCGACAGACCAGAGCCATAGGCACCGATCATCGAATCCAACCCTGCGGGCATATCCTTGGTGAAGTTGGTGACTGCTGCACGTTTGGCGGCTTCTTCAATTTCGCTATCCGTCGCCGACGGGTTGCCATCGCGGATGTTGTCGCGGATTGATCCATCGAACAAGAAAACCTCTTGCGCGATCAGGGCCACATGTTTGCGAAGATCGGCATAGGGCACCGTATTAACGTCAATGTCGCCGATAAGAACCTGGCCGTTGGTCGGCGCATAAAACCCCTGAATAAGGTCGATCAGCGTCGTCTTGCCTGCGCCGGAACGCCCGACAATGGCGATGCGCTCGCCTTGTTGTATCTCAACCGAGATATTGTTCAGTGCCGGCTTGTCCGGTCCATAATCGAACTTCAAGCCGCTCAGGGTAATCGAGCTGCCAGTTTCGGCCAAAGTCCCGGTGCGCGTTGCCTCGGCAGGTTCGGGGGCGTCGAGAATCGCGAACATTTGCTCGGACTGAACGAGGTTTTTTTGAAGATCCACGATCAGGCTCGACATGCGTTCAGCCGGTTGATAGGCCAGCAGGAAGGCCGTGATAAAGGCCGTGAATTCACCCGGCGTGCGACCGTTTACAAGGGTCTGATAGCTGGCATAAACCACAAAACCGCCAATGATGAACCCGCCCAAGACCTGCATCAGAGGAATGGTAAGCTGTTGAATGCGGGCGATTTTCACCATGCGGTCCCGCAGTGTAATCACCGAATCGTCAAACTTTTGATAGGTCTTTTCCTCAAGCCCGTAGGACTTGACCGTTTTGATCCCCTGGATTGCCTCGGCCCCGACCGAGGACACAGCGCCTTGAAGCTCGGCCTCGGCGCGGGACAGGTGGCGAACGCTGTTGGCAAGGCGGCCAACGATGTAGAAAATCAACGGGAACAATATGCCGCTGGCAATGGTCATCACGGCGTCTTGCAGGAACATGACGATAATCAGCGCGATGATCGTTATTGTGTCCATCAGGAACCGGTTCGACAGGTTTACGACGGCGGTGGCCGTGGCCTGCGAATAGGTCGCCACCTGCGCGAGGAAATGGTTCGGGTGAACCCCCGCGAAATCGGGCACGGGCCTGCGCAGGATACTGTGGAAAATCTTGCGTTTGTAGTCGGCCGAAATCGTTTGAATGAACTGCTCGGCAAACAGGTTTGCAAAATATTCGCTGGCCCCTTTACCAGCGGACACGGCAACGACCAGCAAAGCAATGCCGATCGCACCGGCGGCGTTGTTGTCGACGAAGACGTCATTCACAATAAGCCGCGTTGACCATGCCAAAGCGCCGGTAAAAACCGCGGCCCCAATCATCGCAAGAATAGAAAACGCGTAGAGCTTCCACCGCGGGCGCAAGGATTCTCTCAAAGCCCGTTTGGCGGCTTGAAGCGTGCTCGGCTCAACGCCGACGATTTGGGGAAGTTTGCTCATATGCGGCTATTTAGTCCCTGCGTCGGATTATTCCTATGCGAAAATTGCATTTGGCGAAGTCTCTCGGCCCGGATTTACGACAGCCACCAACGCTCGGCGAAACGGGCGTTGTCCATGGGCCAGAGGTTGCCTTGCGTCGCAGGCTCGGCGATGCGGGTGCTGATCGCTTGCAGGAAATTGGCAAAAACGGGAATGACAATAGGGCCGGCGGTTTGGATGTTGGTCTGCAAGTCCGCATAAAGCTCGGCACGCAGGTTTGGATCGAACTCGGCCCTTGCGCGCGCACGAAGGTCGTCAAATTCGACACTATTTCTGCCCAAATTGCCGTTTGCGCCCAGCATCCAGTCCTCCGTCACCCGCCCAGACCACATTTGCGCCGTCAATGGCATCTGACCATTTTCGGTAAATCCAGCGGCAAGAAGCGATGGCCAAAGCGCAAGCCCGAGCGAGACAGGCACATTGCCCAGCGCCTTGAGGTTCAAGCCCATTCCGCCGAGACCAGCGGACGCAAGCAAAGATTGCGCCATCTCGGGATCATAGGCCGCCGCGGGTTGCGAGCGGTAAAACTGATTAAACGGCCCGATAGGGCTGTCTTGGCCTATATGTCCGTATCCCTGTAGCCCCGAAAGCAACACATCTTCGCGGTTTACGGCTAACTTCAAGGCCATCTGCGCCTCGCGCGGAAGTGCGCTTGCATCTAGCGCGAGGTGCTGGTTCCCCGGCACGTTCGAAAGCCGCATTGACGGGTCAGTTTCCACGTTTTGGGCTTGAATAGGGTCGATTTGCGCTGCCGCATCAACGCGGCCGGATTGAACCAGCGCCAAACGTTGCGCAGGATCTTCGACTGCCAAAAGCTCAATCTGGTCAAACCAACCGGCGGTTCCGTCCTTGTAATGCCCCGACACGCGCCACCCGAGGAATTTTCGTCCGGCTTCAAACACAGCCACGCGATAAAGTCCCGTTCCGATGCCCTTTTGCATCGCTTCAGCAATATTGCCTGCCGGATACATAATCAGGTGGCGATCCGAAAGAATATACGGGAAATCGGCATAGCCGGAATGCAATGTAAACTGAACCTGGTTCGTCGAATTGGCCTTAATAGTGTCTATATTTGACACCAAATGCCACGCCGCCCCGCTTGGCCCGGCGTCCATATGAAGTCGGATGCTTTCAACAACGCTCGCGCTGTCAAACGGGGTTCCATCGTGAAAGCGCACATCCGTCCGCAGGTCGAACACCCAGGTCTTGGCATCCTGACTGGCGCGCCAGCTTGTCGCCAGCTCTCCGCGCAGGGAGCCGTCGGCTGCAACTTCGGTCAGTCCGTCAAATACGGCACCCTGCCCTGCGGAGGCCATGAACAAGCCAAAGCCTTTTCGCGCGTCCCAACTGTCGCGCAAAGATGCGCCCGGCAAGGCCGCCCTCAGGCGCCCGCCAACCTGGGGCCTTGAAGTAAGAGACAAGCCCGAGGCCGCAAGCAAACCGGCTGCAAGACCCGTGGTCAGCAGCTTTCGCCGGTCCGTTGTTGGTTTCAGACTTGCCGTCATTCAGCACCCCAAGAGGATTCGGCAAAGACTAGCTGTGCAGGTCGCGAAGGGGAAGGTGAAACCTTACCCTACCAGCCAAAGCGCAGCGGTAACATGTTCATGGTGCGCACCAACTCGGCCGTTATTCCGGGGTCAGACATCGCGTGGCCCGCCTTGGACACCATGCGCAATTCCGATTTCTTCCAGCGCTTTGACAGCTCATAGGCCGACCGTGGCGGGCAAATCAGATCATAACGGCCTTGGACGATCGTGCCGGTTACGTCTTTCAACTTGTGCATATTGGCGAGAATTGCCTGGCCCTCGTCGAGAAAGCCGGCATTGGTAAAATAGTGGTTCTCAAGCCGCGCAAACGCGCGCGCATAAGCCCCCGAACCCCCGTAGGCGCTGGACCCACGGCTATCGATTGACGCAAGCGCCGTTTCCCACGACGACCAGGCCCGGGCAAATCGGGTCTCGTCCGCTTGTCGGCCACTGAACAACCGCTTGTGGTAGGCGCTGATGAGATCGCCCCGCTCTTCTTCGGGGATCATCGCTTGGAAACGCTCCCAAAGCTCGGGCCAAAATTGCCCAGCGCCGCCGCCATAGAACCAGTCAAGCTCGCGCTGGGTCATCAGGAACACGCCGCGCAGCACCAGATGCCGAACGCGATCAGGGTGGGCTTGGGCGTAAATCAACCCAAGCGTCGCGCCCCAACTGCCGCCAAAGACAATCCAGAGATCAATGTCCAAGAGCAATCGAATTCGCTCCATGTCCGCAACCAAATGCCATGTCGTGTTGTGTTCGACACTGGCATGCGGCTTTGAGCGCCCGCAGCCGCGTTGGTCAAACAGCACGACCCTGTAAACCTCGGGATCGAAATAGCGCCGCATGGCGGGGCTACACCCGCCGCCCGGACCTCCGTGACAAATCACGACCGGAATCCCGTTTGGATTGCCGCACTGCTCAAAATACACCTGATGCCCGTCGCCGACGTCAATCATGCGCTGGTCAAACGGCTCGATCGAGGGGTAGAGGGTTTGTGCTGCGCTCATTTGGCCTACGGATTTGTACATTCGTACCCTATATGTTTGACAGTGGCCAAAAGAGCATATGGAGACGAGAATGCAAGGGCATCAATCCACCGTTGACGACGGCGAAATCGCAAAGTTCGAAGCGATGGCGGCCGAGTGGTGGGATCCTAACGGCAAGTTCAAGCCGCTGCACATGCTCAACCCGTGCCGGTTGGACTATATCACAGGTCAAATCGCAGCCGAGTTTGACCGCGACCTTAAATCCTCCGAGCCTTTTAAAGGGCTTCGCTTGCTGGACATCGGTTGTGGCGGCGGTCTGCTGTCCGAACCCATGGCCCGACTGGGTGCCGAGGTTGTCGGCGCGGATGCGGCTGTTGGAAATCTTCCTGTTGCGCGCATTCATGCCGAGCAATCCGGCCTGACGATTGATTACCGCCATACGACTGCCGAGGATATGGCGCTGGCTGGCGAGAAATTCGACGCTGTTCTGAACATGGAGGTGATCGAACATGTCGCCGACCCGCAATCTTACCTGACGGCCTGTCACGATCTGCTGAAATCCGGCGGGCTACATATTTGTTCGACGATCAACCGCAATCCCAAAAGCTATGCCGTCGCCATTCTTGGGGCCGAGGTTGTCATGCGCTGGCTACCACGTGGCACCCACGAATGGAGCAAATTCATCACGCCGGACGAGCTTTATGATTTTCTGGTTTCAGCTGGATTAGAGCCTGTTGACAACAAAGGGTTCGTATTCAATCCGCTCCTTTGGACCTGGTCGATTTCGGATCGCGATCTTAGCGTGAACTACGTCACCGCCAGCCTTCGTCGCTGACTAGCGCTCAAGTCGTATGCGCAATTCCCGAAGAATAGGAAGCGCCGCGCGGACCTTGTCTTCGCCCAAATCCCCCACAACAGTCTCGATCAAAGGGGCAATCGCCGCCAGGGCGCGGTCGCGGGCTTGCCGCCCAGCGGGGCTGATCGTCACCAGCTTGCGCCGCGCATCATCCCAATCGGGACGAATATGAATATACCCCGACGTCTCAAGACGGCTGAGCGTGTTTGACATTGCGCCGCGCGTGACATGAAAGCTCTTGGCCAGTTGGGCAGGTGTCTTTTCTTCCGTCGAATGGGTCAAATGGTTGAGCATCGAAAAATGCGAAATCTCCATCCCCTTGGGCAGCAGCTTGCCCAAACGGTCACGCGCCAGTTGGTCGGCGGTCAAAATTTCGCTGAACAGCGAAACAGCAAGATTTGTGCGTGCGGTGTTCATGAAGATCCCTTAGGTCGCGCATAGTCCCGATCATGCGTCAGGGACGGAACCTTTTTGCGTGCTTGTGCCACGGTTTGAAGATCCAAATCAACAAAATGCACGCCGGGGGCCGTTCCAGCATCCAAAAGCACCTTGCCCCATGGATCAATCGCCATGCTGTGTCCATAGGTTGATCGCTCTTTCCCGACCGATGCCTGATGGCGTCCGGTTTGCGCAGGGGCCAGAACATAGCAGCCCGTTTCGATTGCACGGGCCCTTAGCAGCGTTTCCCAATGATCTTTTCCCGTGGCCGGTGAAAACGCCGAAGGGATCGTCAAAACC
>JBELFK010000074.1:0-14141 GCA_042092935.1 Paracoccaceae bacterium | reverse complement strand
GCCAAAACTATATGCAAACCCATCGTCATAGGTGTGGACATTGTCTTGGCCCTGCTTGAAGTTGGTCAGATTGCCAGCCCCGTTTTGCGAGACGTTTGCCGTGTTGTTCACCCCGATCTGTTGGGCCGCGTTATAGTCCCACGGATAGATATAAGCCCCACTGTCAGCGACAGTTTCACCGATCTGGTTGTCGACACCCGACTGCGTGGCGTTAAATCGGTTCAGCGAGCCTTGGGTAGCGTAGATAACTTCGGATGCGAAGGCTTGTTGCGACACAATTAGGGGGAGGAACGAGGCGGTGACGAGCAGTGAATAGCGCATTTGGATCTCCTAATGAGGGGTGTATTCCAAAGACGCAATTTTCATTAAATTTGGGTTACTTGATGCTGGGTGTTGCTGGTTTTCACGCGCATTATCTGCATAACACTCTGAATTCATTAGGGCAAATATACTTGATACCTTGCGCCTGCAGTCCGCGTTTTCGAAGGGGTCTGCCGCCTTGCATAGGCTCATTTGGCACCGTTGGTTAAGAAAGTATTGCCAAATCGAGCGTTGTTAAGATTTGATTCTATTTGTCGAAATTATTCCTTGTTCCGACCTTAGGATTGTCCTTGGTCGTTAAACATACTGTAATGGAAAGCAGATTTAGATGTCTGAGTTTTAGAAGGACGTATAATGCCCAAACTTTTTCCAGTCATATTATGTGGCGGATCCGGAACGCGCTTATGGCCTCTGTCGCGGAAAAGCTTTCCCAAGCAATTCGTCGAACTTGTCGGTGAAGAAACCTTGTATCAGGCCAGTGCGAAACGGCTGGCGGGGGCCTTGAAGGGTGCGGAATTTCAGCCTCCTGTCATTATGACCAACTCGGATTTCCGATTTATCGTGGTTGAACAATTGCAAGAGATTGGAATTGATCCAGGTGCGGTGATTATCGAACCGTCAAGCCGCAATACAGCGCCAGCCGTTCTTGCGGCGGCCTTGCACGCAGCGGAAAAAGATGCCGATGCGATGGTTCTCATCGCCCCATCGGACCACGTGATGAATGAACCAGCCTCATTCCGGCAGGCTGTTGAGAGCGGGATCGAGGCGGCACAAAACGGCAATTTGGTGACATTCGGGATCACACCCACGAAGCCCGAGACTGGCTTTGGATATTTAAAACTGGCCAGTGCGCCCGACGCGTCCGGGGCGGCGACGCCGCTCGATGCCTTCGTCGAAAAACCCGATCTGGCAACAGCCGAAAAAATGGTGGCCGACGGCAATTACCTTTGGAACGCGGGCATATTCCTTTTCCGCGCCAAGGACATCATCGACGCCTTCAATACCCATGCAGGCGCGCTTGCCGATCTGGTGGGTGAAGCTGTGAAAGCCGCCGAGGAAGATCTCGGTTTTTTGCGGTTGGCTGAGGGGCCGTGGAGCGCCATTGAGGATATTTCAATAGACTACGCGGTCATGGAGAAAGCCGACAATCTGTCCGTCGTGCCCTATTCTGGTATGTGGTCGGATTTGGGAAGTTGGGCCGCGGTACACGAGTTATCCAACCCCAGCGCAGATGGGGTCGCAACATCAGGGCAGGTCACGGCAATCGACTGTAAAAACGCACTATTGCGGTCTGAAAATGAAGATCAGGAACTCGTTGCGCTGGGCGTCGAAAACTTGATTGCAATCGCTATGCCGGACGCGGTTTTGCTGGCTGACATGTCTCGCGGTCAGGATGTGAAACTGGCGGTTAATGCCCTGAAAGCAAAAGGCGCGAAACAAGCCGAACTTCTGCCAGTAGACTTTCGCCCATGGGGACATTTTGAAACGCTGGCGTTAAGTGACAGGTTTCAAGTGAAGCGCATTGTTGTAAAGCCTGGGGCGGCGCTAAGCCTTCAAAGCCACCACCACCGCGCTGAACATTGGATCGTGGTACAAGGCACCGCGAAAGTGACCGTCGATAACGACGTGAAATTGGTGAGTGAGAACCAGTCGGTCTACATTCCACTGGGGGCCGTGCACAGGATGGAAAACCCCGGCAAGGTCGACATGGTGCTCATTGAGGTGCAGACCGGATCATATCTCGGTGAAGATGACATCATTCGCTATGAAGATGTCTATGCCAGAGGACAGGGCGCCAAAGGCTAGAAAGAACGAATAGGCGGCGGGCTAGAACCGCCGCCGAAATTCTTAGAGCGCAGCTAGATCTTGCGCCATTTGACGGCCGTCGCGGCCCTCTGAAAGCTCGAAAGATACTTTCTGGTTGTCGGCTAGGCCGGTTAGACCTGAACGCTCGACTGACGAAATATGCACAAACACGTCTTTGCCGCCATCATCAGGTGCGATGAAGCCGTAGCCTTTGGTGGTGTTGAACCATTTCACTGTTCCGGTTGGCATTTCAGATATCTCCTAATCTGATTATGCCGTCGCAACATGCGACGACACGGTAGTTCCTCTTCTCAGAGTCGCCCGGAAGTGAGGTAGTCAAGTCGGTCGTCTGATCTTCGAAAGTTCCGATGCGGACAGTACACGAAAATCCAAAAAGTCTTTCGAAATCCGCAAAAATCGACCATGTAACCCACAAGTTTTCTGAAACTGTGTGAGATTTGCCATGAAAATATACGGTTTAGGCGCTTGTGACACCTGCCGAAAGGCCAGAAAAGCCTTGCCAGAGGCCGAATTTATTGATGTCCGGGAAGACGTCGTCCCCAAAGAGATTCTCTTGCATGCCTGGCAAGCATTTGGACCAACGCTGCTGAACACGCGGTCCAAAACGTGGCGGTCGCTTTCCGAAAGTGACCGAGCGGGCGTGCCCTTGGATCTTATCGCCGACCACCCGTTGCTGATGAAACGGCCTCTTATTGAGCGTGACGGCGCTTACTATCTGGGGTGGACCCGCGAGGTTCAAGAGGCTTTGGGCTTGGCTTCTTGAACCAAAGCGATGCTCAGGACTGCGTGACAGGGGTAACCCCCGCAGGACGCCCGAAAAGGCGATCAAGCGAGATGGGGCCAGCGCCTTTAATCACCAGAACAAGCAGTGCGAAAACCCAAAAGGACCGTTGATCGAGAATGATTGAATCTGGGAAACGGTCAAATAGGGCACCGACCGACGCGTCTTGCTCGATCAGCCTGTGGCCATAGAGATCCGTTAGCGTTTGAACAACGACGAACCCGATCATTCCCAAGGCTGACAGTCTTGTCAGAAGACCCAGAACCAACAGGGCGGGAAGAATGAATTCGGCCCATGTGCCGGCGACGACGACCAGCCAATGAAAAATGGAAAGTTCCGATGTGCTGTAGGAAACGGATTCCATGAGTTGGGGGAATATCTGCACATAGGCACCGACAGATGGTTGGAATATCCCCATCAGCCCGTCGCCCAATTTGGTAAGGCCCGACGCCCAATAATAGTTTAGGAGTGTGGCGGCGAATAATAGCCGCGCCGCTGTTGGAACGAGCCAACCGAGACTGCCCAAAAACTCGGTTTGCGCGTTGGTCCACTTGAGAAGTTTTGTCATGATTAGGTGTCCCCGGTTTCAAGTCTTGTGATGGCGTTGCCCGCCAGTAGTTTCTGCAAAATCGCGCCGAAATCATGTGTGTTATCAACCGACTGCGCCGCAGCCAACGCTGTTTCCAAAGTTTCGCCGTTGGCCAAACTTTTCAAAAGAGCGACATCTGCGTTCGTGATTTCCCACGGCTGAGGGTCGAATTCCTGGCGTACAATCAGGACGCTTTGGCTGGCCGCGACCGGCTTAGGCGCGTTTTCAGCAGTGTTGAACTGCCAAATGCCGAAGACTGGCCAATCTGAGTGAAAAAAGCGCATCGATGGGGCAAATTCGAACGTTGACGACAAAAGTGCGGCTTCATCCAACGCGGAAAAGATGCCCACATCTATCGGCTGACTGTCCGCGGCGTGGTATGACTGCCGCAGCGCCATTTCCAGGTCGGCGACGTCGCCAAGGTATGGGAGTGTCGAAAGCCCCTGGTGCCCGCGCATGAACACGGGAAATTCTGCGCCAAAATGGGTCATCAATGGTGATCGCGGTGGATGCGCGGCTTGATACTCACGCGCGAGGTTTCGAAAATTTGTTTCGCCAAGCAGTTTTTTAATGACCGGAAAGCCATCGGCGAGCGCGTCCATGAGCGAGGTGGTCACGTTGTTTCGATACACGTCAAACCGACGGCCCGCCGGACCATTCGCATCATCGATCAGGCCTTCTGGAACCGGCGCAAGCGGATTTCTGAGTGCCGCGTGAAACGCTTTTTGGTCGACCCTCATGCCAGAACCTGCTCAAGCACGGTTTCTGCGCGACGCGCCTCGGCGCGCAGAGTTGGCCAGTCGGGCACGTCATTGTCCCATTCAATCAGCAAAGGGCGAGGACCAGAGCGTGCAAGCGAGTAGTCAAGAAGCGACCAAACCGGATCAGCGACTTCGCGTCCGTGGCTATCGATCAACAGGGGCGCGCCTAGGTCATCCTCGTCTTCATCGTGGCCGCCAAGATGAATTTCGCCAACCTGAGCAAGCGGAAACGCATCGATGTAGGCTTGCGCACTCATCTTTAGGTTCGTTGCAGAAACGAAAACATTGTTCACGTCCAATAACAGCCCGCAACCTGTGCGTTTGGCGATTTCTCGTAGAAAATCGGGTTCTTCAAAGGTGCTTTCGGCAAATGCCAAATAGCTCGAAGGATTTTCCAGAAGGATCTGCAGCCCCAAATGGGATTGAAGTTGATCTATATGGTCCGCGACGCGTGCCAGCGTGGCAGGCGTATAGGGCAGGGGCAGCAGGTCGTTCAGGAAATGACTGTCATGGGTTGACCAGGCGAGGTGTTCGGAGAAGCTCGCCGGCTGAAGCCAGTCGCATAGCTTTTTCAAACGGTCCAGATGATCCTGATCGAGCGCGTCTTGGCCGCCAATTGACAGGCCGACACCGTGAACGGATATTGGAAACCGTTCGGACAGGTACTTTAACTGCGCAATCGGACGACCACCGTCGCCCATGTAGTTTTCGGCGTGAACCTCCAGCCAGCCAACCGGTTCGGAATTCGCCAGAATGTCGCTGTAGTGCTGCGGTTTGTAACCGACGCCAGGGACATTGGGCAAATGAGGAGTTTGGTCAAACATCGGAAATTCCAAGCCTAGGATTTGGGAAGCTGCCCTAAACTAGCGCAAAGCAGCTTCCCAAAATAGCTTACATCGGCATATCGCGCTCAAGCGCTTCAAGCGAACCCATGCGTGTCATACCATCACCCATGTCTGCGATTGTGATTTCGGTGCAGGTGCCTTCTTCGACCAGCGAGAACGCATTACCCTGATAGTCGACCTTCGATGTGCCGGCGCATGTTGTGCCAGGACCCGCCGCACAATCGTTCTGGCCAGCAAGAGCAACGCCGTAGCATTTTTCTTGAGCCGCTGCGGTTGCTGTTGTTGTCTGGCCGACAAGGGCCGCTGCGACAGAAGCTGCGACGGCGATTGATTTCATGGTTGTTGACATAAGGAACCCTCTTTGAAGAATTAAATCCGCCGTAAGTGGCGGTGAGGACAACCTAACCTTCCAGAGCAGTAACCTTTTACTCACGAGAGCGTGCATCACGGGTGTGTTAAGTCTCGTGAAGTGTAATCAGCGCTTAACGCGCAATTTTCGAGGCGCGACAGGGGTTCCCGCCGCGCCTTGAAATAGAATAACAGGAAATTGTTACAAAAGATCAGGAGGTGTGGCTTCGCCTGACAAGCTACTCACGATCTCGTCCAGCGTTGTTACAGAGGTTTGCTTTTCCCCCAAACGCCGCACCGAGACTGTTCTGTCGTCAATCTCTTTCTTGCCACATGCCAGAATCACAGGCACCTTGCCGACCGAGTGCTCACGGACCTTGTAGTTGATCTTTTCATTGCGCAAATCTGCTTCGGCGCGGATGCCAGCGGCCTTGAGCGCAGCGACCACTTCAAGGCAATAGTCATCGGCTTCTGACACGATGGCCGCGACGACAACTTGCCGCGGAGCCAGCCAGAACGGCAATTTGCCCGCATGGCTTTCAATCAGAATACCGATAAAGCGTTCAAACGAGCCGAGCGTGGCGCGGTGCAACATGACCGGACGGTGCTTGTCGCCATCCTGCCCGATATAGGTCGCGTCGAGTCGTTCTGGCAAAACAAAGTCGACCTGATGGGTGCCGCACTGCCAGTCACGGCCAATCGCGTCGGTCAAAACAAATTCCAGTTTTGGCCCGTAGAAAGCCCCTTCTCCCGGATTTAGCTCTGGCTCGATTCCGGCGGCCCGCGTGGCTTTCAGCAACGCTTGCTCAGCTTTGTCCCAGATTTCATCTGACCCGCTGCGTTTTTCGGGCCGATCCGAGAATTTTACCTTGAAGTCGGGAAAGCCTAGATCCTGATAAATCTTAGAGAGGAACGCGATATAGATTGCGGTTTCTTCCTCAATCTGGTCTTCGGTGCAGAAAATATGCGCATCGTCTTGGGTAAAGCCGCGCACCCGCATAATGCCATGCAACGCGCCAGAAGGTTCATAGCGATTGCATGACCCAAACTCGGCCATACGCAATGGTAGGTCGCGATAGGATTTCAATCCCTGATTGAATATCTGGACGTGACAGGGGCAGTTCATCGGTTTCAAAGCGTTGACTGCTTTTTCACGGGCGTGGTCTTCGTCGACTTCGACGATGAACATGTGTTCCTGATACTTATCCCAATGGCCCGAGGCCTCCCACAGCTTGCGGTCAACAACCTGAGGCGTGTTCACCTCAACGTAGCCGCCTCGCGTTTGCTGCCGCCGCATGTAGTCTTGTAGCTGGGTGTAGATCGACCACCCGTTGGGGTGCCAAAAAATCTGGCCGGGGGCTTCTTCCTGCATGTGAAACAGGTCCATCTCGCGGCCCAACTTGCGGTGGTCGCGCTTTTCAGCCTCTTCCAGCATGGTCAGATGGTCTTTGAGGTCATTGCGGTTTTTGAAGGCCACTCCGTAGATGCGTTGCAGCATCGGGTTGTCCGAATTGCCGCGCCAGTAGGCACCCGCAACTTTCATCAGCTTGAATGCATCGGCAGGCACCTGACCGGTGTGCACGAGATGTGGGCCACGGCAGAGATCCTGCCAGTGGCCGTGCCAATACATGCGAATGTCCTCACCTTCGGGAATCATCCCGACAAGCTCGACCTTATAAGGCTCGTTATTGGCCTCGTAGAATTTTAGCGCACGGTCGCGGTCCCAGATCTCGGTCGTGACTGGTTCACGCTTGTTGATGATCTCTTTCATCTTCTTTTCGATGAGAGCGAGGTCATCAGGAGTGAAAGGTTCGGCGCGGTCAAAGTCGTAATACCAGCCGTTGTCAATCACCGGTCCAATCGTGACTTTGGTGTCCGGCCAGAGTTCTTGCACTGCGCGTGCCATGATATGGGCAGCGTCATGGCGGATAAGCTCAAGCGCCTGAGCGTCGTCTTTCATTGTGTGGATGGCGAAGTCGACGTCGTCCGTCAGGGGCACGGAAAGATCGGAATGCACGCCGTTGATCGAGCAGCTGATTGCGGACTTGGCGAGAGATTTCGAGATGTCAGCGGCGACCTCCAAACCGGTTGTTCCCGCAGGGTAGCTGCGTTTATTTCCGTCGGGGAGAGTCAGGGATATATCGGCCATGTTGCCGGTCCTCCATCAGTTTGGCGCCTACGAAACGCCCGGTTGCGGTTATGTAATTGAAGGTGTTTTGGAACGGGTAACGCTGGCTGTCAAGTTCGGATCGGGGGGCAGCCCCCGAACCCCCGAGGTATTTTGGGCAAGATAAAGGTTATGGGTTTTCACGGAGAAAGGCTGGGTGCAGGATGCGCACGACTGAGCAGGGAGTATCGCATGGTTGAATTCTTAGACACCGCTTCAGGCCGGCGCATCGCGTTTCACCGGACAATGGGCAAAGAGCCCGGCGTGGTGTTTTTGGGCGGGTTCATGTCGGATATGGACGGCAGCAAGGCGACTCATTTAGAGGCCTGGGCAAAGGCAGAGGGTAGGGCCTATCTGCGGTTTGACTATTCGGGTCATGGGCAATCTGCGGGGGCGTTTGTCGACGGTTGCATCGGTGATTGGATTGCCGATGCGTCAGAGGTGATTGAGCGTTTGACGCAAGGGCCCCAGGTTCTGGTTGGGTCGTCAATGGGCGGCTGGATCGCGCTGCTTTGTGCCAAGGCGTTGCCCAAAAGAATTGCGGGGCTCGTGACGATTGCGGCTGCTCCGGACTTCACAGAAGATGGGTTTTATGCGGATTTCAGCGATGAAGACAAATCGCGATTAGAGGTCGAGGAAGTCGTTCACGTGCCTTCGGACTATGGGGATCCCTACCCAATTACAAAGCGGCTTATCGAAGACGGTCGCAGCCATTTCGTGTTGCGCGATCCATTGAGATTGGGCGTTCCGGTTCGGATGGTGCAGGGCACCGAAGACACCGCCGTTACCCGCGACACCGCGTTGCGCTTGCTGGATCACCTAGAGGCCGAAGATGTGCGTCTGACCTTCATAAAAGGGGGCGACCATTCGTTGTCGACGCCCGACAATCTTGAAATGATTGTCGGCGCGGTTGACGATGTTCTGGCACGGGTCGCGTGTTAAGCGGCCACTGAGGATTTTGTGCCTAGGCTTTCTTCGCGACGATCTTGGCCACGGGTGCCTTCTTTGTCGGCGACTTTCGCGCCTTTTTCGCAGGTGCTTTGGTCTGGTTCGCTGGGGCACCCGAGTTTGCATCGATGAAATCGAGGACCAAGGGGCGAATGTTGTTGCGCCAGCTTTTGCCTGCAAAAATGCCGTAATGACCAGCGCCGGGTTCGACATGCGAGGCCTTCTTTGAATCTGGCAGACCGGTGAGCAAATCAAGCGCCGCAACGCATTGTCCAGGGGCCGAGATGTCGTCATTTGCCCCTTCAACGGTTTTCACAGCCACAGTTGTGATATTGCCAATGTCAATCTGCTTGCCATTCACGACAAATTTGTTCTGCGCAATTTCGCGACCCTTGAAGATGCGCTCGACAGTCGAGAGATAGAATTCGGCGGGCATATCCATGACGGCCAGATATTCATCGTAAAACCGGTTGTGCGGATCATCGTCGAAGGCTTCGTCCTTAGCGACTCGGCTGATCTGATCGGTAAACGCCTTGCTATGTTTCTCGGCGTTCATCGACATGAATGAGGAAAGCTGAAGCAAGCCGGGATAGACCAAGCGGCCAGCGCCTTTGTACTTAAAGCCGACGCGCTGGATCATCGTTTCTTCAAGCTGGCCCATAGTGACGCGCCGACCAAAGTCAGTCACGTCAGTTGCGGCGGCATCTGGGTCGATCGGCCCGCCGATCAACGTCAGCGAAAGCGGCTGTGCCTTTGGGTCTTCTTCGGCCAAATAAGCGGTTGCGGCCAAAGTCAAAGGTGCGGGTTGGCAGATGGCGATGACATGGGTATCAGGGCCCAATTCGCGCATGAATTCAACGAGGTAAAGCGTGTAATCTTCAACGTCGAATTTACCCTCAGACACTGGGATGTCACGCGCATTGTGCCAATCGGTGACGTAGACTTCATTATCCACGATCAAGGATTTGACGGTTGAGCGCAGAAGAGTCGCATAGTGGCCGGACATCGGCGCAACGACGAGGATCTTGCGTTTTTGCGTTTCGCGACCTGACACTTCAAAGTGCAACAAGTCGCCGAACGGGCGCTCGATGACGCGTTTTTTCTGCACGAGATGGTCTTTACCGTCTGGACAGGTAAAGGTTCGGATACCCCAGGAAGGCTTCACAACCATTCGCTCAAACGAGCGCTCGGTGACCTCGCCCCAGGCCTGCATCCATTGCAGATAGGGATTCGGAATGAGAGAGAATGCAGGATAGGCCCCCACTGTCTTTGCTGTTGCCCCGAGCCACTGGTTCGTGTTTCGGATCGTCTCCATCAGATCGTAGGTCGCCATATAACGCATGTTTTAAGGACTCTCTCATTAGGTCGGTCGATGTGTCGCGCAACGTCACAGTACGGATGTTTTGCGAAACTAACCGTTTAGCGTTATGCTGCATAGCAGAAAATCTAAACTGGAATTTTGAATATGACAACGACTGACAATGCCGCAGGTCACGAAATTGAAAAACTAACCAGTAATATTCAAAAAATCGAGGAACTGTCGGCCCGCTTGGCAACAGCCCTGTCCAACAAGAAACCGTTGAACGCAGCCTTACAAGCACCAGGCGGTGAATTATACATGAAAGCTGCCTCGGCGTATTGGTCCGAAATGCTGGCGAACCCAACAAAAATCCTTGAAAACCAGTTAGAGCTTTGGGGAAAGTCGCTTCAATTCTACGTCGATGCGCAGAAGATGATCGCTCAGGGCAAGTTTGAGGTTTCTGACGAAGAAATGCCAAAGGATCGTCGCTTCACCAACCCGATGTGGAAGACGAACCCGTACTTCAACACCATTATGCGGCAGTATTTGACGAACGCGGATGTGATCCGAAGCGCAGTCGAGGAAATCGAAACGCTTGAGCAAACTGAAAAGCGCCGTCTGCGCTATTTCACCGATCAAATTATCAACATGATGGCGCCGACCAACTTTTTCGGGACGAACCCGGACGCGCTTGAGCGCGCGGTTGAGACCGAAGGTGAAAGCCTTGTGAAAGGTCTCGAAAACCTGATTTCCGACCTTGAAGCGAACGATGGTGAGCTTTTGGTTAAACTTGCCGACGAAAACGCGTTCGAGATTGGTAGAAATATTTCGACGACCCCAGGTAAGGTTGTGTTTCGAAATCGGATGTTTGAGTTGATCCAGTTTACTCCGACGACGGAGAAGGTCCACGAAGTGCCTTTGCTGATCTTCCCGCCGTGGATCAACAAGTATTACATTCTCGATCTCAAAGAGAAAAACAGCATGATTAAGTGGCTCGTCGATCAAGGCTACACTGTTTTCATCGTGAGCTGGATTAACCCAGATGCCAGCTACGCTGACACCGGCATGGAAGACTATATTGAGGACGGATTCCTTGCGGCGATAGAACAGGTCAAGGCGATTTCGAAGCAGCCAAGGCTCAATGTGGTTGGCTATTGCATCGCTGGCACGACCCTTCATCTGACTTTGGCGCTGATGAAAAAGCGCAAGGACAAGTCGGTAAAGTCGGCGACCTTCTTCACGACGCTGACCGATTTCTCGGATCAGGGCGAATTTACGCCGTTCCTTCAGGACGATTTCATCGATGGGATCGAGGATGAAGTGACCGAGAATGGCATACTGTATTCACGGATAATGTCGCGGACCTTTAGCTTTTTGCGCTCGAACGATCTGGTTTATGGCCCGGCCATTCGCAGCTATATGCTCGGCGAGGCGCCACCTGCGTTTGATCTGCTTTATTGGAACGGCGATGGGGCCAACTTGCCGGGCAAGATGGTGACCGAGTACTTGCGCAAACTCTGCCAACAGAACGAATTAGCAAATGATGGTACCGAGTTTTTTGGCGAGACACTGCGCCTTAGCGACGTCGATGTGCCTCTTATGTCGATCACCGCAGAGACCGACCATATCGCTGCCTGGAAAGATTGCTATCGCGGGTTTCAGCAGACGGGGAGTAAGAACAAGACGTTCATCGTTTCGGAATCGGGCCATATTGCCGGCATTGTCAATCCACCCAGCAAGGGGAAATATGGTCACTACACCAACTCGGATGTGTCTCTCGCGCCTGATGATTGGTTCGCGCAGGCAGACTTTCACGAAGGGTCTTGGTGGCCCTTGTGGGAATCGTGGTTGAAAAAGCGGTCTGGCAAAATGGTTCCGGCCCCCGATTTTGGCGATTCTGAGCATCCTGTGATTTGTGATGCTCCTGGAACCTATGTTTTGGTCAAGGCACCTCAATAAAATCAGAGGGTTAGTGAAAATATGCTGCGCTGCAGCAAAAAGGACTTGAAATGCCGCGCTGCAGCATGTATATCATGTTGCAGACGCAGAAACCCCGGGGTGGGCCCGGACGCATAACAAGGATTTGAACAATGGCTAACGCACAAGATTTCAACGCTGTTTTGAAAGACATGATGGGCGCATTCCCAGTCGATACAGCTGCAATGGAAGACGCATACAAGAACGCAGTGTCGCTGAACGAGAAACTTTCCTCGGTTGCTCTTCAGGCTGCTGAGAAATCGACCGAGATTTCTTCAAAGTGGACAAAAGACACGCTGAGCAAAGTTGCTGACATTTCAAAAGCAAAAGACGAGCCAGCTGACTATGCAAAAGCAATGACGGATTTCGCATCGGCTTCTGCTGAAGTTGCTGCTGAAAACATGGCGGCTTTCGCTGAAGTTGCTAAGCGCGTTCAGATGGAAACAGTTGAGTTGATGATGGCTGCTGGCAAAGATCTTGGTGAAGACGCTGCCGCTGCTGTTCAGAAAGCTACGAAAGACGCGACTGCTGCTGCAAAGAAAGCAACAGCTGCTAAGTAATTAGCATGTGAATTCCGCCGGTTCCTCCTCCCGATCGGCGCATTCCAAAAGGCAGACCTTCGGGTCTGCCTTTTTGTTTTCTGCGCATGCAAAGCTGCGAAATGCTGCGCAGAAAAACCGGCCTTTCTTTTTTCGCCGCGCTGCCGTAATGTTTTTCTGCACTGCGCATATTTTGGGGAGGAATATACCGTGGCAAAGCAAGAACCATTGCTTATCAAGCGATACGCAAGCCGACGTCTCTATAACACTGAGACCAGCGATTATGTGACGTTGGATGATATTTCAGGTTTTATTCGCGATGGCCGCGAAGTTCAGATTATCGATCTAAAATCGGGCGATGACCTGACCCGACAATATCTTCTTCAAATCATTGCCGACCACGAAAGCCGTGGTGAAAACGTATTGCCGATCAACGTTTTGAACGATCTTGTCCGCAGCTACACCACACAAGCGACAAGCGTTGTGCCGCAGTTTTTGGCGGCGAGCTTTGAAATGTTCCGCGATGGCCAATCGAAACTGGTTGAGAATATCTCGACCATCAACCCGATCACGACAATGCCCGGATTTGAAGCGCTTCAAGCGCAGCAAGAGGCCTTTATGAAGGCGATGACCGGCGGAATGGCCCCGTTCTCTGGCGCGGCGACCGAGTCTGATGACGCGGAAGAGGAAGGCGCTGAAGACCTGTCAGACATTAAAAAGCAACTTGCTGAATTGCAGGCCAAGCTGAGCAAACTCAGCTAGTTCAATGGACGCAGGTCCGGGCAAAATTACTCTCTGGGCAATTGAGATCTTTGTGGCGACCGCTGACGAAGGCTCGATCTCGGCGGCGGCGCGGCGGCTTGGGGCCAGCCCGTCTTCGGTCAGTCAACAGCTTACCAATCTTGAGGCCGCGCTGGGTGTACGGCTGTTGCTGCGCAACACACGACCCGTCGCCTTGACGCCCGCAGGCGAGATGTTTCGCCGACGCGCTTTGGTCATCATCGCCGAGGCCGAGCAAGCGCGGGCGGAGATTTCACAAGGCGACCTGTCCGGTCTTACCCGCTTTCGACTGGGCGTGATCGAGGATTTTGAGGCCGATGTGACGCCCACTCTGCTTGCCCGCATGTCGGATCGGTTGAGACACTGTCAATTTTTGTTGGAAACCGGTGCGACACATCGTTTGATTGACCAGTTGGACCATCGCGCGCTCGATGTGATTGTCGCAGCGGACGTTGGTGAGATTGCTGAGTGGGGCGAGACGCATCCCATTCTGACCGAGGGCTTTGTCGGTGTTGCGCCGAAATCGGTCGTTGATTTGTCGGGCAATTTGAAACGCCAGTTACAACAATTGCCCTTCGTGCATTATTCGAAACGCCACTATATGGGCCGTCAAATTGACAACCACCTGACCGACTGTGATTTCAAACTGTCGCAAAAATTCGAACTTGATAGCTATCATGCGATCTTGGCAATGGTCGCAGAGGGTGCCGGATGGACCATCCTTACCCCGCTTGCGCTGCAACGCGCCTATCGGTTTGCCCCGAAACTCGACGTCTTTCCATTGCCCACCAAGCAGTTGACGCGCACGATCACCGTGACCGCACGCAAGGGCGTCTTGGGCGATATGCCAGCCGAAGTCGCAGATCATTTAAAAGGCTTGTTGCAAGAACGCGTTGTTGCACCGGCCATCGAGCAGCATGGCTGGATGCGAGACGTCCTGAGGATATTGTAGTCCTAA
>JBELFK010000073.1:9823-14144 GCA_042092935.1 Paracoccaceae bacterium | reverse complement strand
TATTTCCGAGTTTTGTGAAAACGGTTACACCGTGCTTCCGGCGGCCGTTCCCGAGGCCGTTGTTAAAGACGCAAGGCGGACAGTCCAAAACAATCTTGATCGCATGGGGCAAACCCGCGCCGCTGTCCATTCTTACCACTTGGCCGGTTTTGATCGGTTTACGGTCTTTGGCGATCTGCACGCGTCGCTTTCCAGGAACGAGCGTGTGGGTGAATTTTTAACGTCGCTTTATGGGAGCGCTGGATTTCGCGAATTTGGCTTGACGGACATAACAGTTAATCGATCTCAGCAATGGCACTCGGACTTGCTGCGCGGGCCTTACAGCGGGTTTCTTGCTGATGTGAATCCTTGGGCCAAAGGAACGGTGCCCTGTGTGAAGGCCTTGCTTTATCTGCAATCGGGAAAAAGCCTACGCATTATTCCCGGTTGCCATTTGTCCGAAACCCCATTGGACGACGCTGAAATCAAGAAAAAGGTTGAGGGAAACGACGTAACTCAGCTTAGCTTGTCGGCTGGCGATGTGGTTATGATGGACATCCGGTCGGTCCACCGAGGCTCGACCGACGAAGAAATGTCGCGCGCTTCCTTGGCGACCGATCCCAAAATCCTCGTCTCGTGCGTTTTTGGTGCCAACGGTTCGAGGTTTGCTGACGCGATGGAGAAGGGAAACCAAGTGCGAATGAGCGATTGGGACAAGCGCTATCTAACGCGCCGGACCTGATCGGCGGTCGCAACGATGCGTCGGTATCCATAATTCGGCACAAAAGAAAACGGGGCGCTCAAAAAGCACCCCGTTAAAATTTTAGCTCGGCTTTTTCGACATGCGCTTGCGCTCATGTGGATCGAGATAGCGCTTGCGGAGCCGGATTGAGTTTGGCGTCACTTCGACCAACTCGTCATCATTGATATAGGCAATGGCCTCTTCCAGCGACAATTTCATTGGCGTTGTCAGACGCACAGCCTCATCCGTACCCGAGGCGCGAACGTTGGTAAGTTTCTTACCTTTCAAAGGGTTAACCTCAAGATCATTGTTGCGGCTGTGCTCGCCAATAATCATGCCGGTATAGACTTGCTCTTGTGCGCCGATCATCATTTTGCCGCGATCCTCAAGGTTCCACAGCGCGAATGCGACCGAGGTTCCGTTCTCCATCGAAATCAGAACGCCGGCGCGACGGCCAGGAATTGGCCCGCGATAGGGTGACCAGCTGTGGAAGACGCGGTTGAGAACGCCGGTGCCACGTGTGTCTGTCAGGAATTCACCGTGATAACCGATCAACCCGCGCGACGGCACGGTCGCAATAATGCGCGTTTTGCCCGAGGTTTGGCGCATATCGGTCATTTCACCTTTGCGCGCACCCGTCAGCTTTTCAATCACGGCGCCCGAATATTCGTCGTCAACGTCAACCGTGACTTCCTCAATCGGCTCAATGGTTTGACCGTTTTCTTCCTTCATGATGACCTGAGGACGCGAGATCGAAAGCTCAAATCCCTCACGGCGCATGTTTTCGATCAGAACGCCCATTTGAAGTTCGCCGCGGCCTGAAACCTCAAAGGCGTCTCCGCCAGGGGTGTCGGCGATCTTGATCGCGACATTTGATTCCGCTTCCTTCAGCAGACGATCACGGATGACGCGGCTTTGGACCTTTTTGCCGTCACGACCGGCCAACGGGCTGTCGTTAATACCGAAGGTCACGGTGATGGTCGGCGGGTCAATGGGCTGCGCGTCAAGTGGTTCATCAACGGCCAGCGCACAAATCGTATCGGCAACCGTGGCTTTGGCCATACCTGCGATGGAAACGATGTCGCCGGCCATCGCTTCGTCGATGTCTTGCTGCGCAAGGCCACGGAAGGCTTGGATGCGCGTGACACGGAATTGTTCGATCTTTTGGCCGATACGGCTCAGGGCCTGAACCGTTGCACCGACCTTGAGTTTGCCAGTCTCGACACGGCCCGTCAGCAGGCGTCCGACAAAGGGGTCAGACCCAAGGGTCGTGGCCAACATCGTAAAGTCTTCGTCCTGATGCGCCAGTTGGCGCGGCTTTGGGACATGATTGACTATCAGATTAAACAAGGCGTCTAAGTCCTTGCGTGGACCGTCTAATTCGGCGTCACACCAACCGTTTCGACCCGATGCGTACATATGCGGAAAGTCCAACTGGTCGTCGTCTGCATCCAATGAGGCAAAAAGATCAAAACATTCATCCAGCGCACGATCGGGTTCGGCGTCGGGCTTGTCGACCTTGTTGAGAACAACAATCGGGCGCAGACCAAGGGCCAGCGCTTTTGACGTCACGAATTTGGTCTGCGGCATTGGGCCTTCGGCGGCATCAACCAGCAAAACCACGCCATCGACCATGCTGAGAATACGCTCAACCTCGCCACCAAAGTCGGCGTGACCGGGGGTATCGACGATGTTGATGCGGGTGTTTTTCCATTCAACCGAGGTCGGCTTGGCGAAAATGGTGATCCCGCGTTCGCGTTCCAGATCGTTGCTGTCCATTGCCCGTTCTGCAACGGCCTGATTGGCGCGAAAGGCACCGGATTGCTTCAGAAGCTCGTCCACCAATGTGGTTTTGCCGTGGTCAACGTGCGCGATGATAGCGATATTGCGGAGGTCCATAAGACGTGCCTTTCCTGTTCGCCGCCCGCCTATACCGCGCCCACGCAAAAGGCCAGAGACAAAACGTCTCTTTTCCTTTGCGCTTTGAGGGCGCGGTTTAGAGCAGACAGGCGTCTAGTCGAGGTAAATTTTGAACCGCGCCCGTAATTCAAGGTCGAGCACCGGATCAAATCGGGCTGGCGAAGGTTCGGACAGGATGGCCTCTTTGCGGGCCGTTGCTTTGTCCAGCAGATCAGGCTTGTCGTTCTCGGCCCATTCCTTGGGCGAGGTCCGGTCCCCGAAGTTTGGATAAACGTGATCTGCCTGCATCCGAGACAGTGTTTGACTGGTGCCAAGATAATGGCCGGTCCCGCCAAGGCACACTTCGCGCATCTGATCCAAGGCCAAGGTTTCGTCTGTGACCTCGATCCCACGCACACAGCGTAGCGCCTGACCGATGATGTCATCCCCAAGGATCAGACTTTCGTGACAAAATCCGAGAAGCGAGGCATGCATACCTGCGGCTTCATAGACCATGTTCACACCGGAAATTCCGGCCGACAGGTTTGAGCACATTTGCTCCCATCCGGCTTGCATATCAGGCAATTTTGAATCCGACGCCCCGGCGGCGGCACCGCCTGGAAGGTCGTAGAATTGGTGCATCTGTCCGCATCCAGCGGTGAGAAGGGCCTGCTCGCCCGAGCCGATGCTCATCGCCCCTGTGCGCAAATCAAGACCAAAGGGCCAAGTGCCAAAGATCGCCGGTGCGCCGGGTTTGACAGCGTTGACGTAAACCAAGCCGCCCAAGCATTCAGCGACTGCTTGCGTGATGGCCCCTGCAACGGTCGAGGGGGCGGTTGCACCCGCCATCCCCGCCGACAATAGCAACACGGGCATGCCGCCAAGGATGCATTTCTCCATGACCTCGCAGCTTTCGGTAGCGAATTTCATCGGCGGCACGACAAAGCAGTTTGAGTTCGACACGAATGGCCGCTCGCGGAATTTGTCTTCTCCGCCTGCGATCATATAGAGCATCTCGAGCGCCTCATCGACGAAATCCGGCTCGCTGAACGAGGTGCCGATGTGTTTCTTGGTGCCCGAGCAACAGGCGTAGATCGTGTTCAGGTCCATCTCGCGGTTGTCGGTAATATCGCGCGCGACCATGGGGCGTTGCAGAAAATGGATATTGTCGAGCTGTTGCGTGATACGGGCCGCGTCGTGGAGATCCTGCAAGTGGCTTTCGCGGTATTCCCGCCCGTGGACATCGACCATATGAACCGCAGCACCGGCGGTTCCATAGTGCACCCGCGTGCCAGAAAGATCGAGGTCATACTTCGGATCACGACCGGGCAGGGTGATCGCGCGGTTGGCCTTGGCGATCGTGTCTTCCACAAGTGCACGCGGGAACCTGATACGACCGTCGTCGCCGAGTATGGCACCCGCTTTCGTGAGATACTCAACGCCGCTAGGCGGGGCATCGGCCAAGCCAACGGTTTCGAGTGCTTCCAGCGCAGCCTCGTGAATTTTCAGAACGTCAGCGTCAGAAAGGGGTTTATATGTCCCGCCAGAAAGCCCCGCGCGGATCGGGCGAAGCTCATCTGGGAGGGCTGCGGAACGGGCCGCGCGGCGGGCGTTTCTGCCGCCGGATCTGGCAGCACGAGAGGTTTTTGTTTCGGTCATTTTGGAAATCCAGAGGATATGGTCGTGAAATTGGTGGGGTAA
>JBELFK010000073.1:0-9813 GCA_042092935.1 Paracoccaceae bacterium | reverse complement strand
CCGGTCGGGTCGCCCCCGCGCTGCACGCCCGCGCTCTGCGCCAATCGTGCGGCTCACCAATTTCAGTTTGCTAAGATCGTTTTGCATGACCAACCCAACTTTATTCGGATCAGTTTCGATTAATCGCGACCTGCGTCTTTCCGATTTGCGACACGAGGTTCAAAAGCGACACCTATTTTGCGCGCGCTTCAGCAAAGGAGATCAGGGTGTTGAAAGCCTCGGTCAATCTGTCGTCATCGACGGTTAAGGCAACGCGAACATGGCCAGCGGCGGCAGTGCCAAAGCCTTCGCCCGGCATCACGGCAATGTGGTGCTTGTCCAAAAGGTCATCCGCAAATGCTTCACCTGTCATCCCCGTCGCGCGGATGTCGAGCATGATATACATCGCGCCTTTGCTCGGTATCAGGCGGATCGTGGGGGATTCCCCGAGTATCTCGATGGCAATCTTACGCCGTCGTCGGAAAGGCTCGGCGATTGTGGTCTCAAACGCTTTGCCGCGCTCAAGTGCAAATATGGCGGCTTGTTGGATAAACCCCGCCACGCCGTAGGTTGTATGTGTGGACAGGTTTTCAAGATGCGCAATCGCGCGTTCAGGCCCAACGAGCCACCCAATTCGGCTGCCCGTCATCGCATGGCTCTTGGACATCGACCCCACGACAAACGTGCGGTTTTCCATGTCCGAGAGGCTTCGAGGCGAAATATGCGCGCCTTCCCAAATCTGCGAGTCGTAGACCTCGTCTGAAATCAACCACAGATCATTGTCGATGCAGACACGCGCAATGCCCTCAAGCGTTTTACGTGAATAAACGACGCCTGTCGGGTTGTTGGGTGAGTTAATCAGCAGCGACGCCGCGTTCCGCGCGTGTTCTGCAATGTCGGCGGCCTCAGGTTGAAAACCGTTTTGCGCTTGTGCGCAAACGGGCAACGGGACGGCCGAAGCGGCGCGGATGGTGCCGGGATAGGTGACATAATAGGGATCGATAAACAAAGCCGTGTCGCCAGGATTGCAGGCCGCCATATGCGCCGCAAAGAGCGCGGATTGCCCGCCCGGTGTTATCAAGACGTTCTCAAACGAGGTCGCGACACCGGTATATCTGGTCAACCGATCGGCCACGGCTTGCCTCAGTTCCTTCGTTCCCGGAATGGGCGCATAGCCGGTATGCCCGGCCTTGGCCGCAGCATCCATCGCGTTCAGGATCGCAGGGTCGGTGAGAATGTCATGCTCGCCAATTGTCAGGTCGATAACATCGATGCCACGGCGCACCATGTCGCGTGCTTTGTAGAAAACGCCCCAGCCGTCGGACCCGTTGCCGAGGATGTGTTCGATCCGGTTTGATAGCTTCATTGTGACCTCTTTGCCTTGCAGGCACGATCCACCTCAGGCCGATCTTGTCAATCTGAAACCATCAGGTGACGCGGCCCCGGGCCTGACTTGGCCGCAGCGTCGCCCTTGTTGTAGAGAGCGCAATTTTTCAGGCTGAGACACCCGCACCCAATGCACCCGTCCAACCTCTCGCGCAGGAGCTGCATTTTGGCAATCCTTTGGTCGAGCTCCGAGCCGAAGCGTTTCGAGATTTTGCTCCAATCCGCCTTGGTCGGCGCATGGTCTTTGGGCAGCGACGCCATCGCCCTGTGTATGTCGGCGATGCTGAAGCCAAGCGACTGAGACACCATTACGAACGACAGGCGACGAATGTCTGCAGATGCAAACCGGCGCTGCCCCGCGTCGTTGCGAAATGGAAACACCAGGTGCATGTCCTCGTAATAACGGATCGCAGAGGTCGCGAGCCCCGTTCTTTGTGCCACTTGGCCGATCGTCAATCCTTGTCGTGAGGGCATTCAGGAACCTCTCAAATTTTCCGCTTGAGTTAAAGTATACTTTAAGAAGTAATCTCTGATTCGTTGATAAATTCAAGAGAAAGGCAAGCCAATGCCCTTAGAGCACGTAAATTACACCGTCACCGATCCAGATAGCACTGCCAAAGTTCTGTGCGATATTTTCGGTTGGAAAATCCGCTGGCAAGGGGCTGCGATCAGTGGTGGCCGAACCGTCCATGTCGGCGAAGACGACAGCTATGTTGCCCTCTATACGCCGCCCGGGTCTCTGTCAGATCCGACCGACAACTATACCCAATTGGGTGGGATGAATCATATCGGTGTGGTCGTCGATGACATCAAGGCTATCGAGCAAAAAGTAAGTGACGCAGGATTCACGCCGCACAATCATGGCGACTACGAACCCGGCGTGAGGTTCTATTTTGATGGACCTGACGGGATCGAGTTCGAAGTCGTTCAATACGACTAGTCGGACCGAGGTTCCAATGCGGCCTGTGCCTTTTTCGTCAGGCTGGCGCGAATGATGTCGTAAGCCGAAGTGATCCTGAAGGTCAGTTCTTCAGGGTCGCTATCAAGCGGCAATCGGATCCAGCTTTTGTGCAAATACGGGGGCTTGTTCCCCACGCCTGCGTCAATCAACATCTGGGCCGTTTCCACATCGCGGGTTTTGACCGAGACTCCGTTTTTCTGGGTGCCGATTATGGCGAACATTTTGCCACCGACTTTCCATGCGTCGTGGCCTTCGCCCCAAGGGTCGGAATGTTCGGCACCGGGGAAGGATTTGCATAGGGAATTGATGAAATCTCTGCTCATGGAATGACGATGGCCATTGCCCGCGCTGCCGTCAAGCGGCTTGACGATGGCTTCCTTGATCCCGTATGCAGACTGCATGAACATGACTGCAATCATTATTATCGACTGTATTCCCTGCTGAAATCATCTGCGGGCCGTTCTTCTGTTTCAAACCTAGTTTCAAGTTGATATGCCCGCGCCAACAGCGTGCGAGGACATTATGACGACGATCAAGCTGCACAATACACTGACGCGTAAGAAAGAAATCTTTACGCCGATAGACCCGACCAATGTGCGGATGTATGTCTGTGGCCCGACGGTCTATGATCGCGCGCATCTTGGCAACGCCCGTCCGGTGGTGGTGTTTGATGTGCTTTACCGCCTGCTGCGTCACGTCTATGGCGAAGATCATGTCACCTATGCGCGCAACTTCACGGACGTAGACGACAAGATCAACGCAACAGCGCTTTCGCGGAAAGAGGCTGGGGCTTCTGGCACGTTGGAAGACCTGATTCAGGAACGCACAGACGAGACGATCCGTTGGTATCTCGACGACATGGGCGCTTTGGGGGCTTTAGAGCCGAACGAGACACCTCGGGCGACACAATTCATCCAGCAGATGATCGATATGACCGAAGAGCTGATCGCCTCAGGTCATGCTTACGAGGCAGAGGGCCATGTGCTGTTTGATGTGAAATCCTACGCCAACTACGGGTCGTTGTCGGGGCGTTCAGTAGACGACATGATCGCAGGCGCACGGGTTGAAGTTGCACCCTACAAGCGAAATCCGATGGACTTTGTTCTTTGGAAGCCGTCCTCAGACGAACTACCGGGATGGGATAGCCCGTGGGGCCGAGGCCGTCCGGGCTGGCATATCGAGTGCTCGGCGATGACCAAGGCGCTGTTTGGCGACAAGTTCGACATCCACGGAGGCGGTCTCGACCTGACCTTTCCGCACCACGAAAACGAGAAAGCCCAAAGCTGCTGTGAGGCAGGCGAGGATTCATTCGCGAACTACTGGATGCACAACGAGATGCTTCAGGTTGAGGGCAAGAAGATGTCCAAGTCTTTGGGCAATTTCTTCACCGTGCGGGATTTGCTGGAGCAAGGCGTGCCGGGGGAGGTGATACGGTTCGTGTTTCTTTCGACGCATTACCGTAAGCCGATGGACTGGACGGCGAAGAAGGCGGAGGAGGCACGGCAGGTTCTCGAAGCATGGTACAATCTGGTTGGTGACGAACCACGTGGTAAGCCACTTGCGGAAGTCGTTGAAGCTCTTGCCGACGACCTAAACACCGCTGGCGCAGTGAATTTTCTAAAACAGCTTCGCTACAAGGTAGTCGATGGTTCGGTTTCTAAGGCTGATTTTCTTGCCAGTGTTGCATTGCTCGGGATCGATCTTCAGATGATGAAATGGCCAAGGTCCTTTGTTCGAGAGAGGGCTGAATTTCCGCATGCAAGTTACGAAGCCTTGTTTGCTGGCGTGGATATCTTTCTTGTCGAAAGGCCTGTTGGTATCGATGAAACCATAGCCCGGGAAATTGCGATGTGGCTAAATTTGAGACACGCTGCCAGAGCTAAAAAAATGTTTTCATATGCCGACGAATTGAAAAACGGGTTGGTTCAAGCGGGTGTGCTTATCCAAGAAGGAAAAAGCGAGACAAAATGGGAACCCACCGAGGGATTCGATATCGCGAATTTGCCGGAATTACCAAGTTTGCCTGACGACGAGGCCCTCAAATGACCCGCCAAACCCAAGGACTGCATAGACCCGCGGGGGGGCGCATGTGCGCCGCCCCATGGGGGCGGGTCGGCGCAGTCCGGGCCGCAAGCGCCCCGTCCAGGAAGGTTCGCGCCAATGTCTAAAGACCGTCTTTTCATCTACGACACCACCCTTCGCGACGGGCAGCAGACCCAAGGGGTGCAGTTCTCGACGCAGGAAAAGCAGCAGATTGCCGAGATGCTCGATCAGTTGGGCGTCGACTACATTGAAGGTGGCTGGCCGGGTGCAAATCCGACCGACAGCGAGTTCTTTGAAAAGGCACCCAAAACGCAGTCCGTCATGACGGCATTCGGCATGACAAAACGCGCCGGGCGCTCGGCTGAGAATGATGACGTGCTCGCAGCGGTTTTGAACGCAAACACGCCAGCGGTGTGTTTGGTGGGCAAAACCCATGATTTTCACGTCGAACGTGCGCTTGGCATTTCGCTCGATGAGAACGTCGAGAATATTCGCGCCTCGGTGGCGCATCTGGTTGCACAAGGCCGCGAGGCGCTTTTTGACGCCGAGCATTTCTTTGACGGCTACAAAGGCAACGCCCCCTATGCGCTCGAGTGCATTAAGGCGGCCTATGATGCGGGTGCGCGGTGGATTGTTCTTTGTGATACCAACGGCGGCACGCTTCCGACCGAGGTTCACGACATCACCCGCGCGGTGATCGAGGCTGGAATTCCCGGCACGCATGTCGGTATTCACACCCATAACGACACCGAAACTGCCGTTGCAGCGTCACTCGCAGCCGTTGATGCGGGTGCCCGGCAAGTGCAAGGCACTCTGAACGGTTTGGGCGAGCGCTGCGGCAATGCCAACCTGACGACGTTAATCCCGACGCTGTTGCTGAAAGAGCCCTACGCCAACACCTACGAGACCGGTATCAAACGTGAAACGTTGCAGGATTTGACGCGCATCAGCCGCAAACTCGATGACATTCTGAACCGTGTTCCCATGCGACAATCGGCGTTCGTGGGGGCCAGTGCCTTCGCCCACAAAGCCGGTCTGCACGCCTCGGCGATTTTGAAAGATCCCTCGACCTATGAACATGTTGACCCCTGGACAGTCGGCAATGCCCGCATCATTCCGATGTCCAATCAGGCAGGTCAGTCAAACCTGATCCGCCGCTTGGCCGACGCGGGCATCGTCGTTGAAAAGGGCGATCCGGCGCTTGGGCGCATTCTTGATGTCATCAAATCGCGCGAGTCCGACGGCTATTCCTACGATACGGCCCAAGCCAGTTTTGAGCTGTTGGCGCGACGCGAACTTGGCCTTTTGCCCGAGTTTTTTGAGGTCAAGCGCTACAAGGTGACCGTTGAGCGGCGTAAGAATAAATACAACAAAATGGTTTCGCTGTCCGAGGCCGTTGTTGTGGTCAAAGTGAACGGCGAAAAGAAACTGTCGGTCAGTGAATCTTTGGATGAAACCGGCAGTGATCGTGGTCCGGTGAATGCCTTGTCCAAGGCGTTGGCCAAGGACTTGGGGCCGTATCAAGACGTCATTGATGATATGCGTTTGGTCGATTTCAAGGTGCGTATCACCCAGGGCGGCACCGAGGCCGTCACGCGGGTTATCATCGACAGCGAAGATGCCAAGGGCCAGCGCTGGTCGACCGTGGGCGTGTCCGCGAACATCGTCGATGCCTCGTTTGAGGCCTTGCTGGACGCGATCGTCTGGAAGCTGGATCGTGACGGAAGCTGATATTCAAGCCTGCGCGGGGATCGTTCAAAAGGGCGATGCAGATCGATTTGCAGCCGTTATGGCGGCTCCGGTCTGGATGCGAAAGACGTTGTTCCCCCTGCACGCCCTCGCGATCGAAGTCGCGCGCGCGCCTTGGGCGACCCAAGAACCGATGATCGCGGAAATGCGCGTCCAGTGGTGGCGCGATGCGCTGACCGAGATCGCCGAGGGCAAACCCGCACGTCGGCACGAGGTTGTTTCGCCGTTAGCCGACATTCTGACGCCTGAAACCGCGAAAATGCTGGATGGGTTTGTCGAAGTGCGGCGTTGGGATATTTACAAAGACCCTTTCGACGACGACGCGCATTTGAAGGATTATCTGGATCAAAGCAGCGGAGCGTTTTATCGCGCGTTGTGTCAGTCATTGGGCGAAGATGGTTCTGCCGCCAAGGACTTTGGATATGCGCTTGGTGTGGCAAACTTTCTAAAGGCCGTGCCGGATTTGGTTGATCGAGGTCGGATCCCTTTGCTCGATGGCCGACCCGAGGGTGTCTCGACCCTCGCCAGGACCGGCCTTGAGGCATTGCACAACACCCGGCGTCAACGGATGTCCAAGGTCGTCAGGGCGGCCTTTTTGCCGGGGTGGCAGGCAGAAACCATTCTGACACGGGCTGCCAAATACCCGGCCTTGGTCGCACAGGGCGCGTTGGACACAAGCGACGCCGCCAAAAAGGCGAAGCTGATCTGGAAGGCAGCGATGGGTCGGGTTTAGGCGGTTTTCTTTGGCGTATTGAAATACAGCCAGATCAAAGCGCCGCCCGCAAGGACCAGAAAAGGCCCCATCGCAAGGTTAACGGCTGTCCAGCCCGCCTGCGGAGTACCGCCCGAGCAGTTCATCAAACCACCCGACGCCAAAGACGCCACGGTAACGCCTCCGAACACGAGGAAATCGTTTAGCCCCTGCATTTTACCGCGCTCGTGATCTTCATGCGAAGACGCCAGCATGTTGGTCGCGCCGATAAACCCGAAGTTCCACCCGATACCCAAAAGAATGAGCGCGATATAGAAGTTCTCGATCTGAATGCCTTGGAGCGCGACCAGCCCCGCTGCGCCCAAGATGACAAGGCCCGTCGCCATGATCTTCTCAACCCCAAAGCGCGCGATAAGGTGTCCTGTGAAAAACGACGGTGCAAACATCGCCAGCACATGACCGGATACAACATTCGCAGCGTCCGATTTTTCAAACCCGCAACCGACAACGGCAAGCGGAGTCGAGGTCATCACCAAATTCATCAAAGCATAGCTGACCATGGCCACGATAATTGCAACGGCGATGCGCGGGGTCTTGAGCAACTCTAGACGGCTTCGGCCACGCGGGGCATCGGCAGCGGGGGCGACCGGCGTTGGAATGTCGAGAAACAAGAACAGGAGCGATCCAAAAACATTGATCGCAATGACGGCGACATAGGCCCCCAGAAAGGGGATCACTAAGGCGTCAGAGGTGACCTTGACCAATTGCGGACCAATGACCGCAGACACAAGCCCTCCGGCCATGACGTATGAGATTGCCTTGGGGCGAAATTCAGCCGAGGCGGTGTCCGTGGCCGCAAAGCGGTAAAAGCCTTGGACGGTCATGTAGCTACCCGTCAGAAAGCTGCCCAACAGAAAGATTGGAAAGCTGGTGACGTAAAGCCCATAGGCGGCAACAGCGCCCCCGATTGCCCCACCAGCGGACCCCAAAAAAAAGCCCGCTTTGCGGCCGTATTTTTGCATGAAGACGGAAATTGGGTTCGCAAACATCATTGATCCCAAAACGATCAGCGATATGGGAAGCGTCGCAAAGCACAGGTTTGAGGCAAGCGATTGCCCCGCTAACCCACCGATTGTGAAAATCAGCGGCATCTGTGCACCCAGAACGGCCTGCGCCAGAACCAGGATAAACACGTTTCTTTTCGCGCGGGAGTCGTCGATCACATGAGTCATATTCAACTTCGTAGAGGTGAAGCGCGGAGGCGTCCATAGCAAAACTCGGGCTTGGTCTGTGTATTATCTCTGTTAAGGTCGCGCGATGATTGGGCGCACTATAGAAACCTCAGACTGCGTGACAGAAGGGGCCGCTTGGTTGGCCGAGGCCGATCCACGGTTCGACTATGCTTTGACACAAACCGGTCCCTTGCCATTGCGGCGTTCAAAGGATGGGTTTGAGGCGCTGTTAAGCGCGATCGTTAGCCAACAGGTCAGCGTTGCAGCGGCGAATGCGATTTGGGCGCGGCTGAAAAATGCGCGGCTTACCGGACCGCGCAAGGTGATGTGGGCAACCGAGGAAGAGCTGCGGGCCTGCGGGCTCAGTCGTCAGAAAATTCGGTATGCCAAGGCATTGGCTGCGTCGAAAATCCAGTTCAAAGATCTGCGTGCGCGCCCGACAGAGCAAGTGATCTCAACCTTGGTCGAGGTGCCTGGTATTGGCGCCTGGACGGCGGAAATCTACGCGATGTTTTCACTTGGCCGGGCTGATGTGTTCGCGCCCGGCGATTTGGCGTTACAAGAAAGCGTCCGCCTGTTGTTTGAACTCGACGCGCGTCCCAGTGAAAAAGAGCTGCGACAGATGGCGCTTGCCTGGAGCCCATGGAGAAGCGTTGCGGCCAGATTGTTATGGGCCTACTACAAAGTCGCGAAAGACAGGGAAGGTATCCGATGACACGCGTATTGCAGGCAGGCCGTAAAGACTCACTTTCAGGAGAAACCCGTTCAGCCGTTGTGTTTCTGCATGGCTACGGCGCCAATGGGGCCGATTTGCTAGGCCTCGCCGATCCATTGTCCGAACATTTGCCCGACACGTTGTTTGTCGCACCCGATGCGCCGGAAAATTGTGCAGGCGCGCCAATGGGCTATCAGTGGTTTCCGATCCCGTGGATCGATGGCTCGTCCGAGGAAGAATCCAAACGTGGAATGGATGCGGCTGTTGATGATCTGAACGCCTTTCTCGATGCGTTGATGGTGGACGAGGATTTGCTGCCCGAGCAGGTCGTCCTGTTCGGATTTTCGCAAGGCACGATGATGGCATTGCATGTTGCACCTCGCCGGGAAGACGAATTTGCCGGTATCGTCGCGTTCTCGGGGAGGATGTTAGAGCCTGAATTGCTGGCGGACGAGGTTGTTTCGCGCCCACCTGTTCTGCTGGTGCATGGCGACGCCGACGACGTTGTACCGGTCGACTCGTTGCCTTTGGCGGCAGAAGCCTTGCAAGGGGCAGGGTGGACGGATGTTTACGCCCATATCATGAAGGGCACCGGCCACGGGATTGCGCCTGACGGGCTAAGCGTCGCCTTGGCGTTTATGCGTGACAAATTGGGGCTATAGACCTTTTCCCAACCCAAAGACTTCTACATCGCGGGGGTTGTCACATTGGCAACGCCATATATAGTGGTTCGCAAGCAGGATGGCGTCAGCCTTCAGCATCGACACTTTAGCCGCAAAGGTGGGAGAGCAAATATTATGGACGGAGACTTCAGGACGGATTTCGTTCGTGATCCCGGAAAACTGAAACAGCATCCGGCGTTGGTACTGAATGCAGATTTCCGGCCTTTGTCCTATTACCCACTGTCCCTTTGGCCCTGGCAAGAAGCGATCAAAGCCGCTTGGTTAGAGCGTGTGGACATCGTCGCCGAGTATGACGAATACGTTCATTCGCCCTCGGTGACGTTGAAAATTCCGTCAGTTGTCGTTCTGAAAGA
>JBELFK010000072.1:8653-14499 GCA_042092935.1 Paracoccaceae bacterium | reverse complement strand
CGGACAATCGTCCGATGCATCTGATCGCAACGGATGTTGGCCTTTTGGATAAGCCAATTACGCTAAGCACCCTGTCGCTCGCCCCGGGCGAACGCTACGAGGTGCTTGTCGATTTCAGCGATGGCAGAGACGTCGTGCTGCAAAGCCGCCAGAGCGATAACGCCAATATGGGCGGCGGCGGCAACGCATCGTCGAGGTTTGACGTTTTGCCCTTCACTGTCACCGAAACAAGCGCGGCGCAAATCGACGCAATCCCACAAGACCTCGGAGGGTCGCGGCCTGATATGGACGCCAATGGTGCCAAGCGACGCCAAATCGCGCTTGAGATGCAAATGGGCATGGGTATGATGATGGGGCGGCGCACTCAGCAGTTCAAAATCAACGGAAAATCCTTTGACTTGGACCGCTTGGATTTCACGGCCAAACGCGGCCAGATCGAGCGTTGGTCAGTCTCGGCCAACACACAGGCGCACCCGTTCCACATCCATGGTGTCAAATTCCAGGTGCTTAGCGAAAACGGCAGTGCTCCATCGGCGCAAAACACGGGCTGGAAGGATACCGTTCTTGTGAACAGCCGTGTCGAACTTTTGATGCGATTTGACAAACTCGCGTCTGCGGATCTGCCATATATGTACCATTGCCACATTCTCGAACACGAGGACGGCGGCATGATGGGACAATTCAGCGTCACATGACGGGGCGCGTCGCGATCAGATCGAAGCAAAATGGAGAGCACGAATGCAGGTTTTGAAACAGCAGATCGGGAAAAGCCTTGGCTTGGCACTTGGCGGGATGCTTTTGGGTGCGGGCACCGCATGGGCCGACGCGCATGGCAATGATCTTGTTCATAGTCGCGCGTTCGGCGGGCAGGTCTACATGATGTATACCGACCACATGTCGCTCTACACCTTCTCGGAAGATCCGCTGAACGCGTCCACCTGCTATGATGACTGCGCCGTGGAATGGCCTCCGGCGATATTGGACGGCGACGCAGAACTGGGCGAAAATTACTCGCTGATCGAACGTCGGGACGGTCTTTTCCAAGCGGCCTACAAAGGTCAGGCGCTTTATCGATCAAGCAAGGATCGACGTCCGGGCGACATCAATGGCGACGGGATCGACACGCGCTGGCGATTGGCCCGTCCCGATTCCTGATTTTCGGAGGAGACTCTGTTATTTCAGGGGTATTTTGGGGCGTCACGCCATCAATTCACCTGGTTTTGACCGAGATCAATGGCAGGTGTCCCGCCTATCTGACACTGTGCGGCTCTGACGAAATCGACCTGCACACTCCAAGTCGATTTGATACAATTAGAGACAAATCTCACCTGCCCCTTGGTTGGGCCTTGGAATAAAATTAGGCAATGCCGAATACGCCGCACATAATGGTCGTCGATGACCACCAGCAAATTCGAGACAGTGTTGCGCGGTTTCTCGAGAAAAACGGCTTGCGTGTGACCTCGGCCAAAAACGCCGAAGATATGGATGAAAAGCTGGCGGCGGGGAACTTCAACCTTATTGTTCTCGACGTCATGATGCCGGGCGAGGACGGCCTGTCGGCCTGCAAGCGCCTGTCTCAGAACACGGAAATTCCTGTCATACTTTTGACAGCCCTTGCCGAGGATGCGGACAAAATATCGGGCTTGGAATTAGGCGCTGATGACTATTTGTCTAAGCCCTTCAACCCACGTGAACTGCTCGCGAGGATCAAAGCCGTACTACGGCGCAGTGACAAATCCGAGGTGTTTACAGGCAAGCTGACCGGCAAGATGGTGCGTTTTGCCGGGCTGACCTTGAATGTTGACCGGCAGATTTTGATCGACAGCAGCGGAACCGAGACACCGCTGACTTCGGCAGACTATAAACTGCTGGCCGCATTGCTTGAGCGCCCGCGCATGGTTCTGAGCCGCGATCAATTGTCGGATTTGGCCCACGGGGCCGCGACCGGCCCGTTGGATCGCAAGATCGACAACCAGATCTCGCGTTTGCGCCGGAAAATCGAACCCGATGTTCTGCGCCCAAGCATCATCAAGACCGTCCGCAATGGCGGTTACCTTCTGTCCGTCGACGTCGAGGTGACGGTGTGATCGGGCCGATCCTGAAATCCTTGCGGGTGCAGTTGGTCCTGCTGATACTGGTCACCTTGTCTGCGGCTCAGGTGGTCAGTCTCTGGCTGTTTTCCGATGAACGAACCCTCGCCATTCAAGCGGCGATGGGGTTTGAGGCCGCCGGCCGGGCCGCCAATATCGCACGCCTGATCGAGGAAGCTCCGCTAGATTTGCACCCGTCGATCCTGCGTGCCGCGAACTCGCCGTTGGTGCGCTTTGAACTTGGAACTGAACCACTGGTTCAACACAACGATCACTCGGATGGCGGGCAAGTCGAAGCCCGTGTCAGGGCATTGTTAAGCGATCGATACAGCCGCGCCATTCGCGTTGAAATGCACGAGGTCGACGGCCAGCTAATTCATCTTCCCGGATTCGTCGAAAACATGACCGAACTGCAACGCCAGATCATGGCGGGTGAGCTATCGGCTGTCGAAATGAACCTTGCGATCTCGATCACTGGCGGGCAGTGGCTGAACGTCAGCACACGTTTTGAACGGCCTCCGTTTCAATGGCCGATGTCATCGATACTGACCTTTGGCCTGACGGCGGCGGCTTTGTTTGTCGTCGTATCGTGGTTTGCGATGTCTCACCTTATGGCCCCTCTGCGCAGACTGGTGAGGGCCGCTGACAACCTTGGGCGTGGCGAAGATGTTGCATCCTTACCCGAGAAAGGCCCACAGGAGATGCGCGATCTGACCGCTGGGTTCAACCGGATGCAACAACGCCTGTCGCGCTATGTTGCTGATCGCACCAGTATGCTGGCGGCAATCGGGCATGATCTCCGCTCACCGATCACATCTATTCGGGTGCGCGCCGAAATGGTCGAGGATGACGAAACCCGCGACAGTCTTGTCGCTTCGGCGGAAGAAATGCAGGCGATGATCGACGCGACGCTCAACTTTGCGCGGGGGTTGTCGGAAAGCGAACCGGTGCAGGCCATCGATATTGCGACCTTCCTGACGGACATCAAGGCAGGCATGATTGAGCCTTTTGAACTAAGCGCAGGCCCCGATGTTTCGCTGCGATTGCGCCCAAGCGCGATGAAACGCGCCCTGCGCAATGTGATCGAAAACGCGATCCGCTATGGCGAGACCGCCACAGTGGCATGGTCCGTCGTTGGCGACGAGGTTTTCATCGAAATCAATGACCAAGGCCCTGGCATTCCAGAAACCGCGCTTGAGCGCGTGTTCGATCCGTTCTTCCGTCTCGAAGAAAGCCGGTCACTTGAGACAGGTGGTCACGGTCTGGGCTTTTCCATCGCCCGATCGATCTTTCGCGCGCATGGCGGGGACATCACTTTGACAAACCGCCCGCAAGGCGGCCTGTCAGCCGAAATTCGGCTTCCAATCACAGACATCTCATCAGAAATAGGAGAGAGAAATGAAAATCTGGGTTCTTTCACTCAGCATATTCACGGTACTACTGGCAAAAGTCGCGATGGCTGGTCCAGGCGACGTGTATGAGTACGGACATATGTGGGGAGGCGGTTATGGCTTTTTTGGTGGTTTCATGATGATCGCGTTTTGGGGTATCATCATAGCGTTGATCGTAGTGGCTGTCCGCTGGTTCAACGCTAAAGATGGCAATTCAGGCTCAAACGCCCTTGCCATCCTCAACGAACGTTTCGCGAAAGGCGAAATCGACGAGGATGAATTCAAGCGCCGCAAAGCGGCTTTGGAAAGCTGAATGTGACCACCCGCAACCTAACCCTCACTCAGAATTAGGATAGATCATGACCCCTGAACTTGGCCATTTTGCGTTGGCTGTGGCACTTGCCCTTGCCTTGGTGCAATCCGTTCTTCCGATGTTAGGCGCATCCCGAGGGGACGTTCCCCTTATGCGTTCCGCAACGGCAACGGCTCTTGGCCAGGTTCTTTTTGTGGGGATCGCCTTTGCGGCCCTCATGCGGGCCTTCATCGTTTCGGACTTCACCGTCCTGAACGTGGCGAGCAACTCAAACTCTCTGAAACCGATGATTTTCAAGGTCGCGGCGACTTGGGGAAGTCATGAAGGATCATTGCTGTTATGGGTGTTTATTCTGGCAATTTTTGGTGGGGCGGTTGCGTATTTTGGAACGAATTTACCGACGACGCTCAAAGCGAGGACGCTTTCGGTTCAGGCGTGGATCAGCGTTGGCTTTCTAAGTTTCATGCTGTTCACGTCCAACCCGTTTGATCGTGTTTTCCCCCCGCCCCTTGATGGCAACGACCTGAACCCACTGCTTCAGGACATCGGGTTGGCAATGCACCCACCTCTTTTGTATTTCGGCTATGTTGGCTTTTCCATCGTGTTCTCATTCGCTGCTGCCGCCCTGATCGAGGGCCGCGTCGATGCGGCGTGGGCACGCTGGGTGCGTCCGTGGACTTTGGCGGCTTGGGTCAGTCTGACGGCTGGCATCGCACTGGGATCCTGGTGGGCCTATTATGAACTGGGCTGGGGTGGCTGGTGGTTCTGGGATCCGGTTGAGAACGTCAGCTTCATGCCGTGGCTCTTGGGTACTGCGCTATTGCACTCGGCAATCGTAACCGAGAAACGAGACGCCTTTAAAAGCTGGACGATCCTGCTGGCGATCCTGACGTTTTCGCTATCGCTTTTGGGTACATTCATCGTGCGCTCAGGCTTGCTGACGTCCGTCCACGCCTTTGCCGTCGATCCGGAACGCGGTCTCTACATTCTCGGTCTGCTGGGTCTTTCCATCGGCGGATCACTCACCCTCTTTGCATGGAGAGCGCCTGCGCTGGAAGGTGGCGGATTGTTCAAACCCGTCAGCCGCGAAGCCGGGTTGCTGGTCAACAACCTGTTGTTGGCGGCTGCGACTGGCACTGTGCTGTTTGGCACACTTTATCCGCTGTTTTTGGAAGCCATCACCGGCGACAAAATCTCGGTCGGGCCGCAATTCTTTAACGCCGCTTTCATTCCCATGATGTTGCCGCTGCTTGTTCTTATGGGGCTTGGGCCGTTTCTGTCGTGGAAACGGGCCGACATACCCGGGGTACTTCAGCGCGTCAAATTTGTGGCAGCCCTAAGCCTGATCGCGTCGCTCATCGTTTGGTATCTAACTGAACGCGTGCCGGTTCTGGCCTATGTCTCGTTGTTGATCGCGTTTTGGCTTATGTTCACGACCCTTCGCGAGTGGGCTATGCGTATTCGCTTGTTTGAGGTCGACTTTGCATCGTCGATGCGCCGCGCTCGCAATCTCCCACGCTCGGCCTATGGTATGACGACGTCGCATCTGGGCATGGGGATCTTGTTGGTCGGCATGATCGGATCAACCGCTTGGACAACCGAAGAGCTTGCCTTTGTCGAACCTGGAACCGAGATTTCGATCAAGGGGTTTGACGTGACCTTTGAAGGCGTCGAGCGGGTGCGCGGGCCGAACTACTATTCGGATCGCGGATCCCTGAGGGTTGAACGCAATGGGGAATATGTCGCCACTTTGTATCCTGAACGGCGCACCTATCCCGTGGCGCAGTCAACCACGACTGAATCTGCAATTCGGTCAACTCCGGCTGGCGACTTATATGCCTCGATCAGTGAACCTGCGCTGAACTCGGACGAAACCAATGGTGCTTGGACCCTGCGGATTTTGTATCAACCTTTGGTCGGTTTGATCTGGCTTGGCACAATCATGCTGGCTCTTGGCGGCTTGCTGTCGCTGTCTGACAGACGGCTTCGGGTTGGTGCGCCGAAAAAGTCGAAGAAAACCAAGCAACAACCAGTGGCGGCAGAGTAGATGAT
>JBELFK010000072.1:0-8553 GCA_042092935.1 Paracoccaceae bacterium | reverse complement strand
CGCCGAAAAAGTCGAAGAAAACCAAGCAACAACCAGTGGCGGCAGAGTAGATGATAAGACCCCTCGCCTTTGTCCCACTGATTATTGCTGTCGTTTTTGGGGGCTTCCTATTTTGGGGGTTAAACCCTGATCGAGACCCCAACAGCATCCCGTCCGAGTTGATCTCTCAACCCGCGCCGGACTTTGATCTGCCCGCGGTTGAGGGCTTGGACACGCCGAGCTTTTCGTCAGCGGACTTCAAGGATCTGACCAAACCGGTCATCGTCAACGTCTTTGCCTCTTGGTGTGTTCCCTGTCGCGCGGAACACGCGGTTCTGACCCGGCTGGTCGAAAAAGACGGGGCGCAGCTTTTTGGCATAAACTATAAGGACGAGCCGGAAGATGCGGTCAACTGGCTTGGCAAGCTGGGCAATCCCTATGCGCGCATCGGCTCGGACCTGAACGGTCGTGCCGGCATTGAGTGGGGCATTTCCGGTGTCCCCGAGACCTTTATCGTCGGTACGGATGGCACGGTTTTATATCGCTATGTCGGCCCCGTCGTTGGCGAAACCCCCGAAAAGAAATTTCGACGCGCCCTCGTAGAAACCGGCGCAATTGAAAGCGAAAGTTAAAATGCGGTTAATACTCGTCTTCGTTCTTATGATCCTGCCCATGTCGGCATTTGCGGTTGAGCCTGATGAGGTTTTGGCCGATCCGGTCCTTGAAGAACGCGCCCGTGTGATCTCGAAAGAGCTGAGATGCGTGGTGTGCAAAAATCAGGATATTGACAGCTCAAACGCAGGCGTTGCCCGCGATCTTAGACTTCTCGTGCGTGAACGTTTGGTGGAGGGAGACACGAATGATGAGGTCATCGCCTTTATTCGCGCGCGCTACGGCGACTTCGTCCTGCTAAAGCCCCCCTTCAAACCCGAGACCTATTTGCTTTGGTTTGCCCCGCCCGCCTTGGCGCTCTTTGCGCTGTTGATAGGCATTATGGTTTTGCGCCAATCACACAAACGCAAGGACCGCAAGTTGCTCAGCGATGCTGATGAAGCGGAAGTTGAGCGTATTCTTGCAACCGTCGAACGAGAGGCAAATTCATGATCTGGGCACTTATGGGCTTTATGGCGCTTGCAGGGGCGGCGCTTGTATTGTTGCAGCTATTTCACAAGGGCGATGGATCGCTTCTCGCGTCGGATGCGACCTTGGCTGTTTTGAAAAACCAGCTATCTGAGCTTCAAAGAGATTCTGACCGCGGTGTCATTTCAAGCGCCGAAGCGCAAGCCGCAAGCCAGGAAATCAAGCGCAGGATTTTGATTCAGGGGCGCGAAGAGACCAAGCGTGCCAAGGCCTCGAACAGCCGCGCCGCATTGATAATCGCCACGGCCTTTGTACCATTGTTTGCCGGCGTCTACTACTATTATGCAGGTGCGCCAACGGTGACGAGCATGGCCTTTGCCGACCGCAAGGCCGAGATTGAAGAGCAAAACCGCATCGATGATCTAACGAGCCGTTTGGCAAGCCAGTTGGAAAACGATCCCGATGGCGGTGCGATCGAAGGCTGGATGCTTCTGGGTCAAACCTACGTGCGGTTGAACCGCAACGCCGATGCAGCCGAAGCCTTTGGGCGGGCAGCGTTGAAAGATGGGGCGGATACGGTCGTATTCTCGATGCTGGGCGAAGCGCTTATTTTCGCCGAGCAGGGCATCGTCACCCCCGAGGCCGAACGCGCGATCGATCAGGCGCTGGCGCTTGATCCCACCAATCCGGCGGCCATATATTATAAGGCCACGGCCCTCAGCCAAGGGGGCGAGGAAGCGGCCGCGCACGACCTGTTGCTGGCACGTCTGAACATTGTCACGACGTTTGAGCCGTGGATGGAATCCTATGTTGTTCGCGCAAATATGCTTGGTCAGTCGCTTGGCCGCGCCGACATCTCGCTGGCAGATTACGCCCCAATGTTGAACGGGGCAGCCCCCGGCCCAACGGCAGAAGACGTCGAGGCTGCAAGCGAAATGACTGACGCCGAACGTGGAGAGTTCGTCAGATCGATGGTCGCCCGATTGGCCGAACGGTTGGACTCTGAGCCTGACGACTTGGAAGGATGGATGCGGCTTGGGAACGCCTACCGCGTGTTGAATGAAACCGACAACGCCATCGCCGCCTATACAAAGGCCGAGGCCTTGTTGGCGAATGCAGCGGCAACCGACCCAATGCGCGCGGAAGTCGCCGCAGCGCTTTCCGCCCTGAGAGGTAGCCAATGAAGCGCAGAGTCTTCGTAGCGACAGGGCTGGCGGCTGCCACGCTCGGGTTTGCCCGTGCACCGCTTGCCCATGACGAAATCATTCCCGAATACGATGTTCCGCCGGAATACATGCCCCAAGAGGTGAAGCTGACAAACGGCTTCGCCGCGGGCGAAATTCACGTCGACCCCGCGCAGTTCGCGCTGTTCTGGACGTTACCCGAAGGCAGAGCGATCCGCTACACCGTCGGCATTGGTCGCCCAGGACTTTACGAGTCGGGCGAATTCTATGTGGGTGACAAAAGGGAATGGCCCTATTGGACCCCGACACCCCAGATGATCGAGCGCGAACCCGACCGCTACGGGCCGCTTGCAGAAGGCATGAATGGGGGATTGGACAATCCGCTCGGGGCGCGGGCGCTTTATCTCTATCAGGAAGGGCGCGGTGACACTTACCTTCGCATCCACGGCACGAATGACCCCTCGACAATCGCGCGGCGGGTCTCGAACGGCTGTGCGCGATTGGTGAACACGCACCTCATCGACCTCTACAATCGCGTGCCCATCGGCACCAAGGTCTACCTCTATCCGGCTGAGTAAGCGCCGGGGCTTGTCCTGCGACACTCCTACTTCGCTATTGCGCGGTGTCCACCGCGTCCAAAACCTCTTGCGAGGTCAGAATTTCGGGCAGGACAATGCCGTTTGGTGCGTTTGGCCCGTAGACCGCGTTAAAGGGAATTGCATAGCGGTTGTGCGTCTCAAGATAGCGCGAGATTTTCGGATCCGGTTGAGTCCAATCCGCTTGCATCGCCACGACGCCTTCTGAGTTCAGCACACTCAGTACCGGTTCTTTTTCCAGCACCAAGACCTTGTTGGCTTTGCAAGTCAAACACCAGTCGGCGGTGACATCGACAAAGACAACCTCGCCCTGCGAAACAAGTCTGGCGATCTCGCTGCGTTCAAAGACGGTCCAAGCGATCTTGCCACCGTCGTCGATCACGGTGCGCGCAGCATCAGGCGCTGCGGCCACGCCTCCGACAAGCGCCACGAAAGCGAGCCCCGAGATGGTCAGACGTCGCTTGGCAAAACGCCCTTTCAGCGACAAAAGCGCCACGATGACAAGCGTGGTCAGTGTCACGGCAACCGTAATCATCACCCCAGCGACACCCACCAGCACGTAAAGCAGCCAGACCGCCGTTCCCGCCAACAATAGGCCGAGGATCGCCTTGAGGAAGAACATCCAGCGGCCCGGCTTAGGCAGGCGTTTCACCAGCTGAGGGAAGGCTGCGAAAAGCAGATATGGCAGCGCCAACCCTGTCCCCAAGGCCGTAAAGACGATCAAGATATCGACGCCCCGACCGGCCAGGGCAAAGGCAACCGCCGTGCCAAGAAACGGAGCCGAACAGGGTGTCGCCAGAACTGCACCAAACAGGCCGGTGAAGTAGTCAGCGGTATAACCCGAAGTGCCCCCTGCCCTCGATAACCGTGTTGAGACACTTGCTGGCAAAGTGACTTCAAACAGTCCCAAAAGGTTTCCGGCAAACACCGACAAGACAACGAACATGATGGTGATGAACAACGGGCTTTGGAATTGAAGCCCCCAGCCGACATTGAAGCCGAACTGCTTGAGCGCAAACAATATCGCCGCCAACGCCCACATGAAGGTCAGAACACCGGCCGCTGAATAGAGAAATCCCAACCGGATCTGCGCACGGCTGCGTCCGTCGGCCTTTAGAACCGACGTCATTTTGATCGACAGCACCGGCAAGACGCAGGGCATGGCATTCAGAATCAGGCCGCCCAAAAAAGCCACCAGTATGATCCAGATCGTTTGATCCAATCCGGGCACAAGTTGCGCCACGGTAAACGGCGGCTCGGGTCGGATTGCAGTGACATTCGCATCCATCGTCACGGCCCAAGCGGGTCCGTCGGTGACGGTTAACAAGGGTGGCTGTTCTGCGTTTTCGTCGTAGTTCAGGATCGGGACTTGCGCCCAGAGACGGGTTGCATCCTCCGACAGGCGAATATCCGGTTTGCCAAAGGCTGTATCCAAGCTGAATTCAGGGAACACGTCAGGATCGACAAAGGGGCGCTCGGCGATAACTTCGACAACATATTCGGTCCGATCCTCGGTCACAAAACTGTTTGTCGAAACAATGCCACGGTCCGCGCCATCGGTCGGAACTTTGGCCAGATACTGAGCAATCAAACCCGAGGATTTAGGATCGATGCCGCCGCCTTCTGGTAAAGCGAGGCTCAGGTTGAATTCCTGTGGGACACAGACCGTCGCGCAGGTTAGAATATTGACGACGAGGTTTAGCTCGGCGGCGCGACCCGGGGTTTCAAGGGTGACCTGAAGCGGAAACAGAACCTCTTTTTCGTAGCCGAAGTTCTCGATGCCAAAGGCAACAAATCGTTCAGGGGCAGGCCATAGCATCGTCACATCCGCGACGTTTTGCGACTGATCCCATGCGATCCGTGGTGGCAAGCCAACCTCGCCCGGCGAACGCCAATAGGTCTTCCAACCCTCTTCAAGGCGCAGATAGACCCCAGCCGAAATAGATGCCGACCCAGCGGGGACGCCATCCTGAGCACTCAAAAGCTGCGCCTCGACCGGTGGGTCCGAAACGACCACAGACTTTGCGGCTTCGGCGGCCACGGCGAGTGACGCAAATCCGATTGCAATGGCGCATATGCGCATGATACGAGTAATTGCCTTGGCCAACATATATTCCTCAGCCTGAAAATTGCATTGTAGATAGGTGTGCGCGGCTTGGTAAGGTCAAGGATACACTTTGATACAAAATCTACACCTCAAAATGCTTGGCGCTAACACGGTCAGAGATTACTAGGTTTAGTGACAAAAACCGAGCAGCACGACGGGAGCCCGACAATGGCGTTACCAACCAAACCGAACAGACGGACCTTTTTCCTGACCACAGGCGCAGCTTTGGCCGCGCCGAGCGTGATCCTTGCGCAGGACGGCGAAGAAGAAAACGTCCGAAACAACATCTCGTCGTTCAAATTGCACGAATGGCAGGATCACTTTGATCGTTTGGGGCGGGGCATCATCATCTCGGACACGATCACGCGGACGCTTCAGCACTGGACAAGAGACGGAGAGATGCGGATTTATCCGACGTCGGTTCCTCTCACCGATGAGCTTACAAAACGCGGCTACACCGAAGTCGTCGAAAAACGCGAAAACCCAAGCTGGGCACCAACGCCGTCAATGCGTATCCGCAATCCGGAATGGCCAGCCTTTATCCGCGGCGGCGATCCCGCAAATCCTTTGGGCACACGGGCGCTTTATTTGTCTTGGCAATACTACCGAATTCACGGTACGCAGGACACGCGCAAGATCGGGCGTCGATCATCCAACGGATGCATCGGTCTCTTTAATGCACAAATTGAAGAAGTCTATGAGCGCACGCCGGTCGGCACCCAAGTTAAACTGATTTAAAAAGTTAGAGAAAATTCATGAATCTTTGGGGATGGATTATTGGAGCGGTCTTCGTTGTGGCGCTCGGCCTGTTTGGTTGGCAAGTGTTGAGCACGGACCCCGCGCAGTTTGCATCTAGCGGGGGCATGGTTCCCGAGGATACGACGAGCATCGAAGACGGCGCGCCACTTGCCGACGTCAAGCTGCCCGCTGAATTGTCAGCAAACGCAAAAATCGGCAAAAACATCTTTGAAGCAAAATGCTCGGTTTGCCACGGTGAGAATGCTGCCGGTCAAAACGGCATTGCACCGCCGTTGGTCAACCAGATCTACGAGCCAGGCCATCACGGTGACGGCGCGTTCGTTTCTGCGGCAATGAATGGTGTGACGTCGCACCACTGGAACTTTGGCAATATGCCTAAGATCGAAGGCCTCACCGCCGGTGACGTCAGATTGATTGCGACCTACGTTCGCGAACTTCAGCGTGAAAACGGGATCTATTAACGCATGACCTTGACGCGCCCGATTTTTACGAGGTGCACGTCAAGGTCTGGTTTTTTGGCATACCGTTTGTTCTTTCTGCAAAGGCTTCGTGTTTCGCCACAAGAATCTTGGTCCTGATGGACAGGCAAAACTGCCTGTCGACACGCCAAACAGACGACACATTTCAGGACTTGGAATATGCTAAAGAATTCGACGCTCAGCCTCGCCCTTGCTTCATCACTTGCGGCGACGGCCTATGCGCACGGAGGCGCCACCGGCATCGTCAAAGATCGCATGGACGCGATGGCTGCAATGGCCGCCGAGATCAGGGTCATCGCCCCAATGATGCGCGGTGAAACCGCCTACGACGTCGCAAGCGTTCGCGCCGCCGCGCAGACGTTTTCATTTCATTCAGGTGTCGCGATGACCAACCTTTATCCCGAGGGAACCGGTGGCAGCCCCTCGGCCTCGACAGCGAAAGTCTGGTCGGATCCCGATGGGTTTGCGCAACTGGCGGACCAATTAAGCGACTACGCCGAGGGTCTTTCGCGGGCGGCGCGAAATGGCGTGAAATTGTCACCAGATGGTCAGAACGCACCGATGACCATGGATATGTCGACGATAATGATGGGCGCAAGCGGCCCGTCGGTGGCAGGCGCAGAGTCTATCGATTTTTCAACCTTGCCCGCCAATGAGGCCTTTGAACTGGTGGCGCAAACCTGTGCGTCTTGCCACGCAACTTACCGCTCAAAGGGCTAGCCATGCGTATCCGAATTGCATTGGCAACGTTTGGCGGGCTGGCGGTCGCATTCACCCTTGGACCAGCAGTTGTACGGCCCATGGGTTTTGAAACGACCCCGATCACACTTGCCGGCGACGCCCAACGCGGGGCGTATCTGGCCCGTGCTGCGGGCTGCATTACGTGCCATACAGACTCGGAAAACGCGGGCGCGGCGCTTGCGGGTGGCGCTGCAATCGTCTCGAAATTCGGGACATTCTACCCTCCCAATCTGACGACCGATCCGGTGCACGGAGTTGGCGGCTGGACGATCGAGCAGTTTGCCAAGGCGGTCCGACAGGGGATCAGCCCCGAGGGGGACAGCTATTATCCGGCATTCTCGTTCCCGTTTTACGCCGACATGTCCGATCAGGACATTGCCGATCTATGGTCCGCTTTTCAAACCGTCCCCGCCGTTGCCAAATCCACGCCGCCCAACGACATTGGCTTTCCCTACAACCAGCGATGGGGCCTGAAACTGTGGCGTGCGGCCTATCTTGACGATCCGGAAACCGAGCCGGTCTCGGGCAAAAGTGAAGCGTGGAACCGAGGCCGAGAGCTTGTGCAGGGCGTCGCCCATTGCAGCGCCTGTCATACCCCGCGAAACTTTGCGGGCGCGCGAAAGGTAAACAAAACCTTCGCCGGAAATGACGACATCCCCAACGATAGCGTCGCCCCGTCAATTGAATCGCAGCGCTTGCGCGACATGGGCTGGACGGTTGCAAATCTGGCCTATGCCTTGCGCACCGGTATCACCCCTTCGGGCGACGCCTTTGGTGGCAGCATGGCCGAAGTGATGCAAGGCAACACCCGCTTCCTGTCGCAAAGCGATCTGGAAGCGATGGCCGTTTACCTGTTGGACAACGACAATGGGTGACGCCAGAAATAATCACCCGAAAAGAATACGCGCGCGCAGGTACATCGCACCTGCAATTGAAAGTAATGAAAATGAAACAAACCAGACGAAGTTTCCTTAAGACCAGCGCCCTTGCCGGACTGTCCCCGCTTTTGCCGCAATCGGCATTCGCCCAAAGCCAAATGTCTCGCGATCTTGTCGCGGCGACGTCGATGCTGCAACTCGCACCGGACGGCTTCCCTCAAACCGAGGTTTGGAGTTATGACGGCGTCTCACCCGGACCGGAAATTCGTCTTGCGCAGGGTGCGCGCGTGCAAAAGCGCCTTGTCAACAATCTGCCCGAGGGCACGTCGGTTCACTGGCACGGTATCCGCATTGACAACGCGATGGACGGCGTTGCTGGTTTGACCCAAGACCCTGCCCAGCCAGGGGAAACCTTCGACTATGATTTCCAAGTCCCGGACGCCGGAACATATTGGTATCACGCCCATTCACGTTCCTACGAACAGGTCGGACGTGGGCTATACGGCCCGCTGATCGTTGAAGAGGCCGTGGCACCGGATGTCGATCGCGACGAAGTTCTGGTCATCGACGACTGGCGTTTGGATGGCGAGACCGCCGCGCTTATCGACTCGTTTGAGGACGCACACGACCGCAGCCACGCGGGCCGCGAAGGCAACTATTTTACCACCAACTCACGCCCCGACTACGCGTTGGACGTCAAACAGGGCGAGCGTCTGAGATTGCGGGTGATTAACGCCGCCAATGGGCGGA
>JBELFK010000071.1:0-14501 GCA_042092935.1 Paracoccaceae bacterium | reverse complement strand
GGCCGGAGCGATGGCGCCAGTGACGATGGCGGGCGCGGTGGCGCAGTCCTTGGCCGAAGGGTTGATTGCGGTGGCGTTGGCCCAGTGGATCCGTCCCGGTGCCGCCTGCGCGATTGGCACGTTTACCTCAAACGTCGATATGAAATCGGGCGCGCCCGCGTTTGGGACGCCGGAATACATCCGCGCCACCCAGATGACCGGCCAATTGGCGCGGTTTTACGGATTGCCAATGCGCTCAAGCGGGGTTTGCGCAGCGAACGTGCCCGACAGCCAGGCAACATGGGAGACGATGAACAGCCTTTGGGCGTCGGTTCAATCGGGCACCAACCTTGTTTACCATGCCGCTGGTTGGCTGGAAGGCGGTCTGATCGCCAGCCCCGAGAAATTTGTGATGGATTGCGAAATTCTCCAACAAATTCAACGCTATTTTGATCCGGCGATCACGGCGACGACACCGGATGACATCGCCGTCGATGCCATTCGCGACGTTGGCAACGACGGTCACTTTTTCGGGATTCAGCACACGCAGGATCGCTATACGACGGCGTTTTACCAACCTTTTCTCAGCGATTGGCGCAACTATGAGGCTTGGGAGGTCGCGGGTGGCACCTGGACGGCGCAACGGGCGCATAATGTCTACAAAGCCATTCTGGAAGACTTTGTGCCACCGCCGATGGACGCAGCAATTCGCGAAGAACTGCAAGCCTTTGTTGCGCGCCGGAAATCGGAAGGGGGCGCACCGACGGATTTCTAAAATTGTAACGGATTTGCGGGCCGAGTTGGTACTTCGTTAAGGTTTGCGCGGTTAATCTGACCCCAGATTATTAGGGGTCGCTCATGCAAGGGTTTGTTAATCGCGCGATTCAGTGTTTCGTCCGCGATACCTACGGTTGGCAGGTCTGGCAAAAGGTGGTGCAGCATGCTGGTCTGGGTTTCAGCAATTTCGAAGCAATGCTGGATTATCCACCGCATGTAACGCAGAAAATCGTTGCGGCGCTTGAGGTCGAGTTTGACAAGCCTCGCTCCGCTATTCTTGAGGATTTGGGCATTTATCTGGTCACCAGCCCGACGACGGATGCTTTGCGCCGGATGCTGCGCTTTGGGGGCCACGACTTTGAGGAATTCATTCTGTCGCTGGATGAACTGCCCGACCGTGCGCGGCTTGCTTTGTCTGAAATTGACCTTCCGCAAATGCGCCTTCAGCCCCTGGGTGCCAAAACCTATGCGATTGAAGTTGGCAACAGCTTGCCGGGGTTTTCATGGACATTGGTTGGCGTGTTGCGGGCTTTGGCGGATGACTACGGGGCGCTTGCGTTCATTGAGTTGACCCCCAAAGCGGGGTTTGATGTTATCTCCGTTTCGCTGGCAGATGATCGCTTTGCCCGCGGGCGGCAATTTGAATTGGCCCCGGTGCGCTATGCTGCCAACTGAGAAGAAGACCCTCTTGGATGCGCTGGATGTTCTCAATCCCATGCATATCCTTGTTGATGCGGGGGGCGCGGTCACGCACATCGGGCCGAGTGCCAAGCCTTTTTGTCCGATCCTTGGTGCGCAATTCGATGATGTCTTTTCATTCACAAAGCCCGTAGGCGTTGAAGGCAGTGCCGATCTGGGCGATTTTCTTGGTCAGAAACTGGTTGTGTGCCTATGCAAGGATCGCTCACTTTCGTTGACCGGTGTGGCGATGCCGTTGTTTGACGGGCTGGTCATCAACCTATCGCTCGGGTTGGATGTTGTGGACACCGTGCGACGCTACAATCTGACGGCCACCGATTTTGCCCCGACCGACCAATCGGTTGGCATGATCTACCTGACCGAGGCGAAAACCATCGCGATTGAGGAGTTTAAGCGCCTGAACATGCGGTTAAACGGGGCGAAAACACGCGCGGAACGGGCGGCGCAAACCGATGAATTGACCGGTCTTTCGAACCTGAGAGCTTTGCGGGAAGAGCTTATTAGCCTGCAAAACAGCGACGAGAGCTTTGCAATAATGACGTTGGACCTCGATCACTTCAAGGCGGTCAATGACAGTCTCGGCCATGCAGCGGGCGATCATGTTCTAAAGGAAACAGCGCGCATTTTGCGTGAAGAAACGCGAGAGGGCGATGTGGTGGCGCGCAACGGCGGCGATGAGTTTACGCTGCTTCTGCGCGGGGTCGGGGCCAAGGCGACGATCCTCGAGATTGCGGCGCGCATCATTGACCGGATTGAGCGGCCAATCATGTATGAATCCGCGACCTGCCATATCTCGGCCAGCGTCGGGACGATATTTTCAAACGACGCAGAGGCCTTGGACATCGAAGAAATGCTCAGCAATGCCGATAAGGCACTCTATTCCTCAAAACGGGCAGGGCGTGGGCGCAACACGATTTATTCGTGATCTACAAAATCGTCCGTTTGTCTTGCGATGCGGGATCGTAGGGAAGGATCGTACCGCCGAATAAAGGCGCCGGATTCTGGCGAGCGATGATCTTGAGCCGCTCCGGTATACCCTCAAGGTGCCGCCAGATGGCGCCGGACAGCAGCATCGTCAACGGTGTCAACGTCGCGTTGGGCAGCATATCCACAGCGTTTGCGGTCAACAGCAGGGCGAACGCGGGAACATAAGGCGAGATCACCTTGGGATCGGTCACGTTTCTCCAATAGAACGCTGCAAACACGGGCATAAGGATCAGCCCCATTTCGGCGATAAATCCGAAGGCACCGTAAATGCCGAGCGTAATGATCCAGGCCCCATCCGGGATCGACAGCAGTCGACCGCTCAGCGGGTCAAGGATCAGGTTGCGCGAACCCGCGCCCCACCCAAACCAGGGCTTTTCAACGGCACGTTCAAGCAGGATTTCTTCGTTGAAGAATCGGAAGGCGAGGGAACTGCCCCGATCCGAACTGGCGGATTCGGCGGCTCCGATAAGCAACTCGGTCGGAAATATTTCATATTCGCGTAACAGCGGGTAGCTGAGGACGAGCAGTGTTAATACAAAGGCCGAGACGACTTGCAGTTTTGGCTGGGTGAACAACAGCACGGACGCAAGCGAGAAACCAAACATGATGGGTCCCATCGATTTACTGACGACCAGAACGAACAGGAAGAATAGCCCCATGAACAGGTAGACCAGCCGCGGGTCATTGCGAAAGAAGCGCGCGAAAATGGTTTCGGGTGCAAACAGGAACGGTGCGCTGGTGTTGTGTTGGCGGTTTTTATAAAGCGCTACGGTGGCGACGACGCCCATGACCGTAAAGAACCCGATCCAAAGCGCGTGATACAAGAAGACGATCGGGCGGAACCCGTCGCCGCGGATCATCTGGGCGAATGAGTGCTGGAAAAAGCCGTAAACCCAAATGTTTAGCTGCGGGCTAAAGCGCACCTCAAACAGAATGAGGATCGAATACGCCATCAGTCCGATGACGAAGGCCATCAACACATCCGTGAGATGGTCAAAATCCGACAGCAATGAATAGGCCATCAAGAACGGGATCAGGAAAATCGTTTGGTTGATGACAAGCGCGGGAATTTCGATGATACTCAGGCCGCTAATTACGAGACGTCCCAATTGCATGTCTTCGAGATTGGTCAGAACCGTGAAGACCGGCGCGGTGACATAGGCGAAAATGAGCAACAGGATGATGGGGTTTTTCGGCAGTTTGATGATTGAAGTCCCGTGGAACGCAATTGCCATGAGTGCCGAGGACACGGCCGCAATCTCAAGTTTGCTGAATTCTGGAAGGCCAGGAAGGTCAAACGCCGCCGAAGCCGGTGGCATGAACAAATAGCCCAACAGGATGGACCAAATGAACGCGCGCTGCACAGGCAGGCGCGAATACATGAAAAAGACCAAGAGCGGCCATGAATATAGGACGAGTAATGCAAATATATTTGGCATATCAGTCTACGTCTCTCTACTCGTTAATCCTACTACGCGAGGTGATCGATACTATCGGAAATGGACCAAATCGTGGCTGGAGCAGGTTGAAAATGGGCACAATGGGCGAAAATCCACGTTTCGCCCATGTTTAACGTTCTGAATTAGTAACCGGTGCCGCGCACTACGACGCCGAACGTTTTTAGCATCACCATCATATCGGTTTTAAACGAAAGCTCGCGGAAGTACTGCGCATCAAAAGGAGCGCGCTGGGTGAAGCTGGTCTCGTTACGCTCAGAAATCTGCCAGAAGCCGGTGATGCCAGGACGCAGAGCGTAGTATGAGGTGCAGGGATACATCTCACGTTGCTGAACCACGATCGGACGTGTGCCAACCAAAGACATGTCGCCCTTCAAGACGTTCCAGAATTGAGGCAGCTCATCAATCGAGGATTTGCGGATAATACGGCCGATTGGCGTGATCCGCGGATCGAGCTTTAGTTTTTGGTCTTTGTCCCACTCGGCCTTAGCCGTTGGATCGTCGGCCAGATATTCGGCCAGTTTTGCATCCGCATCCGCAACCATCGAGCGGAGTTTCCACATTTTAAATTCTTTCCCGTCCAGCCCAACGCGCTTTTGACGGTAAAACGGAGAACCGCCGTCAAGCATGATGAGGAACAGGAACGGGACGATCATAACCAAGATCATCGGCGCCGCGATCAGGACAATCGCGATGTCGAGGGTTCTTTTGACATAGGAACGGTATATCCCAAAACGCGGATTACCGAATGCAAAGCTGTTCAGACCCAAAGGCTGGGATTTGTTCAGGTGTTCTTCGAACTGGAGTGCCATATCTTTATCTACCACTAGAAACCACTTACGTGACCCCACCCAAACGACGGACGAATGTCCCATTTAACGGTCCCGAAACCGTCAGTACGTGCCGAAGATTTTACCAATTGGCAGCAAAACCCTGACGTGACCTCTGCAATCTCATTCGCCCCAAATGAGTAGTTTTGCGTCGGTCGAGTTGTGAAAGTATAAAGCGTCACCAAAACACACGCGGTGATCGCACTACTTTCGCCTTGTCTTCTTTGTGCCACAAATCGTGAATTGCAGCCACATTTTTGTCCATTTTTGCCTTGTTCTAGCTGAAATCAGACTGTTTCCAAAACTGGGACTGTGAACAATTTTACGACAAATCCGCGTTTGTTCACTCTTTACGGTACAATGATTGGTTGGGTCTAGCTGGTCAGGCGTATAGGCATGCCTATCCAAAATGAGTGTAAACCTTGAAATAAAGGGGTTTTTGAGATGTCTGAATTGAAGTGTGGTCGCAGATGGCATCGGACGCTACTCTTAAAATATTATCACATTGACTATTTAATGGGGATGCCATCAGCGATCACGAATACGGCAAATTTTCGTGAAATTACCCTAAAAATTGGGAAAAATCGGTCAAGACGCGCGACTCATGCGCCAAATTGCACCGCAAAATCCGCGAATCCGATTCGGTTTTTGCACTGGTCGGTACAGACTTATTGATCCGAGAGTCGTTGAGAAACCGCGCTTGTCATATGGCCCGGCAGGACAAGGGCACAGTCAAAATAGCGCTTCGCCAAACGCTTTGGGTTAGACAGCATGCGCCACAGCCATTCCATCGCAATCTTGCGTACCCATTTGGGCGCACGTTTTTGGTTGCCGGCGATAAAGTCCAATCCGGCACCGATCGACGCAAAGCCGATCGAGGGGTAGGCTTCATACCCCCGCGCTGCGAAGATTTCCTGCTTGGGTGCCCCCAATGCCAAAAAGCAAAGGCGGGCGCCGCTTTGGTGAACCTCGGCCAGAACGTCGTCGGCAAGGTCCCCCGTTGGATCAAACCCGAACGGCGGAGAAATGCGTGCGACGATATTTGCACCCGGTACAGTCTGGCGAAGTCCGTGCGCCGCTTTTTCAAGCGCCTCATTCGTGCTTCCAACCAGGGCAATCGGCGTTTGAGTCTCGGTCGCCCATCGCGTCATCGGCACGACTTGATCGGAACCGGTGATTAAGTCGACCGGATCGCCCCCGAGTTTCGCCACCCAAACCACAGGGTTGCCGTCAGCCACGATGAGATCATGTTTGGCGTATGCGGCGGCGAAGTCTTGCGAGCGGCTCAGCTTGACCAAGTGATCGACGTTCATTGTCGCCAGCGCGAACCCTTTGCCGGTGGACAAGCGCTCTTTCACGCTGGACTCGAGTTGCGCGAGGGTGGGGGTGTTGATCTTGATGGAATAATGTCTGCCGCGAAACTGCATGGGCTTTACCTGAACTATGTGCTGGCCTGATATTGCCACGCATTTTGTCGCTTATAAGACGCAAGCGTGTTGCAACCAAGAAAATCCAGGCAACGGCCTTGCCAGCTTTCAATTGAGGCGCGTTGATGTATTTTGCAGCTGAGCAGATGGGTTTTGGGTTGAGGTTCAGTGACAGGCCATGGATGACATTGCGATCATTGCAATCGGACGCAATGAAGGTGAGCGCCTGAGGCGTGGGCTTGCTTCGATTTCGGGGCGGGGGCTTTTGGTCGTTTATGTCGACAGCGGGTCAACAGACGACAGTCTTGCGATTGCGCGCGGCGCCGGGGCTGAGATTGTTGAGTTGGACATGTCCATTCCGTTTTCCGCGGCCCGCGCGCGCAATGCTGGTGCAGAGCGGGCTTTGGCGCTGCGTCCCGACGTTGAGTTTTTGCAGTTCATCGATGGGGATTGCGCGATTGCCGAGGGTTGGCTGGAAACGGCGCATGACTACCTGAGGTCGCACCCTGACGTGGTGCTGGTCACAGGCTGGCGGGAAGAGATTCACCGTGACGCAACCGTCTATAATGCGATGTGTGACGTCGAGTGGCATCGACCTGCTGGCGAAATTGAGGAATGCGGCGGAGACCTGATGGTGCGCGCGCAGGCGCATGTCTCGGTTGGTGGTTACAACCCGGTCGTGATTGCGGGCGAGGATAAAGACTATTGCCTTCGTTTGGGCGCTTTGGGGCGGCGTATCTTGCTGCCAAGGTCGATGACGCTTCATGATGTGGCCATGACACGCTTTGGCCAGTGGTGGCGACGCGCGGTGCGGGCGGGGCATTCCTATGCGCATATTGGTGACCTCTATTCCGGTCGATCCCGGCGCGAGATCCTGCGGGCTGGCATCTACGCCTTTGTGCTGCCAATTGCGGCGATAGTTTGTCTGATTTTCTGGCCTTTGGCCCTGTTCGCCGTCGCCTGGCTTTATCTGGCGTCCTACATCAGAACTGTCCGTGGTTTGCGCGCAAACGGGCAACCTCTGCGAGAGTCTTTGCACCATGCGCTTTTCCTCAGCATCGCAAAATTCCCGAATTTGATTGGAATAACAACATACTATCTGAGGCGACTGCGACGATCCGATATGAAAATCATCGAGTATAAGTAACGATCTTACCTGACTACAAACCCACATCTGCGAATCACTTTCATGAAAATCGCGGATTCGGGCCAAACATGATGTCGTCAAAGGGTTGTCTAACTGTTGCCACAATTGCGAAGTTGTCGAAATCGATACAATTTTGCGGGATTCCCCGGATCGTTGCCGAAAGTGGGATGAATCGGCCCAAAAAAGCCTTGGTTTACGCTAGGTAAACTTGAAAACTTCGCCCTACATAAGGAATAAAGGTCAGGAAGTTTAAGACTGTGTGCAGAGACAACATCTCTGATGCGTACCGGTGTATGAAGGGTATGAAGGTTATGAATACTGTAGACAAATCGTCCAATCTGTTTAACGCAGATCGACCACGTCGCCCGAGTGCCGCGGCCTCGACCGCGCCATTGTTGGATATTCGTCCACCGGAAGAGGCATGGGACGAGCTGCGTCAGTTCGTTCCGCATCCGCATACGCTTGAAGCGAATAAAATGATTGCGGCGACGCGTCAGGATCCGGCGCATGTGGCCTTTGATGTGTTGCGCACACGCATGACGCTTGCCTTGCGCGAACGCGGTTGGCATCGGGTTGGTATCACCTCGCCGACGCGGGGTTGCGGCAAGAGTTTCACTGCCGCTAATCTGGCGATCAGCTTTTCGCGTCAGGAAGAATTGCGCACCGTTCTGATGGACATGGATTTGGCGAACCCAAGCCTTGCGCGCTATCTCGGTGCAAGCGGTGTTGGGGCAATTTCGGAATTCCTGTCCGGCGGCCGTTCGGTTGAATCGCATTTCATGCGGTCGGCACCAAACTCGCCTCATCTCGGGTCGAACCTTGCGCTGGGCCTGAATGAACAAAACGAAATGTTTGGGTCTGAGATCGTTCAGTATCCAACGGCTGAAATGGCGATCAACGAAGTGCAGTCGCTGTTGGACCCGGATGTCATGCTTTTTGATCTACCGCCTGTGCTTAGCAGTGATGCCGCCGTCGGCATGAGCGAGCAGCTCGATTGTATTCTGATCGTCGTCTCGGGCGAGCAAAGCCGCGCTGAGGAAATCCGCGAGGCAGAACGCATCATTGCCGGTTCCAAGCCTGTCCTGGGCATCGTTATGAACCGCGCAAAAGGCACGCGCGTCGGCAACTAATTCAAAAACCCTCCTACGGTTTTAAAAGAGGCGCGAGCAATTCGCGTCTCTTTTTGTTTGGGGCCACCGTCAAAGACGGTTGTACCTGCGTTTGGCTTGAGCGGGTCGGTTCCATGCACGCGACTTCTCTAGCGTCCGGTACATCGACGCGGGCGATGTGGCCGCCCGATTGCGTGCGCGGTTCTCAAGGTGGCTGCGTACTGGGTTGGGAGACAGGGTGCCGGACGGCTCGGAGATCTGTATGGGGTGTGCAGATTGCAACGCCTTTCAGGTCAACCTACAGTGGGGCCATGGTTAATCCAACTTTGGGCGCGTGAGGCCCCTGCAAACGCAGCTTGGGCATAGGGCAGCTGCGTGTGCGGCGATTGTGGTGGTGGCGCGGCCACGTGGGTTTGTCGATGGGCACATAGGACGCGCCGTGCCTGCCATTCAATGACCGTGCTGCATTGGTGAGACTCCTGCGCCCGCGCGACGCCAAAGCATCCCCTGCACCAACGAAAAAAGGCCGCACGGTGAACGTGCGGCCCTAGATTGGAGTGTTGGTTGTTTGTCTTAGTTGCCGGTCAGCTGGATCGTCACAAGCGGGATCACTAGGAACAGGATTGCCAGCATCGAGGCGATGACAAGCCGCTGTCCAAAGGCCTCACGCGGGCTGACGATGCTCGGGATGGACACGACGGGGGTCAAGTCCAACTCTGACTTCAGGCGGCCTGCGTTGCGGATTGCTGGGTTCATCTGTTCAAAGATGAAGATCACGACACCCGCACCGATGATCGACAGTGCCAGTCCGATACCAAACATCAAGCGACGGCTGGTCGAAACCGGAGTTTCCGACGGCAGAGCGGTTTCAAGGATTTCAAAACGCTCGGCCTGATTGCGGTCTTCCAAGGAAAGTGACAGTTCTGCCTCGGATCTGCTGACAGTCACGATTTCGTACTGGCCTTGGAACAATGTCAGCTCACGCGTCAAGCGGCCCAATTCCCGTTCAGCTTCTGGTGCGCGTTGGATTTTTTCGCGGACCCCGGCGGCACGTTCCGCAAGCAGAGTTTTTTGCTCTTCAAGAATGGCGACCTGACGATCGACAAACTCGTCGCGCTGGCGGTTGCCGTCGCTTTTGAGCGAGAGAATTTGGCGGTCAATGTCCAGAATGTTGCTTTCAAACGCAGCTTCCGATCCAACTAAACCTGGCATGGCAGAGGGAAGAATATCTGCATTGGTTTGCTTGAACACGGCAAGCTCTTCCTCGAGCGTTTCTACCGCATTCAACAGGCGTGCTTCTTCCTGTTCAAAGAATGACAGCGTTTCACGCGCCTGACTTTCGCGGCGCTCTTCGTTCTGGTCGATCACTTGCTGGACCAGATCGTTGGCCAGCGCAGATGCAGCCTCGGGGTCGCCGAGTTGAACCGAGATCGTCAGACCGGACGGAACCGCGATTGAACCAAAACCTGCGATTTCGCCTTCGATCTGGTTGATCGAGATGGCTTCGCGCAAAAGAGAGACTTTTTCCTGATCGTCTAGATCAGGCAGCGCGGCATAGAGGTTATAGGTGTTGATTTTTTCCATAAGATTGTCGCGCGCCATCAAACGTTGTTCGATAAGCTGCAATCGATGCGCGGCACCCGATCCTAACGTTCCCAAGCTCGGTTCAGCGACCTGTGGGCTTTCAATCTGGATCACGGCAATCGCGCGATAACTCTGAGGCTGGCTCAGAGTGTAGACAATCGTAGCTACCACGCCGAGAATCAGCAGCAGCAGAAAGATGACGACACGGTTTCTAAAGGCTCGTATCACGCCATTCATTATTTCGAACTGTTGCATCCCAAAAACACTCCATTAATAGCCAACCGGTACAACACGGCTTTTTTATACAGTTAACCAATGTTTCTCAAATTATTCACGGGACCGTATCAATCATGAGGACAATCATTAAACTTTGTCCAGATTGATGCGAAATCTGGGCTAACTCGCCACAATTCTAACTAAAAACGGAAATTGAAAGAATCATTCCGTTTGAACGAAGAATGTGGCCCCGTAAGAAGGGTCGGCCGACGGGAAAGAGATGCGAAAACCCGGTCACCGGCGCGGCCGAGAATGCGTTGTCGCTGTCTGAGAAAGTCAACTCAACGTCCTGAAAGCCAATGACTTTCCCGATTGTGCCAAATATGGCCTTGTAGGTCGCTTCCTTGGCCGAGAAATACGCGCCCCAATCCCCGCCGTTGCTTTGAACGCCGTCCCATTCGGCTTGGGTCAGGATCGCGTCGGCGAGGTCGGGTTTGAAGCGTTGCTCAAGTTCTAGGTCGATACCGATACCGGTGTGCGCAACCGCCGGACATGCCGCTGCAATCGCCAATTGTGCGGTGTGGGTTATCGATCCGATTGCCCCTTTAGGCCATATGGGTTGCCCCTTGTCGCCCTTGGGAATGGCAGTTGGGGACACTCCTATTTGACGCAACGCGGTGCGCGCGGCGGCCCGTCCGGCCTGAAATTCCTGACGGCGTTTCAACACAGTGTTGGGCGACAGATGCGCGGCCTCTTGCGGCAGCAGATCGGCCATGCCCTCTTCGATGGGCTGAAAGGCAAAGGCGAGCGAGGGGTAGAGACCCTTTAGCGCCTGTCGAAAATCTGAAATTGCAGCGTCCATGTGCGCCTGGTCACGAGTTTCGGCGCGCGCGCATGGCCCGGCGGCGTTCGATAGCGCTGCTGCGCATTTCGGTTTTCACCGGGCTTGTCGGCGCAACCGTTGGCGCTGCACTTTGGCTTGGTCCACCTGCACCGCCCGTCAATTCTTCGACGCGCGCGCTGAGGTCCTTGAGCACCGGAAAGCGGAAGATGTCGGTGATCGACAATTTGCTGGCGGTCATTTTTTGGCGAATGTCGCGATGGGCCTGCACCGCCAACAATGAGTGACCGCCGATCTCAAAGAAATTGTCTGAGGGCGCGATGGACGCAACACCCAAAATTGCCCGCCAGATCGCGATGATTTGGTTTTCGACAGACTCGCCCCCAGCGTCATCCTGAGAGGTAAGCTGCGGTGTGACGTTGGCCGTGGGGGCGCTTCGCATCTCAAGCAGGGCTTTGCGGTCGATTTTCTTGTTGGGAGTCAATGGCATAGCATCCAACTTTACCAGTTCAGACGGAAGCATATGGGACGGTAGCCGCGCGGCAAGGAAGGCGCGATAGGACTCTGGTTTCACTGCGCCGGTTGTCGTGTAATAGCCGACCAGTCGCAGATCTGCGCTGCCCTCTTGGCGCACAACGACGGCGGATTGCGCGATATTGGCGAACGCGTCCATTGCCGCTTCAATCTCGCCCAGTTCGATGCGGAAGCCACGGATCTTAACCTGAAAATCGGTGCGCCCGATGTAGTCGAGCGTTCCGTCTTCTCGCCAACAGACCAAATCGCCGGTCTGATACATGCGGGCATCCGCGTCGTCCGAAAACGGGTCTGTGACGAAGCGTTCATCGGTCAAATCCTGACGTTTCCAATATCCACGCGCAACCCCGTGGCCACCGATCCAAAGCTCTCCCGGTTTGCCGACAGGAACGGGCACGCGGTTTTCGTCAAGGACATAGATTTTTGTATTGGCAATCGGTGTTCCGATTGAAACCGTACCAGCCACCGGTGTCGCCGCAGACGTTGTTGACCAGATTGTCGTTTCGGTGGGGCCGTACATGTTTTGAATTTCGGCCCGCGTGGCCGTGCTGATTTCTTTGACCAAGGCGCCTGGAAGGGCCTCGCCGCCAAGCAGGATGTGGTCGATTTCGCCCAAAGCCTGTCGGGCCTCGTCATTGGCCATGAAAAGCTGAGCCATCGACGGTGTGCATTGCATGTGGGTCACGTTATGGCGCAGGATTTGCGCGGCGACCGAGAAATCGCCCTGGTCGAGTTTTGCCCCCTCGTTGCAGCGGCGCACGACCTCGGCAACTGGGCGCAAGCCTTCAAGAACCGTATCAGAATCAATCCCATAGTCGATAAGGCAGGCAATTTCGGTGACGCCGATCTTCTTGACTTCCTCAACACGCTTCATGGCGTCGGCGACGGTTCCAAATAGCCCGCTGTCTTCGAAATAGCGCAAGAAGGCGAATTCGAGAATGGCTTCCAGCTCTTCCTCGTCCAATATGCCGAGGTCGAGCTGAAACGCGTTATCGACACCCTCGGGACGTTTGAACGCGGGAAAGGCCCATGCAAATTGCTTGATGAGGCCAGCCGCCGAGCGGAGATAATCCTTCATCGGTTCGCGGGCAATCTCACGCGCCTTTTCGCGGTCCTCGGCGAGATAGCTGTGAAGCATCAGGGTGACGTCGAAATCCTTGGGGTCGTGGCCATTTGCGCGAAGGGCATCGTGATAGATTTCGATCTTGCCACCGACCTCGGCAATGCTTTGCCCCAATAGATGGGTCAAAACATTCGCGCCAATTTCACCGGCCTGACGCCAGGTTTCAGGATTGCCCGCCGTGGTGACCCAAATGGGCAGCTTTTTAGAGACGGGGCGCGGTTGGGTGATGACCTCGTGAATGGAACCATCGGCCTTGGGAAAACCAACCGGTTCGCCGGCCCAGAGCGTTCTCAGATCCTCGATGCTGTCGAACATCGCGTCGCGATTGTTGGGCGGGGCGTTTTCAGGGCGCAGGACGAAATCGTCGGGTTGCCATCCACTTGCAATGGCCAATCCAGCGCGACCGTTGGTGAGATTGTCGATGACGGACCATTCTTCGGCGATGCGGGCAGTGTGATGCAAGGGCGCGACGCAACTACCGGCGCGAACGGAGAGGTTGCGGGTTACGGCGGCAACGGCAGCGCCGGTCACCGATGGATTGGGGTAGGGGCCGCCAAAGGCGTGGAAATGCCGTTCGGGCGTCCAGATCGCGCAGAACCCATGTTGATCGGCGTATTGCGCGCCTTCCAGCAGCAATTTGTATTTGTCGCGACCGGCACCATCGTCATTGCCCCAGTAATAGAGGCTGAATTCCATGCCCTCGACCTGTGACGGAAGCGGTCCGTTTGACAGAACTGTTCGTTCTTCGTCGCCGGTCAGAACAAGTTTGAAGCCCCGGCCCAGCGTCCAGAAGATTTCAAGCACCGAAATGTCGAACGACAGGCTTGTGACCGCTAGCCATGTTCCCGACGGGTCATGCGGGATTTTGGCGTCCATACCGGCAAAGAAATTTGCGACATTGCGGTGTTCAACCATCACCCCCTTGGGGTGTCCGGTCGAGCCGGAGGTGTAGATCATATAGGCCAGGTCGTCCGGCAACGGTTGGCTGTATTCCACCGGATTGCCTTTGGGATCTTGCTCGGGGCGGTCCGCTACGACCACCAACGCTGGCGAGTCCGGTAGTTTTGAAACCACCGAGGAATGCGTCACCACAGCCTTGGCCTCGCTGTCGGTAAGACAGTATTCGTTGCGCTCGGACGGATAGGACGGGTCGAGCGACAGATAGGCCGCGCCGGATTTCAGGATGCCCAATGCGGCGGCAACCATGTCGGGTGAGCGGTGAATGAACAGCCCGACGATGTCGCCCTTGCCGATGCCAAGGGCGTTGAGTCTGTTTGCAATATCAGTGGCTTGCTGGTCCAGCTCGTGATAGGTCAGGGACTGATCTTCAAAGACCAGCGCCACCTTTTTTGGATGCTCGATCACGCAGGTTTCAAACGGGTGATGCAACAAAGCACCGGCGTCATATGCGACGTCCGTTTGGTTCCAGGTTTTCAGCAGCATCTCAAGCTCGTCCGGCGGCGTGATGGCCAGCGCGTCGAACATTTGTTCCGCGGAAGTGGCGCTGAGATTGGCGAGGATGAAGCCTAAACGATTGGCCATAAGTTCAGCCGCTTTGGTTGATAGACGCGTCGCGTCGTATTTGATCGTTCGATCGCCCACGCAGACAGTCATCGCGGTGCCTTCGACGATTTCCGAGCCTTCGCTTATCCCAATGTCCGGCGTTTTATAGCCAGAAAGCTCGGGCGCGCGTGCGAGAAGATCGCGTGCGAAACCGGATTTCTCGGCACAAGTCTGATAGGCGTCCGATGCCGCTTTGCAGAACGCCGCGATGCCTTCAGGTCCACCGGA
>JBELFK010000070.1:0-12956 GCA_042092935.1 Paracoccaceae bacterium | reverse complement strand
CAACGGGGCTGTATGGTTTCTTGGAATTTGTGAAGAAATTTTTGGATTTACCCTAACGCGCGGAACAAGGCGAAGCCGCCGCGCGAGCGCCGACCCGCCCCGATGGGGCGGCGCTTTTGCATCGTCACAATCTGAATAATCCACTCAAAGATTTTTGAGAGATAAAATGCCCCACGATGGCAAACCGATGCCACCCCGCGGGTCGGCGCTCTCGCTTTGCCGCATTGTCCCCCAACCAATTTCCCGCTACATCCGCCTCAACCATTTTAGGACGGACCCATGCCCCAGTTTCTCAATACGTCTGACGCGGATTTTGAAGAGAAGTTTGTCGCCCTACTTGCGGCCAAACGCGAGGATAGCCCCGATGTGGATGCGATTGTCGCAGACATTATCGCCGATGTGCGCGGGCGGGGGGATGCGGCGGTTCTTGAGTTGACCGCGAGGCTTGATCGGCTGGAGATGACGGCGGACAAGCTGGCCTTTTCCGAGGCCGAGATCGACGCCGAAATCGCCAAAGTTCCGCCCGAGGAACGCGAGGCGCTGGAACTGGCTGCCGAGCGCATTCGCATCTACCACGAAGCGCAGATGCCCGAGGATCATTCCTGGGAAGAACCCAATGGCGCGATGCTCGGGTGGCGTTGGCGGGCGGTGTCTGCGGCGGGGCTTTATGTGCCGGGCGGTTTAGCCAGCTATCCCTCGTCGGTTCTGATGAATGCCATTCCGGCCAAGGTGGCAGGGGTCGAGCGCTTGGTTGTGACCTGCCCGACGCCGGACGGGGTGGTGAACCCGCTCGTGCTGCTGGCGGCGCGGATCGCTGGTGTGGATGAAGTCTATCGCATTGGCGGCGCACAAGCGGTGGCCGCGCTGGCCTATGGCACCGACACGATCAAGCCGGTCGACAAGATCACCGGTCCGGGCAATGCCTTTGTGGCGGCAGCGAAGCGTCGCGTATTTGGCAAGGTCGGCATCGACATGATCGCAGGCCCCTCGGAAATCCTGATTATCGCGGATGAGGACAACGACCCCGACTGGATCGCGCTCGACCTGCTATCGCAAGCCGAGCATGACGAAAGTGCGCAATCTCTGCTGATAACAACAGACGCGGATTTTGCGGATCGCGTGGTGGCGGCGGTTGACGCGCGCCTTGAGACGTTAGAGCGCCGCGCGATTGCCGGCGCCAGCTGGCGCGATTTCGGCGCTGTCATTCTCGTCGAGGATCAGGAACAGGCCGCCCAGCTTGCCAACCGGATCGCGCCAGAACACCTCGAGCTTTGCGTCGGTGACCCCGATGCGCTGGGCGAGATGATTGACCATGCGGGTGCGATTTTCCTCGGGGCGTGGACACCCGAGGCGATTGGCGATTATGTTGGCGGTCCGAACCACGTGCTGCCGACGGCGCGCTCGGCGCGCTTCAGCTCGGGTCTGTCGGTGATGGATTTTCTCAAGCGGACCACGTTGTCGCGCATGACCCCCGCCGCGCTGCGCGAAATCGGCCCCGCAGCCGAGGTTTTGGCGCGATCAGAAAGCCTCGAGGCGCACGGTCTGTCGGTGACGGCGCGTCTGAAAAAGCTCAACGACTGAGCCTCGTGAAATCCGCCGTTGCCCGAAATGCTGCACTGCGGTATTCATGCAGGAACATCTTCCCGAGGACACCCCATGACCCGCATTGCCCATATCGAACTGGACGACAGCACGCTGCCGCCTCCGACCCCGGAGATCGAGCAAGAGCGTAAAGTTGCGATGTTCGACCTGATGGAGGAAAACTCGTTCACGCTGCCAAATCGGGAGGACCGCGTTGTGCCGGAAGGGCCCTACAACGTGGCGCTGGCAATCCGTGACAAGCGACTGGTGTTTGACATCCGCAGCGAAACCGACCAAGCGGCGACCGAGTTTCACCTGTCGCTTGGGCCGTTTCGTCAGGTGGTCAAGGATTACTGGCAGATTTGCGAGAGCTACTTCGATGCGGTCAAAAACCTGCCGCCCAGTCAGATTGAAACCATCGACATGGCACGGCGCGGTATCCACAACGAGGGCGCGCGCATCCTGACCGAGCGCCTTGAGGGCAAGGCGGACATCGACAATGATACCGCCCGCCGCCTGTTTACCTTGGTATGCGTTCTGCATTTCGGGGGCTAAGGCGTGACGGCGGCGCTTCCACAATCGGTCCTGTTTTGTTGCGACCACAATGCCATCCGCTCGCCTATGGCGGAAGGCATCATGAAGCGGTTTTACGGCATGGAGGTCTACGTCCAATCTGTCGGCGTGAAAAATGACCTTGAGATTGACGGCTTCGCGATCGCCGTATGCCAGGAGATCGGCGTCGAACTGACCCGCCACCGGACCCGCTCGTTCGATGAAATGGAACAATGGGGCGACGACCTGTCGTCCTTTGACCTCGTGGTCTCGCTGTCGCCCGCATCGCAAAGACGCGCGCTGGATCTGACACGGCTGTTCCATCTGGACGTCGAGTATTGGCAAATCCTCGACCCGTCGGGCCTCGGCGAAACACGCGAGGCCAAATTGGCAAGCTACCGGCAGTCCCGCGATCAGATTGTCGGGCACCTCAAAAAGCGTTTTGGCCCGCCAACGCAGGTGCCCGAGTAGCGCGTTGGATTGGGGCTCTGCCCCAAACCCCGGAATATTTTAACAAAGCAAAAGCCGAATGGGCTTTATTTTGCCGAAAATACCTCGGGGGTTTCAAAGGGGGCAGAGCCCCCTTTGCCTTGGCTGGTGAAAGCGATCTCAGGTCAATGAGTTGGGATGCAAAACTCTAACTTCGCCGCGCAATCGTATTGGCCAGAATGGCCAACAAAAGGCCAAGGGTGAAATAGCCGAAGATGACCTCGCTGATGACGAAAATCTCGCCGAAAAGGCTGTCGGCGGTGACATCTCCGAAGCCGAGCGTCGTGTAGGTGACGACGGAATAATAGAAGGGCGTGAACCATGTTTTCGCCGAGTTGGAGTAGTCCATGATCTCCCAGCCATAGACCATATCCATCAGGTAGATCAGACCGTAGAACGTCGCGATGATGAACGCGTAGAAGGCAACCTTGAGCAGCGAGCGGCCATGGTCGATGAGGCCCCATGATTTGAACAAAAACAACTCGAGCGTCCGCAGGAAACCGGGCTTTTTGTCCAGCAACACCTGGTGCAGCGTGTCGATGTAATCCTGATCCTTGGCATCCCGCAGATAGATCGCGTTGCCGTAGATCAGATCGATGCCGCGCACACCGTAATAAAGCCCCATCATTTCGCGGTAGTCGCCATAGACGATATGGGTGACGTTCACATCTGACATCTGCGCGAAATGAAATTTTGCTCCGGTGATATTTGCGCGGCTCAGATTGGCACCGGTCAGGTCGGCGTGCGAGAAATCAGCGCCGCGCAGGTCCGCGCCGGTGAAGTTGACCCCGCTGAGGTTGGCACCACGAAAATCGGCCCCCGCGCCGTTGATCGAAGACATATCCGACCCGCTCAGGGTTGCCTCTTGCAGGATCGCATTGTTCAGATCGGCCTTGTAAAGCGCCGCCTGTGGCATTTTTGCGCTGGTCAGATCGGCGGCGGCGAAGACGGATTTCTTCAGATTGGCGCGGGTGAAATCGACCTCGTAAAAGTCGGATTCTGTGAAATCGCACTCTGAGAGGTCGCGCTCGCTCAGGTTGCTGTGGGCGTAGTCACCCTTGGACAGCGGGGCCTCGGGGCCGCCGCAATGAGCGCGGGCTGCGCGCCAGCTTTCGCCTCCGGCAAGCATGGCTTCCTTGATGGTATCAGCGTCCAAAGGCGTGCTCCCGTTTGGTGTCTTGGCCGCGCTCAGACGCCCAGAAGCGTGTCAATTTTGCCAAGCAAGCGTTTAAGGTCCACGGGTTTCGTGTCGTAATCATCGGCCCCCGCTTCAAGCGCCTTTTCCTTGTCGCCTGCCATCGCATGCGCGGTCAGTGCAATCACCGGAACCGCTTTGGTTTTGTCGTTGGATTTGAGATGGCCCGCGGCCTCCCATCCGTCCATGACTGGCAGGCTCATGTCCAACAGGATCAGATCTGGCGGATCAGCGACCGCCATATCGACGCCCTGTTTTCCGTCAAATGCCATTGTCACTTCAAACCCGCGTTTCTTCAGTCGTCTGGACAACATATCGCGGTTCATCTCGTTGTCTTCGACCAGCAAAATTTTAGCCATTATATCCCCGTTCGCTTATCGAAATACTTGCATACGACGGTGCGCATTGACAAGTCACGCAAGGCGTTCGCCCCCTTCTTCGTCCATCAACACCCGTTCCACAAGTTTGCGCAGGTGCATTTCCAGCATCGTCTCGAACGTGGCGCCGTCGTCAAACATGTGGAAGGCCGCGACATAGCTGCCGTCTTCGCCGATCAGGAAGCGCTCGACGTAGCTTTGCAGCCGATCAATCTGGTTGAGCCGCTCAAGCACCTCGGGTTTGTCCGCCAGGGACAGAACCGGCGCGCCGCTTTTGCGGTAGAGCAGCATCTCCGGGTGGCCGTTTTCCTTGTAGCCATGCAGCGCGTCCTCAAATTCAAAGGCCGTTCCGCTGTCATAGATCGACCCGTCTTCGCGCGTGATGGTATCGGGCAAGGGCGAGCCGATGCGTGACCACAAAATGCCGATGTATATGTCGGTTTGACGCGGTGGATGGATTTGCGCCTGAAAGGTATCGGACGCCAGCAGAGGCTCTTCTTCCCACAGGATCGGGATCAGGTAGGCCTGGCCGGAAAACTCTTCATTCAGACGGTTGATGATGGTTTTGCAGATCAGCCGCTCGGGGATCACATCCCCAGGCGAGGAAATGAACACCCGCAACTGGCGCGCAACATTCTGGCGCAGCCGGACTTTCTCAAGGCAGGCGTTGATGCGGGCGGTCAGAAGGATCGGGTTGAAAGGTTTTGAGACATAGTCTTCGGCCCCATGCAGAATGCATTGGACCATAAGCTCGGAATCGTCTGCCGCCGACAGCATGATGACGGGAATCGTGCGCAAGCGGGCGGAATTCTGGATGATCTCCAGCGTCTCAAGGCCCGAAAGGCCGGGCATCTTCTGATCGAGAAGAATCAGGTCGTAGCGCCGCTCATCAAGCGCCGCGAGTGCCGCTTCGCCGCTGTCCACACAGGTCGAGCTATAGCCGCTGCGCGCCAGTCGGCGGGCCAGAAGCTCGCGGTTTGCGGGATCATCATCGACAACCAGAACTTCGCCGCCAACGCCAAACAATGAGGCGGGCGCTGGCCGGTCGCCATCCTTGATCTCGACCTTGGGGCGCGTTTTCTTGGCGGTGGTCTCGACAAAATGCGGGCCGATGGTTTCGACCATTTGCAGCACTGTCGCCTGCGCCGTGGTGATATGATCGATGTCGCCGAGGATGTCTTCAATGCCGTCCTCGATCGCTTCCTCGCGCAGCATCTCGGCGTAGCCCGAGATGTGGTTTAGTTGCAGGCGAAGTTGAAACTGGGCGTCGACGAAATCAATCTCGCGCGCAGAATTCTTGGCGGCGTTGAAGTGTTGGTCAATCAGCCCCAGCATCTTGTGACCGGCGTTTTGGATCGCCTCAAGATCGCCCGACAGCATTTTGGCCATCTCGTCGTCCAGATCTTCAGCGATCATTTCCGAGTAGCCGATGATGTGCCCGATTGGTGTGCGCAGATCATGACGCAACTCGGATAAGAGCGCCTTGAAAGCAGGTTCGTCGGGCGGGGTCTCGGGCATCGATCAACCAGCCGCCGGAGGCTCGTGTTCGCGGTGGAAGCGATGTGCGGACCAGAGGTAGATCTCGGCCAAGGCGCGTTCCGCTAGATCCGAGACGATACGGCGTTTGGCATCCTGCGCGGTGCAGGCGTTCATTTGATCGCGTGCGGCAACGAAATACCGACGTTGATTTGCGTATTGCCAGATCAATTCGCGGGTTGCCATTTTGCCTTGATAAAGCTCCCAAATTGCCAGCCAAAGTGGCAAGAGACCCATCAGGAACACAAGCCAGGTTTTGCCGTCAAAGCCGACCATCTCGAGCTTTTTCAATTCGTATTTCAGAAGGATAAGCGCCAAGGCCCCAAGAACCGATCCGACCAGAAGCGCCGTCTTGATGATCTCGAGGCGCTCATGCTGGTGGTGCAACATGTGCAACTTCTTTGAGAAATACTTGCTCTGGTCGTCGATCCAATGGTCATGAACGGCCTGCATCTTCTCGGGGCTGGGCTTGTGGTTTTCGAACGTCACCGGCTCGAGACAGCGGGCGGCGTCGGGCAGCCATTCAAAGCGCTGAAAGCGGTCGACGCTGGTCAGACTCATGACGCGGCGCACGCTAAAGCCGGCACCGGCGCCCGACACCAGCAGGAAATACTGCACACGCATGGTTTCGGCGAGGGCACGGTAGGACAGGTGTTTGCCAAGCCAGTGGCGCGCGGCGCTGAGTTTGAACAGCAGATACCCAACCACGAACAGCGCGACGTAGAGCACCAGATAGATCTGGATCGCCGAGAGTTTCGCGTAAACAAGGAACAGCAAACCCATGGCCCCTGCGATCAACCCAAAGGCCTTGAACAACGTGTCCGAGTTTGTCTGGTTCGCCATCGCCAATTGGTCGGCGCGCAGGAATTCGCGGTTGATCGCCTGTGCCTGAGCGCTTTCGCCAAACCCGTCGTGCTGGGCAAGGGGCCAAGAGGTCTGATCCTCAGCGAGTTGCGAAAAACGGTCCTTGGCGTAGGCGTCAAAACCCTGCCAGCGGTCGATAATACTCGGGGGGATCATGTTCAGTTCCTGAAATGACATGCCCGAGGCGTCTGACACCAGATAGGCGGGCTGTTCCGCCGCCGTTGATTTCGCGCCAGAGGCACGGGGCGTTTTGATCCAAATCGCCAACTCGCCGCAATCCTCAAAATGAGTGTTTCCCGGCGGCAGCATCACGGGGTCATCGTGTTGGGCGCGGCCCGAAAGATAGGTCGTGATGACATCCGAAGTGCCGCCACGGTCGCTCAGCAGCTTTCCGTCCCAGAGCGCCAGCAAAACATTTGAACGTCGCACAAGGAAATCCATCAGCATTTCATATTGGATTACGCGGTCCTCGCCCGACAGATCCGCCTTGCCGACATTGCCTTCGACCAAGGGAATCTCATAGACGTCCATACGTGGATCATCGAGCAGCTCGTTCAGGCGGGCCAAAGCCGCGCCTTGAAAATCTTGCTCGTAAAATGCGCGGGGCATCGGCAACACGGCGGTGACCAGCAGCCCCATATCAAGCGCAACTTCGGCGGCTAAAGTGTCGGCGCCCTCGGCCATTCCGGTCACGAGCCGCACGGGAAGATCTTCGAAACTGTGGCGCACCTGCCCGATGGCGTGCACGATGTTTTTCTTCAATTCGATAATATCACTGGCAACCGGATCACGATGCCCCGTCACGCCGATAACAAACTCGCAAGCGATCATCGAAGATACGCCGATATTTCCGTCGGTGGTCGTCAAAATATTTATCCTGTCCACATGTTTGCCGGTACTCTCCAGCAATGTTCTTCTCAATTTGTCTATTCTGTGGAATATTTGTCGGAAAAACAAAGAGTTTTCTCGGAGGGGAGGAAAACACTTGGCACATGATAAACCACGGCGTCAAATGCAGGCATGGGCAGTGGCGGACGTTTCTAAGTTGGCATTCAAAAAGTCTTCGATGGGCGCAATGCCCTGTAATATCAACAGAAATTAGCCGTTCGCGCAGGCCGGAGTCCACGCCGCCGAGCGAATATATCACCTGAAGATCGGGGTCTGATCTGACAAAACGTCAGTTTTGAGCCACACACCAACAACGGAATTGTAAAATGGCCGCAAGCAAAAAGAAGATCAGAAAAGGGTCTCATGACGATATTGAGGGTCTCGCGCGACTGCCGGATGAATCCAACAGCCCTGTGATGCGTCTCGACCCGAAGGGTGTCGTGATCTACGCGAACAAGTATTCCCGCACCCTGAGTGATCTTCTGGACACCAAGAAGATGAGGGTTGAAGACCTTGTCTCGCGTACGGCCCTTGAAAGCTACAGAACAAATGAAGAAGCCCGGCTGGATTATGTCGCAGGCGACATCATTTTTGAGCTGGCGATCATCCCCGTGCATGAGTTTGAGTATGTGAACATCTACGGGCGCGATGTGACCCAGATGCGCGCGGCGCAAAAACAAGCCGCCGACCTGACGAAGTTTCCCAATGAGAATCCCAACCCCGTGATGCGCGCCCTTGGCAACGGGTTGCTACTGTTTTGCAACCACGCGTCTGAATCGCTGCCCGGAGTTGTCGAGCAAGGCCCGCCTATTCGCCTCAGTACGATGCTGGCGAACACCGCGAGCGAGTCGATCCGCACGCGGGATGTAACTTCGGTGAATATGGAAGCCGGCGATGAAACCTATTTGTTCACCTACACTCCGGTTGAAGGCGAGGAATACGTCAACATCTACGGGCGCAATATCTCGTCCGAGATCGAAGCGCAAAACGCACTTGTCGAGGCCAACGCCCAGCTTGAACGCAGGGTGGCCGAGCGGACAGCCTCGGTCCGTCTGTTGCAAAACATCGTCCTTGCCGCCAACAGCGCCGACAGTTTTGAGGCGGCGCTGCAAACCGCGGTGCATGAGATTTGCATCTACGCGAATTGGCCGGTCGGACACGCCTATGTTGTTGCGCAAAAAGATGGTCACAGCCACCTCGTCCCCAGCGGTATTTGGCATATCGAAACTGCATCGAAACTGTCGGATCTCGGCGGGGCTTCGGAAAACCTGCGTTTCGGCGATGTCTCGGGTTTGCCGGGACGTGTGCTTGCCGAAAGCCGCGAGGTTTGGATCGAGAACCTCGATACCTATGAGGATTTCCGCCGCGCCGAGTTCACCAAACAAGCCGGACTCAAAGCAGGCATGGCCTTTCCCGTGACGATCAATCAGCAGGTCATCGGCGTGATCGAATTTTTCGCCGAAGCTGTCACGCCGGCAAACATCGAGATTATCAAAACGCTGGAACATGTCGGGGCGCAGCTTGGGTCGGTCGCCGAACGCAAGGCCGCCGAGGCCGAGGTGAAGAAAAGCCGCGAAGAGGCCGAGCTTGCCCATTCCCGCATGACAGACGCGCTCGAGGTGATCGGACAGGGCTTTGTGCTGTTTGACAAAGACGACAATATCGCCCTGTTCAATTCCAAATATGCCGAGCGGCTAAAAGGTATCCTTGGGCGGTCTCCGATGGTGGGCGACAGCTTTGAAGCGATCATGCGGGCCACCGCCGAAGTGAACTATATCCCCGACAGTATGGAGGATAAAGAACAGTGGATTCAGCGCATCCTTCGTGAACGTAAAGAAACAAAGGTTCGCGACAGCATCAACAAGCAAAACGATGGAACATGGTTCCGCGCTGAAGGGTATGAAACCTCGGACGGGGGGACGGTGTCGATCTTTACGGATGTCACCGAGTTGAAGCAAAAAGAGGAAGAACTGGCCGAAATGGCGCGCCAGTCGGACCTTGCCCACGCCCGCCTGCACGACGGTATCGAGGCGTTGGGTCAGGGGTTTGCCCTGTTCGATCAGGACGACCGTTTCGTCATGTTCAACACGCAATACAGCGACATGATCGAGGTTCTCGCGCGGCGTCCGGTCGTGGGGGAAAAATTTGCGAATATCATGCGCGATATAAAACGAACCGACTTTGGCGGGATGACGCGAGAGGAGTGGACCAAGAAAATTCTGGAAGAACGCACATCAGACGAGGCCCGCAATTCGACAAACCGGCTGCCCGATGGCACGTGGTACAAAGCCGAAGGCTTTCGCACCAGCGACGGTGGCAACGTGTCGATCTTCACCGACATCACCGAACTAAAAGAACACGAGGCCGAGTTGGATGTTCTCGTCAAAGAGCTTGGCGTCGCCCGCGACGCTGCGGTGGATGCCAATAGCGCCAAATCGCAATTTCTTGCCAACATGAGCCACGAGCTGCGCACGCCTTTGAATGCGATCATTGGGTATGCTGAATTGTTGATCGACGATGCCGAAGACGATGAAAACGAAGAATATATTCCCGATCTGCAAAAGATTCAGAACGCAGGCAAACACCTGCTGGGCTTGATTAATGACATTCTGGACCTGTCCAAGATCGAAGTCGGCAAGATCGAGCTTTACGTCGAAGAAATCGCGGTCAGTGAGATGATGGAGGATGTCGCGAACACCATCAAACCGCTCGTTGATAAGAACAATAATACGCTCAAGGTGGACATCGGCGACGGGGTCGGGGCGATCCATTCGGATCTGACCAAACTGCGTCAAAACATGTTCAATCTTTTATCGAATGCCGCAAAGTTTACCGAGAATGGGACTTTGACGGTAAACACCCGAATTGAACCCTCGGATCAGGGGGATCTGATCGTCTTTGACATCACCGACGAGGGCATCGGGATGACGCCCGAGCAACTTGACCGGATCTTTGATCCCTTCACGCAGGCGGATTCCTCGACCTCAAAGAAATTTGGCGGCACCGGTCTCGGGCTGACAATCACGCGAGAGTTCAGCCGGATGCTGGGCGGAGATATTCTTGCCGTCAGCGAGGCGGGCGTCGGGACGACCTTTACAATGAAGGTTGCCGTCGATGCGAGACCGCTTGTGAACCGACCCGAGACGGACGACACGCCTGCGGCCAACAAGGCCGGCGTCAGCGAGGATTCTCCGCTTGTTCTGATTATCGACGATGATGCGAACGTCCGCGAGCTTTTGCACCGCAACCTGAATGTCGCCGGCTATCGCACTGTTATGGCCGTCGATGGCAAAGACGGGCTGCAAAAGGCGCAAGAGCTTTTGCCCGACGCAATCACCTTGGACGTGATTATGCCCCACGCCGACGGGTGGTCTGTTCTCAGCAAGTTGAAATCCACGCAAAGCACGGCGAACATCCCCGTCGTCATGGTGACAATCGCCGAAGATCGCAGCCTCGGGTTTTCGCTTGGCGCGTCTGAGTACCTGTCCAAACCCGTGGATCGCAAGAAGCTGGTGCGCGTGTTGGACAAGTTCTTGCAGGACCGTGACGGCGCGTCGGTGTTGTTGATCGAAGACGATCAGCCGACGCGCACGGTGATGCGCAAATATCTCGAAAAAGAGGGTGCGTCCGTGCTTGAGGCGACCAATGGCCGCGAAGGGTTGGACGCGCTGGAAAAGGCGACTCCGTCGATGATCCTTCTCGACCTGATGATGCCGGAAATGGACGGTTTCGGCTTCATCGAGGAATACCGCAAGCGCCCTGAATGGCACAGCATTCCCATCGTCGTCGTGACGGCCAAGACCCTGACCGCCGAGGAGAAACGTCACCTCGAAGGCTGGGTAGACGCGCTTTACAGCAAGCTCGAAACCAGCGTGGACGACGTGTTGCAGGACATTCAGGCCAAGCTGAAATCCTAGGCCTTATACAGTCTGCGTGAGGAAAGAAGGGTATCGACGGGCGCGATACCCTTTTTCTTAACCGTTGCGGACGGTATCGATCATCAGTTGAACGTTTTCCGGGTCCGCGTCAGGCGTAATGCCATGTCCAAGGTTGAAAATATGCGGACCGCCTGAAAAGGCTTTGACGATGGCGCGGGTTTCATCCACCAAGGCTTGCCCGCCAGTCACCATATGCGAGGACTTGAGGTTGCCCTGAACGCATCCGTCAACCTGCACATGTGCCGCCGCCCATTCCGGCGAAACCGAGTTGTCAAGTGCTACGCAATCAACGCCCGTCGCCTTGGCAAAGCCAATGTAGCGCTCGCCCGCTTCGCGTGGAAAGCCGATGACAGGGATCTCGGGGTGCCGTTCCTTGAGCGCCGCTGTGATCTTTTTGGCAGGCTCAAGCGCGTAGCGATCAAAGTCATCGCCCTTTAGCGATCCGGCCCAGCTGTCAAACAGTTTGACAACTTCGGCGCCAGCGTCGATTTGTTTTGACAGGTATTCAATCGTGCCTTGGGTCAGCAGATCGATCACACTCTCAAACAGCGGTCTGTTTTCTGCCTTTAGCGCGTGGGCCGGGCCTTGGTCCGGCGTGCCACGTCCGGCGATCATATAAGTCGCCACGGTCCACGGCATACCCGCGAACCCGATCAGCGTGGTTTCTTCGGGCAGTTCGCGTGACAGGATTTTCACGGTCTCGTAAACAGGGTTCAGGGTTTTGTGGATGTCATCGACGCCGCCCAGCTTGTCAAAATCTGCATCCGACGTGATCGTCGACAGGCGCGGACCTTCGCCAGTGACGAACCACAAATCCGCGCCCAAAGCCTGAGGCAACAGCAGAATGTCGGCAAACAGGATGGCCGCGTCAAACCCATAGCGGCGGATCGGTTGCAGCGTGACCTCGGCGGCCAGCTTTGGATTGTAGCAAAGTTTCAGGAAATCACCGGCCTCGGCGCGTGTGGCGCGGTATTCCGGTAGGTAGCGTCCAGCCTGACGCATCATCCAGATCGGCGGTACGTCCAAGGTCTCGCCTGCCAATGCACGGAGGATTTTCTTCTGAGCCATGTCACTTCCTTTTCTTTGCCCGCGTTCGTCCCGCGACAAAGCGCCGATGTCAAGCGTCACCCGCTTGTCAGGACAACCTGCCGCGATTATCAGGGGGCATGAACATGATGTTGCCCACCCCCGCAGATCCCCTGAAAATCGGCACCCGAGGCTCGCCTCTTGCGCTTGCGCAGGCGCATGAGACCCGCGCGCGTCTTGCAAAAGCCTTCGATCTGCCGTCCGAGGCGTTTGAGATCGTGGTGATAAAAACCACCGGAGACGATCGCACGTTGATCGACGCGGACAAGCCGCTAAAGGAAATTGGCGGCAAGGGATTGTTCACCAAGGAAATCGAAGAGGATTTGCTGTCGGGCAAAATCGACATCGCAGTGCATTCGATGAAGGATATGCCGGTGCAGCAACCCGACGGCTTGTTGCTCGATTGCTATCTTCCCCGCGAAGACGTGCGCGATGCCTTTGTGTCGCTGA
>JBELFK010000069.1:3686-14746 GCA_042092935.1 Paracoccaceae bacterium | reverse complement strand
TGCGACCAAGGCCGATCATTTGCACCACAAGCAGCATCCCGATCTGACCGCCTTTATGGAAAACCTTGTGCGGCAATCCCGGGATCGAGCGGATTTCGCCGGTGCACAGACGGCGGCGATGTCTTTGGCTTCGCTTCGGGTGACGACCGAAACCCAGATAAAGCGTGAAAACGGGGTGTTGGACTGCGTGCAGGGCCGCGTTGCGCACAAGGCGGGTGCGGTCGCGTTTCATCCCGGTTCAGTGCCCACATCTCTTGCCGAGGTGCTTGAGGCCGAGGGTCGTTTTGGTCTTAAGGACATTGCATTTCAGCCTGCACCCTTGACGCTTTTGCCGGGGCAGGGGCCACCGCATATCCGCCTGGATCGGGCAGCGGATTTCCTGATCGGGGATGTGTTCAAATGACGCTTCGCAAGGCACGCTCGACCGATGCCGGCAAGACCGGCGCGATCATGTCAGAATTCATCGACACGACGGACTGGATGCCGCGTATCCATACCCGTGCCGAGGATATCGGGTTTTGCGCCTCGATGATTGATCGCGGTTGGATGACAATTGCAGAGCGCGACGGTGACGTCGTCGGCTTTTTGGCACGTAACGGTTCCGAGGTGAACGCGCTCTACGTGGCGAATGCCGCGCAAGGGTCGGGTTTTGGCAAGGCGCTGTTGGATGGCGCCAAGGCGGGCCGTGAGGCGTTGGAGCTTTGGACGTTCCAAGCCAACGCGGGCGCACGCCGGTTTTATCTGCGCGAAGGGTTTCGCGAAATACGCACGACAGAGGGCCAGGCGAATGATGAGGGCCTGCCTGACGTGTTTTTACAATGGAAGCGAACAGCGACATGACCGACGGTCCAATCCTGATTGACCTTGAGGCAGACGATCCGTCCCCCGCCGATGCACCACCGGTCCCCGAGATCGGAGAAGCGGCGCTGCCGGCTGTTGCCCAACACCTCGCGGCGTCGCGCGGGCGGGTCAGCCGCTTGGGGCGTTGGTTCCTGGCGGCTCTCGGGGCGTTGATCTCGGCTTTGGTTGGCATTGCGATGTGGGATTTCGTGGTGGGTTTGCTGGAAAGTCGTCCGCTTATCGGCATGACGATCACCGCGCTGACGGGGATCGTTTTGGCACTGCTCGGCCTTGTCGCCTTGCGCGAAGCCTTGGCCTACCGACGTCTCGACGTGCTTGAGCGGTTGCAAACCGCGACGGCAGAGGCTCGGCTGGGCAATAGCCGCGCAGAGGGCGTCAAAGCGGCCTCGGACGTGATGGCGTTGTATCGCGGGCGCGACGACATGTCGTGGAAGATCAATCGCGTCAACGAGCTGCTGCCAGACCAGATGGACGCCGAAGGTATCCTGACGCTTGCTGAGGCCGAACTCATGGATCCGCTCGACAAGGCGGCGCTGGCCGAAGTTGAATCCGCCGCGCGGCGGGTAGCGATGTCCACGGCGCTGGTGCCGATTGCGCTGGCCGACATCGCGATAGCGCTGGCGACGAACATGCGGATGGTGCGGGCTGTGGCGCAAATCTACGGCGGACGCTCTGGCACCGTCGGCAGTTGGAAGCTGGTGCGCGCCGTGCTGACCCATCTTGTTGCCACGGGTGCTGTCGCGATCGGCGACGATCTTATCAGCTCGGTCGCGGGTGGGGCGCTTGCGGGCAAGATTTCACGCCGGTTTGGCGAGGGCATCATCAATGGGGCATTGACCGCGCGGGTTGGGATCACCGCGATCACGCTTTGCCGACCCATGCCCTTTGTTGTGCGGGAAAAACCCAAGACCCGCAACGTCGTCAAACGCGCGTTGACGGGTGTGTTTCAACGCGGATGATTGCGGCGGATGGAGCCTCTGGACCTCGTGGGGAAGCGGCCCTATAAGTCCCTCATGACACATGAATTCAATTGTTTTGAGAACGGCTTGGGCACCAAAGCGTACGCCATGCAGTCTCAACATCGATGGGATCCGGACGTTTCAGATCACACCTGCGATGCAGGTTCAAAGCGAAACGCTTTCGGCATCATTATTCGAATTAGTCACCCGGCGCTCTAAGGATCAGAGTTTGCCGGGCAAAGGCGTATGGATCACCGCGCCGCCTTTTGTTATCCCCCAGTTGAAAAATGATGACGGAGCAACACGGATATGTGTGCCGAAACCCCTGACTATAAATCGACCCTGAACCTGCCTCAGACGGATTTCCCGATGCGCGCAGGCCTTCCCAAGCGCGAACCCGAGTGGCTGGCCCGTTGGGAACAAATGGACGTCTACGGTCGCCTGCGCGACAAGGCCAAAGACGGCAGCCGCAAGCCCTTTACCCTGCACGACGGCCCGCCCTATGCCAACGGCCATTTGCATATCGGCCACGCGCTGAACAAGACGATCAAGGACATGATCGTCCGTTCGCACCAGATGATGGGTTTTGACAGCCGCTATGTGCCGGGCTGGGATTGCCACGGTCTGCCGATCGAATGGAAGATCGAAGAGCAGTACCGCAAAAAGGGCAAGAACAAAGACGACGTGGACGTGGTGGATTTCCGTCAGGAATGCCGCAAGTTCGCCGAGGGCTGGGTGGATATCCAGCGCGATGAGTTCAAGCGTCTCGGGATCACCGGCAATTGGGAAAACCCCTATCTGACGATGGACTTCCACGCCGAACGCGTGATCGCCGAGGAGTTCATGAAGTTCCTGATGAACGGCTCGCTCTATCAGGGGTCAAAGCCTGTGATGTGGTCTCCGGTTGAGAAGACCGCCTTGGCTGAAGCCGAGATCGAGTATCACGATCATAAGAGCCATACGATCTGGGTGCCGTTCGAAATTGAGGAGTATAACGGGGAACCGTATGGCTGGGCTGAAGGGCGCACACCGGACGAAGTGATGCAAGACATCCATGCGATCGAAAAAGCCCGCGTCGTTATCTGGACCACAACCCCTTGGACCATCCCGTCCAACAAAGCCGTGGCTTATAACGACAAGGTGGCCTATGGTCTCTACCGCGTTGACGCGACCGAAGAAGAGAGCTGGACCAACCCCGGTGATCTCTATCTGTTCGCTGACACCTTGGCCGAAGACGCGCTGGGTAAGTCTCGTGTGACCGAATTCACCCGCGTCCGCGATGTGGCGACCAGCGAATTTGAGGGCATGGTCCTTAAGCACCCCTTCGCTGATTTGGATCCGTATTGGGATTATCCTGAAGGCGTCCCAATGATCGATGGAGACCACGTCACCGACGACGCCGGCACGGGCTTTGTCCACACTGCGCCAAGCCACGGTGCGGACGACTATGAGGCTTTCGTCAAGCGCAACTGGATTGACCGGATGACTCACAACGTGGGCGAGGAATCCGAGTTCCTGCCGCATGTGCCGTTCTTCGCGGGCCTTCAGGTCTTTGACCGCAAAGGCAAAGAAGGCAAAGCCAACAACGCTGTTATCGCCAAGCTGGTTGAGGCGGGCGGTATCATCGCCCGTGGCCGTGTCTCGCACAGCTACCCGCACTCGTGGCGCTCAAAGGCGCCTATCGTGTTCCGCAACACGCCGCAGTGGTTCGCGGCGGTGGATCGCGATCTGGGCGACTGGCAGGACACCCACGGCACGACGATCCGCGAACGCGCGCTGACGTCGATTGACGCTTTGGTGAAGTGGTGGCCTCAGAGCGGCCGCAACCGTCTCTATAGCATGATCGAAGCGCGGCCGGATTGGGTTCTGTCCCGTCAACGCGCTTGGGGCGTGCCGCTGACCTGTTTCACCCGCAAAGGCCTGCTGCCAACGGACCCTGACTTTCTGCTGCGCAACGACGCAGTGAACGCGCGCATCGCCGAGGCTTTCGAGGCCGAGGGCGCAGACTGCTGGTACGCCGAGGGCGCGAAAGAGCGTTTCCTTGGCGACGACGTGAACCCTGACGACTACGATCAGGTGTTTGACGTGCTGGATGTGTGGTTTGACTCAGGCTCGACCCACGCCTTTGTTCTGCGCGACCGTGAAGATGGCACCGCTGACGGCATCGCCGATGTCTATATGGAGGGCACCGACCAGCACCGCGGGTGGTTCCATTCCTCGCTGTTGCAGGCTTGCGGCACCTTGGGTCGTGCGCCTTACCGCAATGTGGTGACGCATGGGTTCACGCTCGACGAGAAGGGCAACAAGATGTCCAAATCGCTGGGCAACACCATCGTGCCGGAAACGGTCGTCAAGCAATACGGCGCCGATATTCTGCGTCTTTGGGTGGCCCAGACCGACTACACCGCGGATCAGCGGATCGGGCCGGAGATCCTGAAGGGCGTCGCCGACAGCTATCGCCGTTTGCGCAACACCATGCGGTTTATGCTGGGCTCGCTGTCCGAGTTCTCGGAAGCCGACCGCGTTGATCCTGCCGACATGCCCGAGCTTGAGCGCTGGGTGCTGCACCGTCTGGCCGAGTTGGACCACAAGGTTCGCAAGGGCTATGCCGAGTTTGATTTCCAGGGCGTCTTCAGCGCGGTCTTCAACTTTGCCACCGTGGACCTGTCGGCCTTTTACTTCGATATCCGCAAAGACGCGCTCTATTGCGACGGGGACACTTTGCGCCGCCGCTCGGCGCGCACGGTTCTGGACATCCTGTTCCATCGTTTGACCTCATGGTTGGCACCGGTGTTGGTGTTCACGATGGAGGAAGTCTGGCTAGAGCGTTTCCCGGGTGAAGACAGTTCGGTTCACATGATCGATTTCCCCGACACCCCTGCCGATTGGCTGGACGAACCTTTGGCGGCGAAATGGGCACAGGTGCGTCAGGCGCGGCGGGCAGTGACGGCGGCGTTGGAAATCCAGCGGACGGACAAGGTTATCGGCGCATCGCTTGAGGCCGCGCCAGTGGTGCATGTCCGCGACGCAGACATGTTGGCCGCACTGAGGTCCGTGGCGTTTGACGATATCTGCATCACCTCCGATCTAGTGCTTAGCGGCGACCCAAGCCCGGCGGAGGCCTTCCGCCTGCCGGAAATCGATGGCGTTGGCGTAGTGTTTGAGAAAGCCGAAGGCGAGAAATGTCAGCGCTGCTGGAAAGTGCTGCCAGACGTCGGCACCCACGGCCATGACGGCACTTGCAAGCGCTGCGACGAAGCGCTGGGGTAACGTGCTGGATTTAGAAAGAATTAAAGGGGCCTTTCGGGGCCCCTTTCGTTTGCGCCAAAAGATCGCCGAGAGGGCACTCAGGTGAGTGTGCCTGACGGGCCTGACGGGCTGGTCTTTGTTGGATCAGGCGCAGTCGTCCTTGCAGAACAGGTTATAGAGCAGGCCGATCACCTGAACCGTGTTGTCATCCGCGAGACTGTAGTAAATCGTTTTGCCATCCCGACGGGGTGCGACCAGACCTTCGTCGCGCAATCGCGCAAGCATTTGGCTGACGGCTGCCTGACGAATACTCAAAAGGTCTTCCAGCTCGCCCACTGACTTTTCTCCGCTTCCGAGGTGGCAGAGGATCATAAGGCGGCCTTCGTGGGCCAGTGTCTTTAGATAGGCAGCAGCGCTCTGGGCGTTTTCTGCCATTTCTTCAGCCGGTGGCGCGACATGGGTGTTCATGGTGTATTCACTCCTTCTCGACGCTGTTTAGCAACAATAAATAACATATGCGAGTTTCGCAAAGCGTTATTTTGCCGGTGCGCCCCCTTGGAAGGCGTTTCCGTTGACGTAATCGCAGGGTTCGTCGCGCATTTCGAGGTGCAGGTGGCGGCCGCTGTAGGGATGCGCGCGGGCGAGGTTTTCGTCAATCTCGATGCCAAGTCCGGCCGCCGTCGGTGCGGGGATAAAGCCGTTTTCGACACGGATGCTGCCCTTGATGAGGTCATTGTGGAACGGCGTTTCGATGGTCTCGGCGATCAGAAGATTGGGGATGGCCGCCGCGAGGTGGATGTTGGCGGCCCATTCGACCGGACCGGCATAGAGATGCGGCGCCATTTCGGCGTTGTAGCTTTCTGCAAGGCTGGCGATCTTGCGTGCCTCCCAGAGACCGCCGGCGCGACCGAGGGCCGGTTGCAGGATACGCGCGCCCGCTTTGAGCACGGCGTGAAACTCGGCGCGTGTTGTCATCCGCTCGCCGGTGGCGATTGGAATGCGCACTGCGTTGGCGACACGCTCAAATTCCGCGAGGTTGTCTGGCGGAATGGGTTCTTCATACCAAAGTGGTAAATAAGGTTCGATCGCCTGCCCGAGACGGATGGCACCGGGGGTTGAGAATTGCCCATGGGTGCCAAACAAGAGATCGGCCTTGTCGCCGACGGCCTCGCGGATGGTTTTGCAGAAGGCGACGGATTGGGTGATGTCGGACATGGCTGGTTGGTGGCCCCCGCGCATGGTGTAGGGGCCTGCGGGGTCAAATTTGACGGCCGTGTAGCCTTGTTTGACGAGATCGGCGGCGGCTTCGGCGGCATTATCGGCGCTGGTCCAGAAATCTGCCATAGAGTGGTGCGGCATCGGATAGAGGTAGGTGTAAGAGCGTATCCGCTCGTTCATTAGCCCGCCAAGCAGGGCCCAGACGGGGCGGTCGCGGTCTTTGCCCAAAATGTCCCAACAGGCGATTTCCAGGCCCGAAAAAGCCCCCATGACGGTGAGGTCTGGTCGTTGGGTGAACCCTGAGGAATAGGCCTTGCGGAACATACGCTCGATGTTCTCGGGGTTTTCGCCGAGCATATGGCGTTCAAACACATCGCGGATCACCGGCTTCATCGCCTCGGGACCGACCGAGGAGGCGTAGCATTCGCCCCAACCGGTGATACCGGTGTCGGTGGTCAGTTTGACGAGGATCCAGTAGCGTCCGCCCCATCCGGGGGCAGGGGGAGAGGTGACGATGATGTCGAGGTCTTGCAGTTTCATGGCGTGCCTTCCAGTTTGGACCCACGATGCGATTGGTGATTGGGTGTGGCAAGTCAGAAAACGACCTTGATGGGGGAATGCGTCGGAACCTGCATTGAAATGCAGGCACGCCTGCGGCGGGCAGGCCGAGGGGGCGCTGCCCCCTCGGGCACCCCCGGAGTAGATGGACAAAGAAAAAGTGCAGGGAGCGTGAGATTGTGGAGATAGTTTTCAAGCAGGTTGGGCCGGAGGACTTGGCGCTTTTGTTGTCGGTGCGCGAAGGGGTGTTCGACAATCCGGTCGATCCGGTTCAGGCGGATGCGTTTTTGCGCGATCCGTTGCATGAATTGGTTTTGGCCTTTGCCGGTGATTTGGCGGTCGGGATGGTGTCGGCCAATATCTTGCTGCACCCCGACAAGCCGCCGTCGATGTTCATCAATGAAGTGGGCACGCGGGATGGCTGGACGCGGCGCGGGGTGGCGACGGGTTTGATTGGCGCGATGATCGGGATTGCCCGTGCGCGCGGCTGCGAGGGGGTTTGGCTGGGGACCGAGCAAGACAACGCCCCCGCACTTGCGCTTTACCGCAGCTTGGGGGCCGACGAAGTGCCGGGTGTTTACTTTGGGTGGGACGGGGCGCTTGACGGCGCGTGACTAGGCACAATGGGCGTCGACGATGCGCTGCACCATCGGTGCGAAATGGGCGTAGCCGGGCGTTGGCATGTCGGCGATTTTACCGGCCTCGTCGAGGTAGCGGACCTGAATGATTTTCTTCAGGTTGGGGTTGGTTTCAAAGTCGGCCACTTCCGCGGCATTCATTGGGCCGCCCTGGAGTTGCAAGGTGTGTAACGAGGCCGTGGACAGGCGGGCGACATACTCGGGCTTTGTTGCGCAGAGATAGCGCTTTGCCGCCACGTGGTATTTCACGCAATCGGTCACCACGGACGGAAAGAAAGGGGCGAGCACATCGGCGCCGGCGTCTTCGTGGTGGCGGTCTTGCGTATCGTCGGGGTGATAGGTGCCGAATTCGGAGGTGAAATGCCCGATGTCGTGCAGCAGGGCCGCGACGATGATGTCTTCCGCAAGCCCGCCCTGTTCGGCAAGCGTCGCGCCCTGGAGCATGTGTTGGGCCATGGTAACGGCCTCGCCCAGGTATTCTTCGTCGCCGCGGCGTTCGAATATATCGCCGATGAAGGCGACGATGTTGTCTTTGGTCAGACTTGCATAATCTGGGGGTGTCATAAGGTTTTCTCGAGCGCGCAGAGGGTGGACAAGAGACCGTCCTTGTCGGCGTAGCAGCCTTGTAGCCAGCGGTGGCCTTCGCCGGAATAGCCCTTGCGGGCGTGCAGGACGCGGGTGTTGTCGACGATGAAGGCCTCGCCTGGGGAGAGCTTGAAGGTGACCTCCATCGCGGGGTCGTCGATGATGTCAGAGAGGCGTTTGTAGGCGGCGTAATAGTCGGCCATGTCGTCGAAGGGGACATCGACCAGCGGTGCGATCGAGCGCGAGTTGAAGCGGATGGTCTGCAAGACACCGTCCGGCGCGAGGTCGATCATCGGGCGACGCGAATGGAGCGCAACGTCCGATGACCCCTCGTAGGCAAAACGCGCGGTGTATTTGCTGAGCAGATCAAACGCGCGCGGATCTTCCTGTTGCAGGCGACGCGTGCAGGCAAAGCCATCGACGACCATGTTTTCGCCGCCCTCGGCCGAGTTCTCCAGGCAGGACAAGACTTGCAGCGTTGGCACGGGATCGCGGTAGTGGTTGTCGGTGTGGGCTTGCAGCCCGAGTCCCGTGAACGCGAGGTTGACGGGGTTCACCTCGGTTCGGACTTCGAAATGGCGGCCGTAGTTGGTTTCGCGCACATAGCCAAACAGGTCGACGATCTTGAACAGGTTGAGCGGTTCGACAGGCAGGTCGGTGACCTTGGCAAAGCCGTATGTGCGGATTTTGGCGAGCCAGTTGCGCAGGGCGTTCGGGTCGCTTGCCAGATCGGGATAAGTGCCCGTGGGCACGGTGGCGTTGAGCCCGGCGTCCCAAGCCTCGGCCCCGTCTGGTAGCTGACCGGGCAGGGCGGCGGGCTTTGCGTCATAGGCGTGCGCGATCAACCACTCGGCGTCATAGATGCAATCGTGCGGGTCCGGCGCGAAGGTCAGCGCCAGCTTGCCGCCCGCCGCCGAGGCCGCGACGACGGTGGTGTTCAACGCCAGATCGGCCATCGTGATGAGACGTTGGCCATTGTCGGGATCGCGGGTGTCCGGGGTGGGCGCGTTGTCGCGCAGCCAGAGCGCATGAAAGCGGTGAGTCGTGGCGTTGTGATCGACCTCGACAATTGCGCCGTTTTCGGTGATGCGGACGGTGTCGATCATGGTGTTTCCCCAAAGCTAGCGATTGAAGACGATGACGTTTCGTTTGGCGGTGCCGGTTTTCGTGTCGGCAATCGCCTCGTTGATTTGATCGAGACGCCAATGGCCCGAGATCAATTCGTCGAGCTTCAGGCGGCCTTGCTGGTAGAGGTCCACCATCCACGGAATATCCCGTTTGATGACCGTGTCGCCCATTTTCGAGCCGACCATGCCCTGACCGATGGCGGCCAGAATGCCGGGTTCGTATTGCGACAGCGCGTCCGAGGGGGGCATGCCGACGATGATGACTTTGCCGCCCGGGGCCAGATAGCGTGGGGCCGCGTCATAGGCGGGGATCGCGCCGACGGTGACGATGACGGCGTCCGCGCCTTTGCCCATTTTGTCAAACGCCGCTTTCCACGGCTTGTCGTCCGAGCCAAGCACGCCGTCGGTTGCGCCGAATTCCTTGGCGATTTCCAGTTTTTCAGCGCTCATATCGACCGCGATGATCCGGCGGGCGCCGGCGATGCGGGCGCCTTGGATGGCGTTGAGGCCGACGCCCCCAGCACCGATCACGACGACGTCTTGACCTGCGCGGAGTTGGGCCGCGTTGACGACAGCGCCGACGCCGGTGATGACACCACAGGCGATCAGCGATGCCGCGTCGAGCGACATATCGTCGGGGATGACGACAACCTGACTTTGGTCAACCACGACTTTTTCGGCGAAAGCGCCTGAATTCATGGCCTGTTCAAGCGGCGCTCCGGTGGCGTCGCGCAGGGGGCCTTGGTCCCCGCCGCTGGTTGAGCAGATGACAGGCTTGCCCGAGGAACAGTTGGGGCACTGGCCGCAAGCGCGGATCAGCGTGACGACAACCGTGTCGCCGATCCTGAGGTTTTTGACGCCCTCGCCGAGGGCGGTGATATGACCGGCGGCCTCGTGGCCGTAGACCGCAGGCAGGGTGCCACCCCAAGCGCCGTCGGCATAGGAGATGTCGGAATGGCAGATCGCGCAGGCCTCAAGCGTGACTTCGATCTCGCCTTGGTTTGGGGCCGCGATCTGAATGTCTTCGATCTGGAGGGGTTTGCCGAACTCGCGACAAACGGCTGCTTTGATGGTCTGCATTAAGTGCGCCTCGTCTTTGCGTTTCTTGCAGGTTGCGAGTGATCGTGGGTGCGATCAATGCCAAATGCGACCAACGTGACGTAAATTTACAGAAATGGCCTAGTCGGTCGGATTGATGCGGGCGATCAGGAACAGGCTAATAACCATCATCAGCGCAGAGACCGCAAAGGGAATTCCGGGCAAGTAGGTTATTGCATCCTCTCCGGTGAACAGCCGGAAGCTGTAGGTCGCGATCAACGGCCCGATGATGGCACCGACCGAGGAGGTCGAAGCAACGACGCCCAGCAATGCGCCTTGGGCGTCCTCGGGGGTTTGTTTGCTCATGATGGCTTTCAGCGGGGGCAGGATCACCGCGCCCATCGCCGAAATCGGGATCAGCGCCAGTGCGATCCAGCCGGTTTCAAGAAAGGTCATGGCCGAGAAGACCACGATGTTCATCGACAAGCCCACGACCACTGTTTTCACCTCGCCCAAGTGTTTGAGGTAGATGCGTATGACGACCGCTTGCACGAAGGCCATGCACAGCCCGAACAGGGCCAGCGACATGCCGACCTGCGACGGGGTCCAGTCAAAACGCTCGATTGTGAAAAACGACCAAACAGCGGGATAGACGATAAACGAGATCTCGTTGAGCAGGATGATCGTCAGGATCAAGCGAAGCTGTCTGTGTTTCACCACAACGCTGAACGTGGACAGCGGATTGATCTTGGCCCAGTTCGGCAGCTTGAACGAGCGCTTTTTGACGGTTTCGGGCAGGACGAAATAGATGAACAGGATGTTGATCG
>JBELFK010000069.1:0-3586 GCA_042092935.1 Paracoccaceae bacterium | reverse complement strand
GCCATGACGAGCAACGACACGATCAACACGACGCGCCGACCGAAGACGTCCGACAGGGCTCCGATGGTCGGGGCGCAGAGGAATTGCATGACTGCAAAGCTGGTGGTCAACATGCCGCCCCAGAGGGCGGCGCGGCTGATGTCCTCGCCGGTGACCTCTTGAATCAGGCTTGGCATGACCGGCATCATCAGGCCGATCCCCATGGCGTCGATCATGAACAGCATCAAAATTGCCGCCATGGCCAGTTTTGGCGTTTTGGTGAGGTCAGGCACGAATGAACCGATCAATTTGGGCCGCCAGAGTATCAGGGGCCGAGAAAAACGGAGAATGAGAGGTCTCGATATCGACAACATCAGACGGAGGCCAGCTTTCCGTCATGGCAACTTGCAGGTCATAAGGAATGGCGCCGTCTCGCGTGCAACGGATGTAATTGCGCGGCACTTGGGCATAACGGTCGCTCAGGGTCACAACGGTTTCGTTTGGGGCAATTGCCTGGGGTGACAGACGGGCTTTGGCGTAGGCGATTTGCGCGTCCGAGCAGTCGGCATAAAACCGGTCCCTGACCATGGCGCCGTCAAAGGTGAAACTTTTGCGGTCTGCGGCCAAGACAAAGGCGGGGGCCAAAGGTTGATGGTCCGAGAGTTTGCGCATCTGGCTAAGCGTATGGCCGGATTTCGGAACGTAAGCACATAGATAGATCAGCCGCTGCGACAAGTCGGGTCTGCGTTCCGCGACAAGGCTGATTGGATAGCCCGCCATGGAGTGCCCGACAATGACGCTGCGCGTGTCCAGTGCTTCGATGATGCACTCTGCATATCGGTCCAGTGTCACCTCGTTGACGGGGGTCGGGTCGTCTCCGTGGCTGGGCAGATCGATGGCCTTGACCGCGTGCCCGAGGGCTTGCAGCGCCGGGGTTGTCTCACGCCAACACCACGCGCCGTGAGCTGCCCCGTGGACCAACAGGATGTCAGCCATTCAGATGACCGGTCTCGGCGATAAAGTCGGTGAGGATTTGCAGGTAGGCTTTTGGCTGATCGATGCACGGGACATGGCCCGCCCGCCGGATCAGGTGGAATTTCGACCCTGGGATCAGGTCGATGGTTTCGCGCAGAAGATCGGGCGGGGTCGCTTTGTCCTCGGACCCCGCAATGGCAATGGCGGGCAGGCGCAGGCCACTGGTCGGCGTGTAGAAATCCGTGCCCGAGATCGCGTGCATGCAGCCGATAAACCCCTCAAGCGGGGTGCGTGTCAGCATGTTGCGCCACTGCGACAGTTCAGGTGTGGCCTGAAACGCCGGGGGAAACCAGCGGTCCATGGTCGCGTCGGCCAAAGCCTCGATCCCGCCGTTGGTCGCAGCCTCGATCCGGTCGGCCCACATCGACTGCGTGCCAATTTTGGCGGCGGTGTTTGACAGAACCACAGCGCGCACGAGATCAAGCCGTTTGACGGACAGGCCCTGTGCGACCAGCCCTCCGATCGAAAGACCGACAAACAGGCTGTTTTTGACGCCGAGGTGATCGAGAAGCCCTTCGGCGTCGCGCACCAGGGCCCCCATGGTATAGGGTCCCTTCGGGCAATCCGACAGACCGTGGCCGCGCATGTCATAACGGATGATCCGCAGGCCTGCGGGCAGATCAGCGACGATCTTGTCCCACATACGCATGTCCGTGCCGAGAGAGTTGGCGAACACAATGGGCGCGCCGCTGGGGTCGCCGTCTTCGCGGTAGTGGATGTTGATGTCTGAAAGAGGGGCTATCGGCATTATAAAGTCTCCAAAGCGCGTGTGAACATTGCGGCATCGACATTGCCGCCGGAAATGACGGCGACCACGGCGTCGCCCTCGATTTCGTCTGCGTGAAAAAGGGCAGCGGCCACAGCGACTGCCCCGCCTGGCTCGGCGACGACTTTCAGGCGTTGGAAGATCAGCGCCATGGCTTTCAGGGCCTCGTCCTCGGTGACCACAATGCCCGACCCGCAAAGGCGGTGCATGATCGGGAAGGTCAATTCACCGGGCTGCGGCGTGATGATCGCGTCGCAGATACCGCCGCTTTGCTGGCTGTTGCGCTGGATCGTGCCTGCGGCAAGGCTGCGAAATACGTCGTCATACCCTTCGGGCTCAACAGGTCGGGCGCGCATGTCGGGGGCATGGGCTTCAAGCGCCAGCGCGATGCCCGAGGTCAGGCCACCGCCGCCGCAGCAGACCAACACGTCGCCCGAGGCCACGCCAAATTCCTGCGCCTGCTCGGCAATTTCAAGACCGGTTGTCCCTTGGCCCGCGATCACCTCGGCGTTGTCGAAGGGCTTAATCAGGGTCAACCCGCGTTCTTTTGCCAGCCGCGCACCGATTTCGTCACGGTCCTCGGTTTCGCGGTCATAGAGGATGACTTCGGCCCCGAGGGCGCGTGTGTTTTCGATCTTGAGCGATGGGGCGTCCTTGGGCATCACCACGACAGCCGGCGCGCCGAAATGGGCGGCGGCGAAGGGAATGCCCTGACCGTGGTTGCCGCTGGAAAAGGCAATCACCCCGCGTTTGCGTTCCGCTTCACCAAGCGCCGAGATCGCGGACCATGCACCGCGAAACTTGAAGCTGCCGGTGTGTTGCAGGCATTCGGCTTTGACGAGCAGTTTGCGCCCTGCGATTTCATCCAGAAAGGGCGAGGACAGCATCGGTGTCTTGCGTCCGTGGCCCTGAATGCGCTCGGCGGCGGCGTGGATCATGTCGATGTTCATGCGTCCATTTCCTTTAGCCATTTCGTCAGGGCGTCCAATGCCTCGGGTTCGTCGAGGAACGGGATGTGACCGCGGTCTGGGGCGGTGGCGGCGATCATGTCGGGGCGGCGAGCCTGCATCTGCAATAGGGTATCGCGCGACAGCAAATCCGAGTTGGCCCCGCGAATGCACGCCAAGGGCAGGCCCTGCATCAAATCGAACAGCGGCCAGAGGTCTGGCGCCAATTCGCTCGCCGCTGCCAACACCGCGTCGCGCAGTTTCGGATCGTAGGTTAGGGTCAAACCGTCCGGCGTTTCGACGTAGAGTTTCCTGACTTCGGCCAGCCAGCGCTCAGCGGGCACATTGGCAAAGCCGGCCATTGCGGCGGGGCGCTCAGCCGCGGCCTCGGCATGGGTTTTCCAAACCGGATTTTGCCCGATGTAGGTTTTGATAACATCAAGGCCTGCGGTATCGAGCGCGGGGCCGATGTCATTCAGCGCAATGCCAAGCAACCGATCCTTGACCGTGGCGGCGAGGACCATCGCGATCAGCCCGCCGCGTGACGTCCCGAGAATAGCGGCCCTGTCGATCGCAAGGTGGTCCAGAAGTTCAACCGCATCCCGCGCCTCGATGGGGATTGAATAGGTTGCCCAATCATCCGCCCAATCTGATTTCCCGCGCCCGCGATAGTCCAGCCGGATCAGCCGGACCCCTTTGAGATGCGGCGCGACATAGTCAAAATCCGAGCCGTTACGCGTAAGCCCCGCGAGCGCGAGGACAGGTAGGCCCTGGCCTTCGTCGCTATAGTGCAGGGACAGCCCATCGGACGTTGTGAAGCGCGGCATCAGGAAATCAGGTCCGGTATGGTGCTGAGGTC
>JBELFK010000068.1:0-14785 GCA_042092935.1 Paracoccaceae bacterium | reverse complement strand
TGTGCTCTTCCGATCTCGCATTGGCTCAACTTGTAGCCCAGGTACTTCGCCTTGGGGAGAGGCTTTTGACTTTGTTTTCGGGGCGTTGCCCCGAACCGGCGGAGGGGGTTTCACCCCCTCTTGGCCCATGGCCAATTCACCCCCAAGGTATTTAGGGCAAGATAAAGTTATGGGCGTGGGCAGGGATTGATTTCGTGCACTGCGCGGTCCCAAGCAAGGTTCGGATCAAAACCGGCGACGTGCCAGTCCTCGGCAGATTTGCGCGGCTGCATGCCGCGGACAATCATATAGTCCGGGCGATAGCTGGGAGGCCCTATGGCAAGAATGCCGGCGCAGGTTTCCCTCAGGTAGTCACTATCGGGGTCGCGCAATTGATCGATCCAGACCTTAAGGTCTTGCATCTGGTCGTAATAGTAGCCGGTGAGAATCCAACTGTTAAGTTCCGACACGATAATATGGGCACTTTCGTCTTTCACCCGTTGCTGGTCGAACAAGATGAAGCTGGAATAGGTCAGGTAGAGCTGAATGGCACGGCGAGGATCACCTTGGTTCGCGCAGGCACGAGTGGCCGAGGCTAACGCGCGGGCGGTCATGTCTGCCGTGATGGATGACAACGGGCGGCAGTCCGACGTCGCTGAGGATTGCGCGGCAGCCGGTAAGGTCAGCATGAGGATGCAGAGCGTGATCGATTTTAGGTTTGGCATGGGCCTCCTTACGGTTCGAGCAGATTAATTCGCTTGGCGGCTGTCACCAAATCACAGTTCGGTCATACTGCCGGAGCGATAAATCCGCATTGAATCACCCTTATAGATTGCTACAATATGTCTAAATTTCTGAAAGGTATTTTGATGAAACATTTGACCAAAACTGCGCTCGCATTCTGCCTATTGTCGCTTCCTGCCGTGGCGGACACGGAAGAGGATGTGGATTACATTGTGTCCCAGACAGTCACCCGTGCCATGTTTGAGGGCGCTTTGAGCGCGCAACGCCCGCTTATAATCGGTGCCCTTGAAAACCAATTTCGCGCGGATGGCATCATGATAAGCGACAGCGAGGCGTTTTTTGACATATTCATCGATGAGTGGATCGATGAATTTACCGCCAGCATGCAGCGTCAAACCGGTCAGATCTATTTTGATCTCTTCAGCGAAAAAGAAATCGCCGACATCGCGGGTTTTTACCGTACCGACTCAGGTCAGGCGCTGATCGAACAAACGCCTGCGCTTATGCAAGCGGGTGCGCAGCTTGGCCAAATCGCCGGACAGCAGGCGGCGCGCTCAACCAACGAGGCGGTCGCAAATCGACTTGAACAAGAGGGCATCACGATTGGCGACAAAAGCCTGACGCAGAAAATTCTCGACGCATTGAGATAACGAAACGCGACCGCCTGCCTCCCATTGCCCCCGCCCCAACGTCGCGGTATCACCCCTGCCAACGCAGTTTTCACCCGCAGGAGCGAACGCATGGCCTCGTATCAATATGTCTACCACATGGACGGAGTTTCAAAGACCTATCCGGGTGGCAAAAAGTGTTTTGAAAACATCCGTCTGAGCTTCCTGCCCGGCGTGAAAATCGGTGTCGTAGGCGTCAACGGCGCGGGTAAATCGACGCTGTTGAAGATCATGGCCGGTCTCGACAAGGATTTCTCGGGCGAGGCCTGGGCCGCCAAAGGGGCAAACATCGGCTACCTTCCGCAGGAACCTCAGCTAGATGACAGCCTTGATGTGCGTGGCAATGTCATGCTGGGTGTCGCCGAAAAGAAGGGCAAGCTGGATCGATTTAACGAGTTGGCGGTGAACTACTCGGAAGAAACCGCCGACGAAATGGCGCAGCTTCAGGATGAGATTGACAGCGAGAACCTCTGGGATCTCGACAGCCAAGTTGATGTCGCGATGGAGGCTCTGCGCTGTCCGCCCGATGACGCTGATGTTGCCTCGCTTTCGGGTGGTGAGAAACGCCGAGTTGCACTGTGCAAACTGCTTCTGGAAGCGCCGGACATGTTGCTGCTCGACGAACCGACCAACCACCTTGATGCGGAAACCATTGCGTGGCTGCAACAGCACCTGATCGACTATAAGGGCACGATCCTTTGCGTGACGCACGATCGCTATTTCCTTGATGACATCACAGGCTGGATCCTTGAACTCGACCGTGGGCGGGGCATTCCCTATGAAGGCAACTATTCCGCGTGGCTGGAGCAGAAAGCCAAACGGCTTGAGCAGGAAGCCCGCGAGGACAAGTCCAAGCAAAAGACCCTTGAGCGCGAACTTGAGTGGATGCGTCAGGGCCAAAAGGCCCGTCAGGCGAAATCCAAAGCGCGTATCTCGGCCTATAACGATCTGGCCAACCAGTCTGAGCGCGAAAAAATCGGCCGCGCACAGATCGTCATCCCGAATGGCCCGCGCCTTGGCAACAAGGTGATCGAGGTTTCGGGTCTGAAAAAAGCGATGGGCGACAAGCTGTTGATCGAGGATCTCGAATTCAGCCTGCCCCCCGGTGGCATCGTTGGCGTGATCGGCCCCAACGGAGCAGGTAAATCGACCCTCTTCAAAATGCTGACTGGTCAGGAACAACCCGACGACGGTGAAATCTCATATGGTGACACGGTGCAACTCAGCTACGTTGACCAGTCGCGCGATGATCTTGCGGAAAAGGACACCGTGTGGGAGGCAATCTCGGGTGGCGCTGAGATCATCGAGTTGGGCGATGCACAGGTGAACAGCCGGGCCTATTGTTCGTCGTTCAACTTCAAAGGCGGAGACCAACAGAAACCTGTCGGCCTGCTTTCGGGTGGTGAACGTAATCGCGTGCACATGGCGCGTTTGTTGAAAGAGGGCGGCAACGTACTGCTGCTCGACGAACCGACCAACGATCTCGACGTGGAAACCCTGCGAGCGTTGGAAGACGCTTTGGTGGATTTCGCCGGTTGTGCGGTGGTCATCTCGCACGACCGTTTCTTCCTCGACCGGATTTGTACGCACATGCTGGCCTTTGAGGGCGACGCGCATGTTGAGTGGTTCGAGGGCAACTTCGAGGACTACGAAGAGGACAAGAAGCGGAGACTGGGGGCGGATGCGCTAGAGCCGAAGCGGTTGAAGCATAAGAAGTTTAGTAGGTGATTTTATGGATCATATGCTCGTCGCATGTAATCCACGAAGTCTCGAGCGTCTGAAAAGTAGTTTTTAAATCCAAAGCGAACACTTTCAGGGTCGTCGGCGGCAACTAAAACAATATCTTTTTCGCTATCAAGCTGGCGCTCAAGCATGAAATACTCCTGAACGGCATCTTTGAAACTTGAGAATGTTCTGACTTCGACTTCATCGATATTCTCGTCAAAGATGAGCAGCGTATTCCGTTCACTTGGGAAATTTTCATCGTGGGGCTGAATCCCTTCGAGGGTTAGAAGCATTCCGTGTTTTTCTTCTAACTCGAGAAATTTTGCCGCCAAATCGCCAGTGTTACATTCAGGAAAGCAGGAAGTGCGATCCTCGAAAACCCTTGCGAGGAGTTCGCTCGCAATCTGAAAATAGAGTAAATATTCGTGCGGAGCATTCGAAAACTTACCGTGGTTTTCCGTGTATCTGTCGCAAATCTCAACCGCAGTCGCCCAAGCATGCTGAACTTTTGTTCGATACTGAATTTCGATGTTCAAGCCGTTCCACCGCTCGCCACCAGCAGCTTTGGATTTACCGCCTTGCTTTGCCCTAAATTCGAAAACATCGTGAATCCCACGATATCCAGAGGATTTTGGAAAATCGATGTAATTGTACGCATCCAACAGACGATCGCCCTCAATTCGCGTCTTACGCTTGTGGGAAAACCGAGACTTATTAAACTACGTTCTGAAGGCAACAAGCTCTTCGACATTCTCGAAAACAACTCGACAGCCAACAATATCGTGCATTCGGGCTAGTTGCATTTCTGGGAACCTCAGTAATTTACCTTGGATCGTTTCAAGTCTCTTTATTCGTTGAACTGGAGTTCTGGCTTCTGAGATTTTTGCCCTTCTCCTCAAGTTTGCCTGAAAAGTATTGAGGATGTGATTGTGCGAAGCTCTCCAGTTTTCGATGACGTTTAAGTCTTCCTCAGAGGCATTCCCTTCAACTAGAGCCTGTCCAGCTCTATTCACGCGCCGCTTTGAATTCAGAGGAGTGATTTCCCGAATGGGCGGTTGTTGCATTTCGCTATCACTCCTTGAAAATCTTTATGGACAGAGTAGGCAAGACCCGAATATTACACAAGCCAGCCCGAGAGTGCGTGCTCGCGCGCATTTACGCAAACTAACCGCCACTTGGCACGCGAAGCAGAATTGGGTTGTCTACCCCATCTTGACCCTTTCCACGTTCCGCACCGTTTGAATTGATGGGTGGGAGCCATCCGGTAATGGACACATGTTGTCTCATCGCGTTACAAATCGGGCCGTCGATCCAATTTTAACCTTTACCAATTTTTTGCCCGTTTGAATGACGGGGTGTAACCCCACCCTACTCTCCGAATGCCCCCTCGGGCACTTTGCCAAAAACTTCGAATCAACCCTCTCCAACCTCACATCCTGATGGATCGTGAAATCCGCCACTCGCCAGACTACTCAAACCTCGCATGGCTCACCACGCGCTATCCATCGACAGTCACTCCCCATCCCGCCCCCCCCAAACACAACAGCTTGATTGGTTCGTGATCGGGTTTTGCGGCACAAGTTGCTCATGATGAAAACCGTCCTCTCCTCCGCCATCGCAATCCTCGTTCCAATCCTGCTTGCGTGGCTTGGCCTGTCGCGTGCTTTGGGCGCGCATCCGTTTTGGGATGTTCAGACAATCGCTATTGGTGCTCCGATTGGGGTGTTCTTGATCCTTGTGGCACAGCTGGCCGGGATTGGGCAGAAATGGCTTATCATTGCGGCGGTCATCCTTCTGATCGCGGCAATCTCGGTGGCGTCCTATGGCAAGATGGGGTTCGTGGCCGCCTATGGGGACGACCGCTTTGCGGGTCAGCTTTGGTACTTTGGCTGGATCGCGGTTGGCGCGTTTTCGACAGCGACGCTTTTCGCCTTCGCGCCCCGAAAATAGCTGCGCCAAAGTCCTTAAACCTGCTCATATTCTCCCTGATATTGAATAACGCTCGACGAGATCGCTAAACATCCTCAAGATCAAGCCAACCAGTTCGGTCTCGCCCCGCCGCTTGACCCCGAACAATGACGCGTTGGCGATAATCGGATATAGACTGGCCATAGACCCGCACATGCGGACAGAAGGAGCACCAATATGAAATTACTCGTCACAGCAGCAGCGGCCGTTTTGATCGCAACGCAATCGTTCGCCGGAACCTACCAAGTTAGGTGCAAGACCGAGAGCGTCCCTTACCAAGAGGCCGTCAAAGGCGGAACGCCGGAAGAGGTACTCGGCGGCGCGATTATTGGCGGATTGCTGGGCAAGGCGGCAACCGACGACAATGGAGCGGCTGCGATCGGAGCGATCATTGGCGGGGCCTTGGCGAATGAATCCAGCACCACGACCGTGACCCGCTATCGCGACGTGGAGACCTGCACAAATGTGTTCGTTCCCGACCGCATCACCGACGAGGCCGAGCTTGAGGGCATCCTGATCGATCTCAAGAATGGCCGCTCCGTGAGCCGCGAAGTCATCATGGATGTTCAATACACGATCGGCGTCGCCTATGACGGCAGCTGGGGCCCAATTTCCCGTCGCGCAGCTGACGAATATCTCGCCCATCTCGAGGCCGATGCTGCGGCTGAGGTCGAAGTTGAAGTTGAAGCGACAGAAACAACGCCGCTGTTCACTTTGATTGTGAATGACGTTGTCATTGTCAGCTCGCCCGATGTTGCTGCCATTGATGAAATCAAGACAGCGCTCGGCCAGGCCGGAGTCGCATCGCAAATCTTTGTCGATTTGCAGTAAAGCCAAACCTGTTGGTCCCGTTCCGGCGGGGCCAGCCAGATCGGAAAATTTCAGTCCAAATGATAATTCTCGCTTAAGTTGAATGTTCTGCTTAGCTGCCTCTACCGTAGCAGGAGAGACAGCATGAAACACAATCGTTCAAAACTAAATGCACTCGTTGGGGCACTTGGCGCCGTTTTTGGCATGGGTGCTTATGTCGGCAACCTTTATTCGAACAATATTGCCACCTTCGGGATGATGGCAATTTTCATTCTCGGGTTTGCAATTGTCCATCTGATGACCAAAGAAGGGTCATAGTCCAGCCCGACACCCCTATCCGTTCGGGGGGCACCAAGCATTGTGGCACCTAGACGTCCGATTGATCTGTGATATGACCCACGTGACCTTTTTCCCTTGGGTGCAGGCCTTTGGCCCTGCGCCACGTGCCTCAGAAACGGACCAATACAATGACCACTTCAAAACGCATCGCTCTCTCAAGCGATCATGCGGCAATCGACCTGCGTCAGAGCATCGCCAACCATATTGTCAGGCACGGTTATGATGTCGTCGACATTGGTCCAACAACGCCCGAAAGCACCCACTACCCAAAGCACGGTGAAGCGGCGGCGCGGCTTGTGGCGTCGGGCGACTGTGCATTGGGCATTATTCTTTGTGGTACAGGGCAAGGCATCATGATGGCCGCAAACAAGGTCAAAGGCATCCGCTGCGGCGTGTGCTCGGACACGTTCTCGGCCAGCATGATCCGCCAGCACAACGATGCGAACATGCTGTCAATCGGCGCGCGTGTTGTGGGTGAAGGTCTGGCGCTTGAGATTGTTGATGCCTTCCTTGCCGCCGAATTCGAAGGCGGTCGCCATGGAACGCGGGTTGATATGATAACCGCAATCGAAGATTAACCCGCGCGCTTCCTGTCCCGTCAAATCGGGCGCGATTGTTTTTGGGCCACCCCTTTTCAAACAGCTCCACACATATTATATTTAGAATATAAAACTTCTTGAGAGACCCATGTCTTATACAATCGACCGCATTATTTCCGACGCCGACTTTGAAACCGTCGATGCCCGTACACGCAAAGCACTGGCCGACGGTGGCTTTGGCGTCCTGACCGAAATCGACGTCAAAGCGACTATGAAGAAGAAAATCGACAAGGACATGGACGATTACCGCATCTTGGGTGCCTGCAATCCAAATATGGCATGGCAAGCGATCGGTATGGAGGCCAAAGTCGGTGCCATGTTGCCGTGCAATGTCATTTTGCGGGCGGTTGACGGCGGTATTGAGGTCTCGGCTGTGGATCCTGTTGCCTCGATGTCGGGCATCAACAATGCGGATTTGTCGGGCGTTGCCGGTCAGGTCAAGCAGATGCTTTCGGATGTTGTTGCCGCGATCTGAGGCAGGCCTTTAAAGATGCAATAAACGTAATATTTGCCAGATCGCATGCAGTTCCTGTAATGTGTCCTCACACCCCGCCTAAATCCATCAAAACGGCGGGGATCAACGGGAGGACTATCATGACTAAAATCACAACTGGCCTCATTGCGGCTTTTGCATTTGGACTGACAGCGACCGCGAGCTTTGCGGAAACCTATATCCGACCCCACAAAACGGGTGCGCAGGAAATCAACGTGACCGTCACCGACGGCGCACTGTGGTGCACCCGTGTCTCGGACGGTTTTGAAATGTGCAACGGTATGACCGAAAACGAGGACGGCACATGGGGGGGCCGCAACATGCGTCACCCTGATATGCCCAAGTGGATGAAATTCCGCGGCACGGTCTATTTCGAGGATGCGGGGCTAAGGATCAAAGGCTGCGCCGTGATCTGCGACTCCGAGGAATGGGAAAAAGCCGAGTAAAATTTTCAACGCATTTTAACGACGCCTTCATAGTTTCGCCTCAATTCTTTGGTCAGTTAGACGGGCAAAGATATTAATGAGGCGAAACATGGCGGCAGCTCTTATCATTCCCACGTCAATCTTGGGTTTCATCACAGCGCTTCTGCGCATGCTTGCCTTCAACGCCAGCCTCGCGGAAGCGGCGATAACTTATTTCGTAGTCTGTGCAGTGGCTCCGGCTATTATCCTCTGGGTCGTTAAAACCAGCGATTTACGCCGTGCGGGCAAATCTTCGGGCGCTTTGGCTACCCAGTAGGCAGCAAGAACCCCGTGTAAATCCGGTCAGCGCCCCGCTTTCGGGGCGCGTTTTCGTTGATCTTCCAGCCGAGCATGCGTACGCTCTTGCGATAGTGCGCGATCCGCTGCCAGGATCGTCTGGGAGGGCTGGGGATGGCTTATAGCCAGAATAACACGTCGGCGATGCAGGCCACGAACATTTCTGTGTCCGAGGGGTTTGAAGATTTTCTGATCGCGCAGAACATCACAATTGCCGCGACGTCCTATCAATCTGGCCGCTTGTATCTGCTTGGTCGCCACCCCGATGGCGGCCTTGTTCTGAGCGAGGAATACTTTCGCAAAGCCATGGGGCTTCACTTGGCGGGCAAAGATCTGCACCTTCTGACCGAAGGTCACTTGCTACATCTTTCGGCAGAGCAATCGCAGGCGACGGTCGGCAAGACCTTCAGACCATCCAACCTTCACGCGATCGGAGAGGTCAACGCGCACGATCTTGCGATGACCGACGATGGCCAATTGGTTTTTGTCAACACGCGCTTCAATTGCCTCGCGACCCTCACCGAGGGCGGGGGCTATACGCCAGTCTGGTCGCCCGCCTTTTTGAACGGACCTCAAATGGGTGACCGTTGCCACCTTAACGGTTTGGCAATTGAAAACGGCCACTCTGCCTATGTCACAGGCATGGCCCGCTCGTGCCGGGTCAACGGCTGGCGGCGACATCGCATTGACGGGGGCTTCGTCATCGAAGTTCAGTCCAATCGGGTGATCTGCGAAGGCCTGTCGATGCCCCACTCTCCACGCATCCATGACGGCGTGCTTTGGGTTTGCAACTCGGGCACGGGCGAGTTGGGCGTGATCGACCGCGACTCTGAGATCTTCGTCCCCCTTACCTTTTGCCCGGGCTTTATCCGCGGGCTGACGTTCCACGGACACTACGCGTTCGTCGGCTTGTCCCGCCCTCGGCATGCTCGTTTTGAGGGGTTGCCACTGCACGACTCGCTCAACGCACGAGGCTTAGAACCTTGGACGGGCATTCAAGTCATCGACACACGAACCGGTCGAACCGTCGGGTCTGTGCGCATAAATGGCCAAGTGACCGAGCTTTATGACATCGCAATCCTGCCTGAAACAACCTTTGCCATGGCAGAAGGTCTACTGCCCGCGGCCTATGATGTCCCAATGCAGGATGCGGATTTTTCACCGCAATTGGCGATGCCGGCGCAATAAAAAGGGCCGCAAAAGCGACCCCAGAGGTTTTTAAAAATGAAGCGGCTTATTCAGCGGCGTCCTGCATGTCGTCGTCCGCCTTTTCAAGCGCGCCCTTGGCTTGGCGGATACGAACCGAATGGACCTGCGCTTTTGCCAACTCTTTCGTGTTGTTGACCTTGACCCGCCCGAAGGGCTGCAAATTCATTTCCTGACCGCGCGAGAGCGTTTCGCCCAGAACACTGAGCATTGCCTCTACGACAGGTTTCACGTCCTTCTTTTTCATGCCCGAGCGTTCAACCACAAGGTTGATAAGGTCCGGCTTCTTCATCTCTGGATCAGTCAAGTTCGGCTCCACTTCTGTTACAACGGTAACCGAAGGGCTCGGAGGATTGGCTGCCGCTTTGCTTGCGATTTTTCGACGGACTTCGCCCAATACAGTCTTATTCATTGCTCACCCAATTGCCGTTTTTTGTTTCTTTCCAGCAATCCTACACGCAAATCCCCCCATTTGATAAGGAAAAAGGCGGGCTTTCTTGGCGTCACCCTGACTGATTTTGTGTCACGTGCCGCATGAATTTCGCGAACAGGATTACCCAGGGTAAACCGTGCAACAAAAGATCAAAAACATCAATCCCTTGATTCAACTCACCCGAGAAAAGTAGAGTCAATTTTTCCCAAATATGAGGTTCCGGGGTGAATGGGGCCAGTCCAAGCGTCAAACTGATAATGACGGCGAACGGCCAGGAAATGGAATCAAGCAGCTTCATTCCGCCATACAACACGACACATTCGCAAATTGCAATGTATTGAGAAGAAATGGCGCGGTTGACGGGGCTCGAACCCGCGACCCCCGGCGTGACAGGCCGGTACTCTAACCAACTGAGCTACAACCGCTCACTGCCGCTGGAAAATCCAAGCGTGAGGCGTGTCATATTCTGAGCAGGTTGACCCGTCAAGCGGACTTTGACGATTTTTGACAGGAAAGATCAGAGGTCTGCGATTGGGTGCGTTTTCAATCCACCAATCCTATCCGAAACGCTGTTGTTCGCCGTTTTGAAGTAAGAATATGCACCCCTGCCCGCCCTCAATCGTACGCATACCTTCTTGATTCAACCCCAGAATCAGACCTCGAATGATCCGAGACGTAATTCCATGAGTGGAAATGATGGTTGGTCCCGTCAGATCGTCGAGAAAACTCTGAACGCGCGCGCACATCGCCTCATAGGATTCGCCGCCCGGCGCGTGAAAGTTCCGCAAAAACGGGTCCTCAGGAATGTCCGGCCCGGCGGCGTCCATCATCTCGGCTTCGGTCATGCCCGACCAGTCGCCGACATCCACCTCAAGCAACCGCTCATCATGCACCGGTTCATACCTAAGCGGCCCAAGCGCCAATGCCGCTGTCGTCTTTGAACGCCCTGAGGGCGACGTAAACGCCTGCCACGTGTCAGCTCTCGTCAGAGGCTCAATCAACGCGATCAAACCCACGGCCTGCTGGCGACCCATCGTTGTAAGAGGCGAATCCAGCCGCCCCTGAAAGATCCCTTCTCGGTTCCATTCAGTTTGACCGTGTCGAAAAATTATCAACGGTGGGGTCATAAAGAGCCTTCGAATACAAATGATGTGGTTTTTTGGTCCCCTAAATTGTTTTCCCAATCAATCCAAGGCGCGTTGTTCATACGCAAAAGCGCGCGACCCTATGATCGCGCGCCCTTTTCAGTTTTTAACCCGACCCTAATGCGCCAGCGGCTTCGCCTCAGCCGCCTCGGCCTTGGCCAAGGCTGCCGCTTCTTCGGCTGCTTCGTCCCATTCAATCGCCTCAGGCTCGGCCGTCAGCGCGTATTTCAGCACCTCTGACACATGGGTCACCGGAATGATTTCAAGGCCTTCCTTCACGTTGTCCGGAATATCGGCGAGGTCTTTTTCATTCTCCTCGGGGATCAACACAGTTTTCACACCGCCCCGCAGCGCCGCCAGCAGTTTCTCTTTCAAACCACCAATGGCAGAGGCATTGCCGCGCAGCGTCACCTCGCCGGTCATGGCAAGGTCTTTGCGCACCGGAATGCCAGTCAGCACCGAGACGATCGCCGTCACCATCGCCAGACCTGCTGACGGGCCATCCTTGGGGGTGGCACCATCGGGCACGTGGACGTGAATATCGAACTTCTCAAATCGAGGTGGCTTCACCCCGATCTCAGGACTGATCGAACGCACGTAGCTGGATGCGGCATCAATAGACTCCTTCATCACGTCACCGAGCTTGCCGGTGGTCTTCATCCGCCCTTTGCCGGGCAGTTTCAGCGCTTCGATCTGCAAGAGATCCCCGCCGACCGAGGTATAGGCCAGACCGGTCACAACGCCGACTTGATCGTGCTGCTCGGTCAAACCAAAGCGGAACTTCTTCACGCCGAGGTACTCGTCGATGTTGTCCGCCGTTACAGCGACGCTTTCGACCTGTTTCTTCACGATCTTGGTCACGGCTTTACGGGCCAGTTTGCCAAGCTCGCGCTCAAGGTTCCGGACACCGGCTTCGCGGGTATAACGGCGCACGATCTCTTGGATTGCGCTGTCCGCGACCGAGAATTCAGCCGGTTTCAAACCGTGGTTCTTCACCTGCTTCTCAAGAAGGTGCCGCTTGGCGATCTCGATCTTTTCGTCTTCGGTGTAGCCGGCCAACGGAATGATCTCCATGCGATCCAACAGAGGGCCGGGCATGTTGTAGCTGTTTGACGTCGTCAGGAACATCACGTTGCTGAGATCGTATTCCACCTCAAGATAGTGGTCGACAAACGTATTGTTCTGCTCGGGATCAAGAACCTCAAGCATCGCCGACGCCGGATCGCCACGAAAATCCTGCCCCATCTTGTCGATCTCATCGAGAAGGATCAGCGGGTTCGTCGTCTTGGCTTTTTTCAGCGCCTGAATAATCTTGCCCGGCATCGATCCGATGTACGTCCGGCGGTGACCGCGAATTTCGCTTTCATCGCGCACGCCACCGAGTGAAATGCGAATAAATTCGCGGCCCGTCGCTTTGGCAACAGACTTCCCGAGCGAGGTTTTACCCACACCAGGAGGGCCGACGAGGCACATAATCGGCCCCTTCAGCTTTTTGCTGCGCTGCTGAACGGCAAGATACTCGACAATGCGTTCCTTCACCTTATCGAGACCGTAATGATCGGCATCCAGAATGGCCTCTGCGCGGGCCAAATCTTTTTTCACGCGCGACTTGGTGCCCCAAGGGATCGATAGAATCCAATCGAGGTAGTTGCGCACCACGGTCGCTTCGGCAGACATCGGCGACATGTTCTTGAGCTTCTTCAGCTCGCCTTCGACCTTTTCCTGTGCCTCTTTGGACAGCTTCGCAGCGCCGATCTTTTCCTCAAGCTCGGCGATCTCATTCGTGCCTTCTTCGCCGTCGCCGAGTTCCTTCTGAATGGCCTTCATTTGCTCATTCAGATAGTATTCGCGCTGCGTGCGCTCCATCTGGGATTTCACGCGGGTTTTGATCTTTTTCTCGACCTGTAGGACAGACACTTCGCCCTGCATCAGGCCGTAGATTTTCTCGAGGCGTTCGGAAATCGGCAAAGTCTCAAGCAGCGCTTGTTTCTCGTCGACTTCAATCCCAAGGTGACCGGCAACAAGATCCGCCAGTTTGCCAGGCTCATGCGCTTCGGCAACCGATGCCAAGGCCTCTTCCGGGACGTTCTTCTTGATCTTGGCGTAGCGCTCAAACTCTTCCGCAACCGACCCGAGCAAGGCTTCGACAGCCGTCAGATCGCCCGCGACTTCAAAAATCTCGCGTGCGGCGGCTTCAAAATAATCTGGGTTGTCGATGAATTCCGTAATCTCGACACGCGCCTGACCTTCGACCAGAACCTTCACGGTTCCGTCCGGCAGTTTCAAAAGTTGAAGGACATTCGCCAAAACGCCAATGCGATAGATACCATTGCTGTTCGGATCATCTTCGCCGGGGTCGATCTGGCTGGACAACAGAATTTGTTTGTCGTCACGCATCACTTCTTCCAGTGCCTTCACCGATTTCTCGCGCCCTACGAAAAGCGGCACGATCATATGAGGGAACACGACAATGTCGCGTAGGGGCAGAACTGGGTAAGAGGCGTTCAATTGCTCTTGCATGTTTTTTCCTTGTCTTGGCAAAACGGATCGGCCCCAATCAGGCAGCGCGTCCCGTCTCCGGTATGGACACCAAAAATGGGGCCAGCGGCGGCAGAGTTCAAGGCAAACTTATCCAATGTTGCCCGTTCGGCCCGATTCTTGTTGGTTTCGGAAACAAACCTGTCGGTACAATCCGGTTGTAAACGCGTAATCTTACGAAATTCCCGCGATCTCGCCGAATATCCGTGCGATTCCACTGCCCCAGCTTTGGGTGGCATCCCGATAAGGCGCGTCATCCACAGGCACTCGGGCGCATAATTCTTGATAGGCATCGTCGCCGTAGAGATGGCGAAGCCGGTTCTCCATCTCGTCGAGTTCGCCGGCTTTGAATACGTCGCACCCGACCCGCTCAGCCGACGACAAAGGGACCGTCGAACTGACCAGCGCCGGCACGCCGCAAACCAAGGCCTCTGGTAAAAATACCGGCGTTCCGGTCAGCGCTTCAGCGGGTTCCGGCACGACCAACAAATCTGCCAATTGAACCTGAGCGGCTTGCACCTGCGCATCAAAACCAGAGGCAAAAAGCATCCCCTCGGTGTTCTCAGCTTTAGCTTCCATTTCCGCCCTAAGTGGGCCATCGCCGATCAGGGTCAACTGTAAATCCGGGCAATGCCCTTGCAGCCTCTCGAACGAGGCAACCAGATCCCGCACACCGCTATGGCGATCCATTCCACCAACAAACAATAGACGACGCATCGAGGATTTGGACTTGACCTCCGGCGCGGTCAACAGCTGCCGCGTCACTGAAACCTCGGGAATTTCACCACCAGTAATTGCGCGAAACTGCTGCAAACAAACGTCCGACGCGGCGATAAGACCGGCGACATCGCTCAGTTTTTTCTGGTACCGCCGACAGCGCACCCAGCGCTTCAGACGGTCCTTCAAGCCCACATCCGGGCCGTCCCACCGAGCGGGCCAAAACAGCGAATGAGCGTAGAACACTGTCGGAAAATCGCCTGCGACTTTGGCGACGATATCAATGGGCACGCTGGGGGAAACAACAAGCAAATGCGGACGGAACCCCTGTATCCGCGCGACGATTTGCGGGACTAAATCGGCTTTGTCGCCATTTGCGTCATCAAGGCGTTCAATCCTCACCGGTTGCCCGCGCGGCGGTTCGGTTTCCTTGATCGAAAACAACTGTCCTTCGGCGTCTAATGCCTCGATCAGCTCAAAGAACATGCCCGCATAGGTCGCCTTTTGGCTTTTGGGGTCTTGCTCACCCTCGGCCCAATACTGCTGCACCCGCGCAACGTCGTTTGCCAGCGACAGATAGCTGAGGCGCGGTTTCTCATCCTCCCGTAATGACAGGGCCGTGCGCAACCGTGGCAAAAACCCTTCCGGCAGTTCAACGGC
>JBELFK010000067.1:0-14922 GCA_042092935.1 Paracoccaceae bacterium | reverse complement strand
CGTTATTCAGCGTTATGGATAACTTGTTTTTCACACCCAATTTATGCCACGCGCGCCTGCACACGCGCGCCTGTGTGCCGTTGGCGTGAGCCTGCGCCCTCTAAGTGGCCTGCCTGATGAACTCGAAGCCCAGATCGAAGCCCTCATCGATCACTACAATCATCAGCGCTACCACCAGAGCCTGAACAACGTCACGCCCGCCGACGTCTACTTCGGCCGCGACAAAGCTATTCTAAGAGAAAGGAAAAAGATCAAGAAACAGACGATCAGACAACGCCGCTTGCAACATCAAAAACAAGCAGCATAATCAAACCAACTAGATGAGCCAAACTCTCTCGTAGTTTAGGCAGCCATTGGCCCCAAAAACCCTGACGACGGACACTGAAGGAAAGGTTTAGTAATTTATTTCTGAATCACCGCATTTTCCCATTCCCTAATGAATCTGCGCCTTTTGAGATTGTCGAGGAATGTCATAAGAGCAGGCTCAAGTGGAATCGTCGCGCGGTCAACATCGATGTCTTGGGCTTTCAAAGAGGGCAGCAAGAAAACGCCCTTAGAGTGATCTGATTGTAATCTGATCAAATGTTGCACAAATTCCGTTGCGGCCATGGGATGTGGTGCCTCGTTTGAAACGAGGGCTTTACGCATCATCGTTGTTGGGAAATCGGATGGCAGGTTTGCTGATGCGGTTGAATTGAACACATCGCAGCCACGACGCTGACACGTAGCGCCTTCAAGTTGCTGGAAAGAACGTTAGAACATCCGCGCGCAGATGACCGCGGATCACTTTTTTGAGCGCATGCAGAAGATAGAATGCCGGTCGCGCAACCCTTGAGTGTGCCTCGACTTCTACTTGGCTGACTCTCTGAACGCTGGTGATTTTAGAAAATCACATTAAGAACAGCGTGTTAAATAGGCATTGGGGCGGAGGAACTTTAAACCTAAAAGAAATATGTTGACAGAACTTTTTGCTCGTCCGTGGACTTGAAATCAAACCAACATTTAGCAAACAGCGCGCCGGCAGATGTTGGGTGAGGGATGTGGCGATCCATAAATCAGTGGGAAAGCTTGTCTATGGCGTGGTTCATCACGATCGTTTTGCTGGTTGTCGCAGCCATACTCATCATTTTGTTCATGAGCCACTATTACCGCAAAGCCACACGAGAAATCAGCGTTGTGCGGACTGGTCAGGGTGGCCAGAAAGTTGTGCTGGACGGCGGCTGTCTGGCTTTGCCATTTCTGCACAAGGTGGCTGAGGTTAACATGCGCACCTCTAAGCTGGAGATTGAACGCACAGGGCCGAAATCGATCATTACCAAAGATCGCTTGCGTGTTGACGTGGGCGCAGAATTCTACGTTCGGGTACAGGCCGATGCTGACGGTGTTGCCACTGCCGCGCAAGCGCTCGCCGGCAAGTCGTTTCGGGCCGCAGACCTTGAAGAAATCCTTGAAGGTAAGCTGGTTGACGCAATGCTGTCCGTTGCGGCGCGCTACACGATGGATGAGTTGCAAGATAATCGCGCGGCTTACGTGGCTGAGGTCACAGATATGCTGGGGATCAATCTGGCTCAGAACGGTCTGATGTTGGAATCTATGTCACTGACAAAAATTGACCAGACACCGTTTCATGCTTTGGACGAAAACAACGCGTTCAACGCGTTGGGGATGCGGCGCTTGGCCGAGATCATTGCCGTGAACAAAAAGGAACGCGCGGTGATCGAGGCGGACTCCGAAGTGTCCGTGCGTCAAAGCCAGCTGGACGCGACCAAGCAGAAGCTCACCATTACCCGTGAAGAAGAAGAAGCGATGATAACGCAACAGCGCGAGATCGAAATCGCGCGGTCCCGTTCAGCAGCGGAAACTGCCGAGGAACAAGCGGTCTCCGAAAAGCGCCGTGAAGCGGCGCGCATTGAGCGCGAGCAAGAAGTGCGCGCCTCTGAAATTGCGCGTGACACCGAACTGCGCCGCCAAACGCTTGAATCCGAATTGAATTCTGCGGTGAAAAAGTCTGACAACGCTGTCGCGCTGGCAAAGAAAAAGGGCGAAGAAGCCAAGGCAGAAGCCGCCGCTATCGCGGCCAAAGCTGGTGAGGTTGAGGCCGAAGAACGTGTACGCACCGTGCGCGAAACTGCCATGGCTCAGCGCGATAAATCACTCGCCCTGATCCGTGCCGCAGAGCAATCCGAGGTCGACGACACGCGAGTGAAATCCGAAGCCGAAACCATCACCGCTATGGCCGTGGCCAAGGCAAAAGCGACGCTGGATTACGCTAAGGCCGAAAAAGATCGCCTGATTTCCGAAGCCGAAGGGCGCGCCGCGATCATCTCTGCTGAGAACGCGCAAAGCTCGGAGCTGATCTCTATGAAGCTGGACGAGGCGCGTCTGCGCACCTTGCCGCAGGTGGTTGAGCGTATGATGAAGCCAGCCGAGAAGATTGAAGGCATCCGCATTAACCAGATCACTGGGTTCGGTGGGACTGGCGGAAGCGGCGGCGAAGGTGGAGACAAATCAACCGTGAACCAGGTTGTCGATTCCGTGCTGGGCATGGCCTTGCAACTGCCCGCCGTCCAAAAACTGGGCGAAGAGGTCGGCATGAACATTGGCGGTGGCGTCAATGGCCTCACGAAATCACTTGAAGGCAACTCAAACGGCGATGCGCCGGATAAATCGTCGGATGACACGCCGTCCGACAAAAAAGACTGACGCCAAGAAGCGCTGGTCACACACCGATGGGAGATAGACATATGACGATTTCACGTAGACAATTTGTGGTGGGCACTTCTGCTTTTGCTCTTTCCGCTCCGGCGACAATCGCGCGCGCGCAAACAGACAATATCAAGTTCGCCTCGATCTTGGACCTCTCGGGTGGCCTAGATATCTACGGCGCGCCCATGGCGGAAACCACAAAGTTGGCGATTGAAGACATCAATGCTGCGGGCGGTCTGCTGGGCCGCGAGGTTGAGCTCAAGATGTATGACGCGCAATCGACCATCCAGTTCTACACCCAATATGCGACCCAAGCGGCTGCAGGTGATCGCGCTGATACGGTTCACGCCGGTATCACCTCCGCCTCGCGCGAGGCGATCCGGCCCACGCTGGCACGTTTTAAAACGCTCTATTTCTACAACACCCAGTACGAGGGTGGGGTCTGCGACTACAACAACTTCTGCACCGGCTCAACGCCCGCGCAGACCGTCGCCAAGGTTGTGCCCCATGCGATGAACAAATGGGGCAAGAAGGTCTACATCGTTGCGGCGGATTACAACTATGGTCAGATCACGGCGCAGTGGATGCAAAAATTCGTGGCTGAAAATGGTGGTGAAACGCTGGACGTGGAATTCTTTCCGCTGGATGTCACCAACTTTGGCCCGACCATCAACAAGATCCAGACGGCCAAGCCTGACATGGTCATCTCTGCACTTGTGGGTGGGGCGCATGTGTCGTTCTACCGCCAGTATGCTGCGGCAGGCATGCTTAAGGAAATCCCCGTTGCCTCCACCACTTTTGGCGTCGGAAATGAGCAAAAGCTGATTTCCGCAGAAGAAGGCAACGGCATCATCGCCTCATACGGCTACTTTGAGGGCATCGACAACGCCGAGAACAAAGCCTTCCTTGAGCGCCTTGAGGCAAAGCTTGGGCCTGACCGTCCGGTGATGAACGAGTTGGCAATCCGCTCTTATGAGGGGGCCATGCTTTGGGCTGAAGCGGTAAAGGCCGCAGGAACTACAGACCGCGAGCTGGTGATCGAAGCGCTGCGCTCTGGCCTCAGTTACAATGGCCCGTCCGGCACCGTGAATATTGATGCCCAGACGAACCACTGTTCGATGAATGTCTACATCAGCGAACTGGCGGATCAAAAATGGAATATCGTCGAGTCCTTTGACAACCAGCCCCCGGCAGACACGCAACTGGTGTGTGATCTGAATGCAAACCCGAACCAGTCGACTTTCCTGTTTGAAAACGGGTTAGAGGCCGCCGGCATCAAGTAGATCCCTTTGGCCCGGCGTGCGTCGGGCCAATTTCCCTTCCCATTAAAATACCTCACGGGAGTTCACCTTGGACCTAGTTGTCGCAGTCCTTTTTCAGCTGGTTTACGGCATCGCAAATCTTGCGCTGATCAGCCTTGGGCTGGCGATCATTTTTGGCATGATGCGGGTCATCAATCTCGCCCATGGCGAGTTCCTGATGCTGGGCGGCTACACGGTTGTGGTGGCGACGAACAATGGGGTGAACATGTGGTTCGCGATGCTGATCCTAGCGCCCTTTGTGGTGGGGATCATTGGCGTGATAGTGAACGGATGATCATCCGCTGGCTTTATGGCCGCATGGTTGACACACTGCTTGCCACATGGGGGTTGTCGCTGCTGCTAATCGGGTTGGTGACGTCAATCTTTGGTGCCTCTACCGCGACCACGATCTCTCCTCCCTTGGGTATCATCCGGATCGGGGATTACTCCGCTTCTGGGTATGAGCTGTTCCTGATCGGTGTCACGGTTGTCTTATTCATCGCGGTCTGGGCCACGCTGAAGCTGACCAAGCTCGGGCTGGTGGCGCGCGGCACGATGCAGAACCCTGAGATGTCGGCAGCCTTAGGCGTCTCCAACACACGGGTTTACATGATCACCTTTGGCTTGGGCGCTGCGGTGTCAGGCCTTGCCGGAGGGCTGCTGGCCCCGGTCACAGGTGTGCTGCCCACGATTGGTGCCACATACATTGCCAAGGCCTTTATCACGGTCATCTCTGGTGGCGCATCGATCCTTGCCGGCACGGCAGCCGGGTCCATTCTGCTGGGTGGAATCAACGGCATTTTTGCCTTCATCACCGGCCCCACCATCGGAGAGGTTGCCCTGCTGGTCGCGGCCATCCTCCTGCTGCGCCTGATGCCGCGCGGGATCACGGGGCGGTTCTTCCGTAAATCTCTATGAACGGAGGCGGCTCATTGCGCCAAATGCGGGGCGTGTTCATCTTTGCCATGATCGGTGTGGTGTTCATGTTTGTAGCACCTTACGTGCTGCAACTTTTCACCATCATCAATCTGACCACGGCTATTGCTTTGGCGGTTCTGGCGCTGAGCCTTGCGCTGGTCTGGGGCTATGGGGGCATCCTGTGTTTCGGCCAGGTCGCGTTCTTTGGGCTGGGGGCGTATGCCTACACCATTGCCGCGATCAACTTTGGAGGCTCCACTTGGGCGATCTTAGTCGCGATCTTGGCGGCCTCTGCTTTTGCGACCTTGCTGGGTTATTTTATGTTCTATGGCCGGGTGTCTGATGTCTATCTGGGCGTTATAACGCTGACGGTCACTCTGATTTTCTTTTCCTTGATCCGCCGCACCTCAGGACCCGAGTACAAGATTGGCAACGCGCTGATGGGTGGATTTAACGGCGTCACCTCACCGCCATTGAATTTGCCGTGGGATAGTTCATCGTTCCTTTTCCCTGAACAGGTCTTTTACGTCGCCATGGCTGCACTGATCCTGTGCTACGTCTTTTGCGGCTGGCTGGTCACCACACATTTTGGCCGGGTCTGCGTGGGCATCCGCGAGAACGAATTGCGCGCAGAGCTTTTGGGCTATGACACGCGGCTTTATAAGCTGGGGATCTTCACGATCTCTGCGGGGGTTGCCGCTGTCGGTGGCGTGTTGTTTTGCAACGGTGTGGGGCGGATCACGCCGGATGTGTTCAATCTTTATAACGCGGCCCTGACGATCATCTGGGTGATCGTTGGTGGGCGCGGCACATTGATTGGGCCGGTTGCTGCAACTTTTGGGTTGTTTTATCTGACCTCGGCATTGGGCGGGCAATCGCTGTTTAACAACAATCTAGTGCTCGGTCTGATTTTGATCTTCTTTGTCCTGCTGGTGCCCAAAGGCGTGGCACCAACACTCTCTGCTTGGTTCACCAAACGCCGTAAACCTCAACGCGTCACGCGCCGCCGCCGCCGACAGGGGCGCGCCTTATGAGTGGCAAGCGTGACAGACGTGAGGTGATTGTCGAGACTCGCAATCTGTCGATGCACTTTGGTGGTGTGCGCGCTGTGGAGCAGGTGGATTTCACCCTCTATGACAATGAGCTGCGCTGCCTGATCGGTCCCAATGGCGCGGGCAAATCGACGTTCTTTAAGTGCCTGACGGGCCAGCTTTCTCCGACCCACGGAGAGGTGATCATTCGCGGACAGGACACGACCTATGCCGAAACCCACGACATTGCGGGCATGGGTGTGGGGATCAAAACGCAGGTCCCAAATGTCTTTGATGAACTCAGCGTTGACGAGAACATCTGGCTTTCTGCCCGACGCTGGCACAAAGCCAAACGGGCGCGTTCGGTGACATCAGAGACGATTGAGCGTCTGCAACTTGGCGATATCCGCCGCGACATCGTCGGGCGCCTGGCGCATGGTCAACGGCAATGGGTTGAGCTGGGCATGGTGGTTGCCGCAGAACCATGGCTGGTGCTGTTGGATGAACCCGCCGCAGGCATGACTCATGAGGAAACTGCGCGCACCGCCGAGCTGATCAAAGAGATAAACACCCAGGCCGCTTTGATCGTTGTGGAACATGACATGCAGTTTATCCGCATGATCTCGCAACAGGTCACCGTGTTTCACGAAGGTCAGATTTTGATGGAAGACACGATGGAAGTGATCTCAAAAGACAAGCGCGCGCGCGAAGTTTATCTGGGGCACCGCGCATGAGTGCCCTGCTGACGGTCAAAGGGTTGATGGCAGGCTATGGCCGTGTGCCGGTGCTGCACGGCATCAACTTTGAAGTGCAAGAGGGCGAAATTCTGGGTGTGCTGGGCCACAACGGCATGGGCAAGACCACGCTGTTGAAAACGCTCATGGGGATCGTGCCTGCGACCGGCGGGCAGGTGAATTTCGATGGTGAAGATCTGACCAGCCTGAACCCTGCTGCGCGTGCGCGCTACGGCATCGGCTATGTCCCGCAGGGGCGTGGGATTTTTCCAAACTTGACGGTGCTTGATAACCTGCGCATGGGGGTTGCGGCTCATGACATCGATGAGATGAGAGCGGTTGAACGTGTTCTCAGCGATTTTCCGCGTCTTGAACGCTTGCTTGATCGCGACGGTGGTGCGCTTTCCGGGGGCGAGCAACAACTGCTCGCCTTGGCCCGGTGCCTGATTTCTGAGCCTGATCTGATCTTGCTTGATGAACCCACCGAAGGCATCCAGCCCTCAATCATTGATGAGATCATTGAGCTGCTGCAAACCCTCAACAAGCGCACCGGGATCACGATTATTCTGGTGGAGCAGAGCCTCGATTTCATCACCGCCCTGTCAGACCGCGTGTTGCTGATCCAAAAAGGGTCCATCACCGGTGAGATTTCAGGGTCCGAGGCGTCTGACCCGGCTTTGATCGAAGAATTCACTGGTTTTGGTGGTTCAGGCGGTATGGCGAAACCGCCCACAGCACCCGTTGCTGAGTCAAAGGGGCACGCCCCGCCCGCGCCACTCGATAAAGCAACCGTCCCAATGCCCCCCGTTTCTCTATCGGAAAGGATGTCCTACATGACTGTCCAACGTCCCACCCTCAATCAAATGAAAGACGTGGTCACGGAGCTTGGCATGAACATGTCCGATGCCCGCGTGCAGGAGTTTCTGGACGTGATGCAAGGCACGCTTGATGCCTATGATGTAGTCGACAGCCTGCCAGATTTCCTGCCACCTGTGCTTTATCCGCGCACCTCTGGTCACCGCCCCACGGCGGAGGAAAACCCGATGAACGCCTGGTACGTCAAGACCGAGATCAAGGGCGCGCCGCGCGGGCAGTTGCTGGGCAAGACAGTGGCACTGAAGGACAACGTCTGCCTTGCAGGTGTGCCGATGATGAACGGGGCCGCCACGCTCAAGGGCTATACGCCCGATCTGGATGCCACGGTCGCAACAAGGCTTCTGGATGCGGGGGCCACCATCGCGGGCAAGGCGCATTGCGAATACTTTTGCCTTTCTGGTGGTTCACACACCAACGCGACGGGGCCGGTGCACAATCCGCACAAGCAGGGATATTCTGCGGGCGGATCTTCGTCTGGATCAGGTGCTTTGGTCGGCGCAGGTGAGGTCGATATGGCAATCGGGGGCGATCAGGGCGGATCGATCCGTATGCCGGCTTCGTATTGTGGTTGTTACGGGATGAAGCCAACCCATGGGTTGGTGCCATACTCCGGCATCATGCCGATTGAGGCCACGATTGATCACACTGGCCCGATGACACAGAACGTTATGGACAACGCCCTCATGCTGGAGGTGATTGCCGGTGCAGACGGTCTGGACCCGCGCCAGTACGATGTGCAGACAGATCGCTATACGGCGGCCGTTGGGCGGGGTGTTTCCGGGTTGCGAATTGGCGTCATCAAAGAAGGCTATGAACAGGAAGGGGCTGAGGCAGATGTCAACGACAAGGTCCGTGCCGCTGCTGAAACCCTACGCGGTCTTGGCGCATCCGTGGATGAAATATCCATACCTTGGCATCAGCACGGGCTGTCGATCTGGACCCCTATCGCGCTTGAGGGACTCACTCAACAGATGATGCTGGGCAATGGCTTTGGCACAGGGTGGGAGGGGCTCTATACGACCTCACTGCTCGAACATCACTCCAACTGGCGCACGCGGGCTGATGAGCTGAGCGATACGCTCAAGATCTCAATGCTGGTCGGCCAATATCATCTGAAACACACGCGCGGGCGTTATTACGCCAAGGCGCAGAACCTGTCGCGGCAATTGCGTGAAGAGTTCAACAAAGTCTTTGCTTCTTATGATCTACTGATCACCCCTACCACGCCGATGAAAGCACCACCAATCCCGGAGGCGGATGCCACGCTTGAACTGTGGTGCCAGCGCGCGTTTGAGAACATCTCAAACACAGCGCCTTTTGACGTGACCGGTCATCCGGCGATGTCAGTGCCGTGCGGGATGTCTGATGGCTTGCCTGTGGGGTTGCAAGTCATCGGGCGGCGCTATGAGGAAAGCACGATCTACCGTGCGGCGTCTGCGTTTGAACAGGCGGGCGACTGGCGCACAATGTAAGAGGCCCTATGACACAACCGATCAATGGATTTTCGCATGTCAGGGGAGACGCCACGCGCCCTTTGATCCACGCGACGATCCCCGATTTCATGGCCGAAGTTCGTCGCCGTCACGGTGAACGGACTGCTGCGGTGTTTTCCCAAACCGGCGAACGGTGGAGCTATCATGATCTGCTGCGCCGCGTTGATCGGCTGGCCGCAGGCTTGCTGGCAATTGGCGTCTACAAAGGCGACCGCGTTGGCATCTGGTCGCCAAACCGGCCCGAATGGGTGCTGGCACAATTTGCCACGGCGCGGATCGGCGCCATTCTCGTCAATATCAACCCCGCCTATCAAACAGCAGAACTGGAATATGCCTTGCGCCATGCCGGGGTAAGCACACTGATCTCAGCGCCGAACTTCCGCGATTCCGACTATCTCAAAAAGCTGAACTCCCTTTGTCCTGAACTGGCAGAGGCTTCTCCGGGCAACTTGCGCAGCGCCGTTCTGCCAAAACTGCGCCGCGTGGTGCAACTGGGTCCAGACCCCATGCCTGGCGCGTTGTCTTTTGACGCTGTAATGACGCGCGGCAGCACGGGGCCCAAGGCGCGGCTTGATGGGATATGCAGCAGCCTTGATCCAGATGATGCGATAAACATCCAGTTTACTTCGGGCACCACTGGGCGGCCCAAAGGCGCCACGCTGAGCCACAAAAGTATCATCAATAATGCGATTTCCTCTGCTCGCGCGATGCGGCTAAGCCCGCAGGATGCCCTGTGCATTCCGGTGCCCCTTTACCATTGTTTTGGCATGGTGCTGGGAAATCTGGCGGCGGTGTCATACGGGGCGAAGATGGTGTTTCCGGGTGAAGGGTTTGACCCACTGGCAACCCTTAAGGCGGTTGAGGCCGAGGGCTGTACAGCGCTCCATGGCGTGCCAACGATGTTCGCAGCGATGCTGGATCACCCAGAGTTCGCTAGCGTTGATCTGCGCAGTTTGCGCACCGGAATCATGGCAGGTTCAATTTGCCCTGCGCCTTTGATGAAGCGGGTGATGGAGGACATGCATTGCAGCGGCATTACTATCGGGTACGGAATGACGGAAACCAGCCCGATTTCATTTCAGTCCGATCCTGATGATGCCGCCGCCAAGCGCGTCGCAACCGTTGGGCGCATCCAGCCGCATGTGGAATGCAAGGTGATCGACAAGGTGGGAAAAACAGTGCCTGTAGGCCAGCAGGGGCAGTTGCTGACACGCGGTTATCTGGTGATGAAAGGCTACTGGAACGATCCATACTTCACTGCAGATGCAATCCGCGACGGGTGGATGCAGACTGGCGACCTTGCCATGATTGATGCTGAGGGATTCTGCCAGATCACTGGGCGGGCGGGCGATATGCTGATCCGGGGTGGAGAAAACGTCTATCCAGCCGAGATCGAAGAGGTTCTGGTGACCCACCCCGACATCGCGCAGGCGCAGGTCTTTGGCCTACCGGATGCGCGTCTGGGCGAAGAAGTGGCCGCATGGATCATCCTGCGTCCGGGTGCCTCACTCAGCGTGCAGGCTTTGCAGGACTGGTGCCGTGAGCGCATCTCGCGCTTTAAAGTACCTCGCCACATTCGCTTTGAAAACGATATGCCGCTGACCGCGACAGGCAAGGCACAAAAGTTCAAAATGCGGGATGTGATGTGCAAAGAGTTAGGCATCACGCCTGTTTCCTGATCACTGAAAGGGAGAGCCAAATGCATACTCTGACAGCCATCATTCGAGCCCAGAAGGGTACCGAAAACACAGTACGCGTGGAACTGCTGAGGGTTGGGGCCTATGCCGCAGAACATGAACCGGGCACCATCGGGTTTTACGTGGCGCAGGATCCAGAAGATCCGTGCTCTTTCACCACCTATGAGCGGTTCATCGACAAGGCCGCCATGGAAACCCACAATGCGGGTGCAGGTTCTCAAGGGTTCTTTGCAGCAGCAGGCGATCTGCTGGACGGTGACGTAACCGTGGTGACAGCTAAGGAAATCTGGCCCTAAAGCTGCACCCCTTTTGTTAACGCGCCATCAATCACCAGATTTGTGCCTGTGGTAAAACTCGACGCAGGGCTTGCCAGAAAAACGACGCCGCGCGCGATTTCCGCAGGGCTTGCCATCCGCCCCATAGGGTTCATGCCTAATGCCTCGGCAAACAGGTCCGGATTGTTCTGTTCGATGTTCTGCCAGATGCCACCCTCAAAATACGTATTGCCCGGAGACACCGTGTTTGCCCGTATACCCTCAGGTGCCAGTTTCATCGCCTGACCTTGTGCGTAATGCACCAAGGCCGCCTTGAACGCGCCGTAGGCCGGGCCGGTGAAATCAATCTCACGACCAGAGACCGATGCAATCAGCGTGACCGAGGCAGCGGCGGATTTGCGCAAGAATGGCATCGCCGCATTCACCAACCGGACAGAGTGCATCATATCAACGCCAAAGCCAGCTTCCCACGCCGCCTCATCGTCACCCACCGCAAGCGCAGAAACATTGGCAACCACAATATCAATCCCGCCTAAAGCGGAGGCAGAATCCGTGACCCAGGATTTCAGCGCGTGTTTGTCCGCTACATCCACGCCCCGCCCGATGGCGGTGACATCTTTAGTCTTGAGGGCCTCAACCGTCTCACTGACCCCGGCGCTGTCGCGTGCGCAGATCGCAACGTTTGCACCCTCGGACGCAAATATCTCAGCACAATGGCGGCCAATGCCCTTGGTGCCCCCGGTGATCAGTGCGTTCAAACCTTTTAGTCCCAGATCCATTACCGCGCTCCTTACTGCGTGATGTATTCTTTGAGGATCGACGCCCCCAGGGTGTATTTCGGATCGACCATGTTCCCGACCCGCATCTTGCCAGCTTGGGTGGCAAGGAAATAGGCCTCGGATTCCTCAAACCCATAGTCCTCTACCAGCCAGCTCACCAGATCGCGGTAAGCCATGCGGGCGGCGTCTTCCATGGGGCGGGCTGAGCCGAGGGACATGATGAAATCTTCTGTCTCAAGGCGAACGCCGGGGATCGACCAGCCTTTGATCAGGTCTATCTGGACGGTAACGGTGGCCGGGATTTCGACAGCCACGCCGCACAGCTCTCCGTCTCCCTGACGGCCATGACAATCCCCGATAAAGAAATGTGCATCCTGCCGATGCACCGGGAAATAAATGATCGGACCGGGGGCCACATCCGGGCAATCCATGTTGCCGCCCCAATAGTCAGGCTGCAAGGAACTTACCGCCTCGATTTCGGGGCTGACACCCATTGTGCCGACAAAGGGTTCGTACGGCAGGGTAACCCGGTCCGAGAATTTCACGCCACCTTCTGGGGTGACCTCCATCTTTTTGACGCGCTCGGGCAGGGGTGCGTTGAGCATCTGCAACCCATCCGCCACCAAGGCTCCAAAGCTGGGGATCAGCGCCGTGGTGCCCGCAGGTTGCGGCCCACGTGGTAGGAGCGATTGGACGTGCACGGCCAGCACGTCACCCTTCTCGGCCCCCTCCACAGCGATTGGGCCATTCTGTGGATTTACAAATGGCATGTTCAGCACCTGGGATGGCAGGTCAGCTTCCGTTTTGATTGCACCACCAAAAGCGTCGAGCGTTTCAACTGATACAACGTCACCGGGGGTGATCCGCATCACGGGATCGGCATAGGGGCCGTAAACATAGTGGAACTCACCCTGATCGGCCTCACTCAGGTGGTGTTTTTTGCCCGGCTCGGCCTGCGCGATTGCGTTGCGCCCCATGAAAGACTTTTTGATCCACTCCATTTTCGTTCCCCGTGCTGGTGTTGCTTTGTCCGGTTCGGTCGTTGCTCGTATCTAAAGTAACGCCGTCGGCATGCGCCGGTGCCAATCGGTTGCATTCTGGTACGCATCCGCGACTCTGATGATCGCGGCCTCGCCAAGTTTTGGCCCGACGATCTGCATGCTGAGAGGCATGCCTGCCTGATCAAAACCATTTGGGAGTGTGATTGTTGGGCTGCCAGAAAAATCAAAGGGGGCTGTGAAACGCATGATGGCCCCCAAAACATCAGGGTCAGACCCATAGCCTGCCATCTCCGCAAGGCTTGGCGTGGGCGTTGGCATTGTGGGGCAGAGCATACAATCGATACCACCAAACATCGCCTCCAACGCTGAAGAAAACGCAATGCGCAGATGGTGGCCCTGCGCCGCTTCTACCCCTGTCGTTGCATGGCCCTGCAGGATCAATTGAGCCAGATCAGGACCATATTCATCCGCACGTGCCGGGAACGTCTCTTTGTGGGCGGCGGCGGTTTCGATCGCACACATCATGACCCAGACGTCCACCAATAGGTCATAGTCAGGCACTGTTACGTCCACAATGCGCGCGCCCAGTTGCGAAAAGACATCGAGCGCGTCCTCCACCGCATCAACGACCTGTTGATCAACGCCGCGAAACGAAAATTCTCGGTCGATCCCGATGCGCATGTCCCGCACAGACTTCCCCAGCGCATCCATGTAATCGGGCACTGACACATCCAGAGAGGTTGGATCATTGGCATCCCACCCGGCAATCGCTTGCAGAATTGCGGCACAATCCGCAGCCGATCTGGCCATGGGCCCCACATGATCAAGCGAGTCTGCAAGCGGGAAGACGCCATGCCGGCTGACCCTCCCCCATGTTGGTTTGATGCCCGTCAATCCGCATGTCGCGCAAGGGTACCTGATCGATCCTCCTGTATCACTGCCAAGGGACGCAAAGCATAAGCCCGCAGAGGGCGCCACGCCCGACCCGCTGGAAGAAGTGCCAACCCAATAGTCATTGTTCCAGGCATTGACAGGTACCGGAATGGTGGGGTGATGCCCGGTATACGCACCTTCGGTCATCGAAAGCTTGCCCAGGATCACAGCGCCGGCCGTCTCAAGCCGATCCACCACGGTCGCGTTAAAGGGTGGTAGGTAGTCCTTGTAAATCGTTGTGCCCGCACGTGTTGGCGCGTAGACGGTGTAACACAGATCCTTGACGGCAATGGGCACCCCATGCAGCGGCCCCTTTTTGAGGCCTGCCGATACCTCAGCATCGGCCACTTTAGCCTGGGCCAGCGCATGATCACGGCACAGATGGATGTAACTGTGATACTCCGGATCTTCGGCCTCAATCCGCTTGAGCATGTACTCAGTGAGCTTAACAGATAATATCTCACCGCGACGTATCATGTCCCCAACGTCCAGCAAGCTTTTGAAGTGCAGAGGTCTTTGCATCGATCGTCATTCCTAAAGGGAATTTCTATCTACATACTCAATCAAAAAGCTGATTGACGCTACCACAAAATTTTGTGCCTAGGAAGCAAACCAAGTCCGGGTCACCGATCTTGAATGGTCTAGAAGGCGTATTGGGAACTAAAACTGGTGGTCGCAACGAGCTACCTTGGCAGACTATCGGGGTAACAATAGACGGATCTGTCTATGAGTACCTTGATCCTCAATTGATCAAGCTGGAATCGGCATAGGCCTTTGTTTCTTTCGCCGCAGCCGATCTGATGCTTTGAAGACCAACGCCTAACATTTCTGTCGGCCAAATGGTGGCCTACATCAAGGTGACATTGTCGGTCTGTGCGGCCAGTATACGGATGGGTGCCGTCTTTAGTGTTTTCCTGCTGTTGCGGCGTTTTTCATCGGCCATTGGCGCAATTGTAACATCTAGGCGTTTTGCCTGCTGGCTTGAAACTAACGGCCGATCCATCCTGCAACGTACTTGAACGGCCGCTTTTTTGCTGTAACGCGGCACGTGTTTTTCGCTTCTACAGCAAATTTTATGCCATGCGCGCCTGCACACGCGCGGCTGTGTGTCGTTGGCGTGAGCCTGCGCCCTCTAAGTGGCCTGTATCCAGAGTTAAGGGGGGAGGCTGACCAAGCAA
>JBELFK010000066.1:0-15134 GCA_042092935.1 Paracoccaceae bacterium | reverse complement strand
AGGTCATTGGCCCCGTCGCCTACGGCCATGACGTCAGCTTCATCAAGCCCGAGGCGCTGTGTAATTTCCTCAAGCGCTCTGACTTTGGCTTCTTTTCCCAAGATCGGTCTCCCAGCCTCGCCGGTAAGAACCCCATCCGCGACCATCAGCGTGTTCGCCCGGTTCTCGTCAAAGCCCAGCCGATCTGCGACGCTTGCGGTAAAGGCCGTGAAGCCGCCGGACACCAGTGCGCCATAGGCGCCGTTGGCTTTCATCGTGGCCAGCAAAGTCTCGCCGCCCGGCATCAGGGTTATGCGCTCGGCTAATACTTTTGCGATAACGGTTTCGGGCAAGCCTTTCAGCAATCCGACACGTTCGATCAGCGCGCCCTCAAAGTCCAACTCGCCGTTCATGGCCTTGGCGGTAATCTCTTTCACACGATCTCCGACACCGGCTTCGTCGGCCAATTCGTCGATGCATTCCTGCTGGATCATTGTGCTGTCCATGTCTGCGAGCAGCATTTTCTTGCGGCGGCCCTCGGCTGGCAAGACGACCAAGTCCACACCCATCGCCTGTAGGTCGGCCCAAATCTCCCACTGGTTTGAAGGCCGCGACGCCAAAGGAAATTCAGCCGCCTGATTGACTGCAAGCCATTCCGCATCACCACCACCCCACGCATTGCGCAGGTTTTCGACCAAGGCCGCATCAAGCGTCGGGTTTGTAGGTGAGGTCAACAGGGTGGCAATGAACATCGGCTAATCCTTGTGGTTTTCGCCTGCCCTATCGCATGACTTTCACCGGCTGCCAAGAAGGTGATCCGCTTTCAGACCCGCCGCGCCGCTCGGCTTTGAAGCCCTCGTTTGGCACCGTGACGGCCATAGCGGCGAAAAGGCGTGGGGGATTAATCGAGGCGATCCAATGAATTGATGTTTCCGATAGGCGTCTGAAATCATCGCGAAACGTCGCGCTGACGGCATTATGCGACATTTCTGCGGTTGCGAAAAGAATGCCGTCCCCGTATCTCGGGCAGTGGGACACCCTTCCCCAACGAAGGGCATTTATCTGTAAGGATAGCATCAATGGCTACTCAGCAACCGGCATCGCGGCCGGCTAACCCGCGTTTTTCTTCTGGCCCCTGCGCCAAAATCCCCACATTTGATCTGCAACTTCTGTCGGACGCCCCCTTGGGCCGCTCGCATCGTGCAGCTGTTGGCAAAGCCAAGCTGAAAGCTGCGATTGAAGGCACCCGTGAAGTTTTGGGCATCCCCGCCGATTACAAAATCGGCATCGTGCCCGCGTCGGATACCGGCGCGGTCGAAATGGCGCTTTGGAGCCTGCTTGGCGCGCGCGGCGTTGAGATGATGGCTTGGGAGTCATTTGGCGCAGGCTGGATCACCGACGTTGTTAAGCAGCTAAAACTTGATGCGGTTGTTAAGACGGCTGACTACGGTCAGATCGTTGACCTGGCCTCGGTCGATTTCACCAATGACGTCGTATTCACATGGAACGGCACCACATCAGGCGTTCGCGTCCCCAACGGCGACTGGATCGACGCCGACCGCGAAGGTCTGACGATCTGCGACGCGACCTCGGCCGCATTTGCGATGGATTTGCCTTGGGACAAGTTGGACGTCACCACCTTCTCGTGGCAGAAAGTCCTCGGCGGCGAAGCAGCCCACGGCGTGATCGTTCTGTCGCCTCGGGCTGTTGAGCGCCTTGAAAGCTACACGCCCGCATGGCCGCTTCCGAAAATCTTCCGCATGACCAAAGGCGGCAAGCTGATCGATGGCATCTTCACAGGTGCAACGATCAACACGCCTTCGATGCTGGCGGTCGAAGATTACCTTGTTGCTTTGGATTGGGCACGCTCGGAAGGCGGTCTGAAAGGTCTGATCGCACGTGCCGACGCGAATGCGAAAGCCGTGTTTGATTTCTGCGATGCCAATGACTGGATCGACAATCTGGCGGAAGACGAAACAACCCGCTCAAACACCAGCGTTTGCCTGAAATTCACCGATGACCGTATTCAGGACGGCGCGGCTTTCGCGAAAGCGGTGGCCAAGCGGCTTGAAGCCGAAAACGTCGCTTTGGACGTTGGTGCCTATCGCGACGCCCCTGCCGGTCTGCGGATCTGGTGCGGCGGCACGGTTGAGACGTCGGACGTTGAGGCCATGCTGCCCTGGTTGGCATGGGCGTTCGAGGCCGAAATCGCCGCGCAATAATCAAGATTGTCATCCCCGCGCATGCGGGGAGTGCAATCAACCAATCCAATCTTCTCTACCGGTCCCCGCATGCGCGGGGATGACATGACAAACAAAAGGACCACCAAAATGGCCGCCCCTAAAGTTCTCGTATCCGACAAACTTTCTGAAACCGCCGTCCAGATCTTTCGTGATCGCGGCATCGACGTTGATTTCATGCCCGAGCTTGGCAAAGACAAAGAAAAACTCGCCGAGGTGATCGGCCAGTATGACGGCCTTGCCATCCGCTCGGCCACGAAGGTCACGCCGACCATCCTGAACGCCGCCACCAACCTAAAGGTCGTTGGTCGCGCAGGTATTGGCACCGATAACGTCGACAAAGATGCCGCGTCGAAAAAAGGTGTGATCGTGATGAACACCCCGTTCGGCAACATGATTACCACCGCCGAACACGCGATCGCGATGATGTTTGCGGTTGCGCGTCAAATCCCCGAGGCCAGCGCCTCGACCCATGCGGGTAAATGGGAGAAGTCGAAATTTATGGGGGTCGAGCTGACCGGCAAAACCCTCGGTGTGATTGGCGCAGGCAACATTGGTGGCATCGTTTGCGACCGTGCCCGTGGCTTGAAAATGAAGGTCGTCGCCTTTGACCCGTTTTTGACGGCAGAAAAAGCCGAAAAGATGCAGGTTGAAAAGGTTGAGCTGGACGAATTGCTGAAGCGTGCTGACTTCATCACGCTGCATGTGCCTCTGTTAGAGGCCACAAAAAATATCCTGAGCCGCGAAAACTTGGAGAAGACCAAGAAGGGTGTCCGCATCATCAACTGTGCCCGTGGTGGACTGGTCGATGAAGAGGCGCTGGCAGATCTGCTGAAATCAGGCCATGTCGCTGGCGCAGCGTTCGACGTGTTCGCGGTCGAACCCGCCAAGGAAAACCCGCTTTTCAACCTGCCCAACGTCGTTTGCACACCACACCTCGGCGCTGCTACCACCGAGGCCCAAGAAAACGTGGCGCTTCAAGTGGCCGAACAAATGGCCGATTACCTGCTGACCGGCGCGGTTCAAAATGCGTTGAACATGCCCTCGGTCACCGCCGAGGAAGCCAAGGTCATGGGCCCCTGGATCGATCTTGCCGGTCACCTCGGCAACTTTATCGGTCAAATGACGGACGAGCCGATCAAAGCAATCAACATTCTTTATGACGGATCGGTTGCTGAAATGAACCTCGAGGCGCTGAACTGTGCCGTTCTGGCAGGCATCATGAAGCGCGTCAGCGCTGACGTGAATATGGTGTCGGCCCCCGTCGCCGCCAAGGATCGCGGCATCAAGGTTTCAACGACGAACCAAGACAAATCGGGCACATTCGACGGGTACGTCAAGGTGACCGTCGTAACCGAAAAGCGCGAGCGCTCGGTTGCGGGCACGGTGTTTAGCGACGGCAAACCACGCTTCATCCAGATCAAAGGCATCAACATCGACGCCGAAATCGGATCGCATATGCTCTATACCTCGAACGAAGACGTTCCCGGCATCATCGGCACCTTGGGTCAGACCATGGGCGAAAACGGTGTGAATATCGCGAACTTCACCCTTGGCCGTGCTGCCGCGGGTGGCGAGGCGATTGCGCTTTTGTACGTTGACGAACCTGTCTCGGCCGACGTCCGCGCGAAACTGGCCGAGACGGACATGTTCCGTCAAATCAAGCCGCTGAGCTTTGATGTGAAATAGGGCTTGCACCCGCATTCAACGCAAAACGCCGTCCCCCGGGGCGGCGTTTTTGCTTTCGTATCGCCGTTTGCCTAAGCCGATCTGCGCCCTATGAAGTGCGTGAACCAGCCAAGGACATGAAATGCAAACCGAGCAGGACATGCTCTGGATCCGGCAGGACTTCCATGAATCGCGCGACGTTTACCCGTTACTGATCGTACACGGCCATCCCCCTGTTGATGCGCCGACCCACTATGGCAACCGCATAAATCTAGATGCCGGTGCGGGGTATGGAAAACCTCTCGCCATCGCAGTGTTTGATGGGCGGGATTGCTGGCTGCTGGATGCCGCGGGGCGGACGCCGCTTGTGCTCTAACCAATTAGAAACAACAGCCAGATCGCCAACCACAACAGCGCTGCCACAAAAACCGCCGCGCTGGCGATGTCTTTCGCCTTTTTCGCCAGTGGATGCCGGTCGGTCGAGACATAGTCAACGCTGGTCTCAATTGCGCTGTTCAGCAATTCGACGATAACCACAAGCACCCCGAGTATGACAAGAAGTGCGACTTCCACCGAACTGAAACCGACGAAGACAAGGATGACCCAAGAGATGACGTTGACGGCCACCCATTGGCGGAGGCTTTTTTCGTCTCGCCAAGCCGTGACCCAACCTTCGATCGACCATTTTGTCGTGCTGACCCATCGTTGCAGGTCACGGAAAAGCATGTTCATCATTGGCAAACTTCCTAGGTGCAATCCAACTCCGGGGCGTCCGAGAAATCACTTTTGCCCAAATCATCCGAGTAAATGGCCGCCGCGCCGAGTTTTTTCAGGCAGCCTGCCGTTTCCGGTTCAGTAATTGTATGCACAAGGACCGGTAGACCCGTTTGACGCCTGATCGCCCCAAGATCCCCCTCAAGCGCCCAGTCCTCGGGCATCGCGATGGCAGTCGGTTTTTGACTCAATGCCTCTTGTACAATGCGCTGTTCATCACGCGGGAACCGGTAGAGCGTCCAGATAACATCTTTGAAACCGAGCGCTTTCAAGGCGGCGATTTCTTCGGGCTGATAGGCTTGTGGCAAGAATTGGCCAAGGATGTCCGGATGGCGCTCAGCGATCAACTTTAGCCCATCCAGTGGATTTGACTTGATGTCGGTCACAATGCGCTTGTCGGGATTTGCGCGCATCCAGCCCGCCAGCCCATCGAGATCGCAGTTTCTGGGCCTATCCGGGGACGCCGAAAGCCGCTGCATGAAATCAGCCCGCGTGATTGGGCCGTCTTGCAATGCAAACCGATAATTCAGGCTTTCCTCCCAGTCGTGGATGCAAACAAGTTCATTATCTGCGGTCCAGCTAATGTCGATTTCAAAGACGTCATATCTGGCGGTATTGGCTTGGAGCGCGTCAAAGGAGTTTGTCAGCGCCTCACCGTTTAACCGCCCGCCCGCGTGCGCGATTGCCCCGCCAAAAACGGTGGCGGGAGCGGATCGAAGCCGGATCGATTGCAGCATCAAGCTAAGCTGACGCGTATCGGCCGAGGTTCCGTCAAGCGCGGGGCACGCGGCATCCATATTCAGCAGGCGAAAACCAAGTTTAACCGGAATTGCACGCGGTAGGTCAGTGACATCAATGACAAGCGGGCGTCCAATACCGGCGTCGGTCGACAAGAGGATATAGCCCTCAAACATCACATCCACCCGTAGGGTTGGCCTGGCGAAGGCGATTGCCTCAATCTCAAGCGCTAGATCGCCTGCCCCCGCGGGCAAAATTAGCTCAAGCTCGGCGAATTCGTCGCCGATCCAGCGCCCAAAGGCCTCTTGTCCCCACCAGCCTGCGCCAAAAGCAATTTCTCTGGTATCTTCCGCATCGATCAGGCTGCGACTTGCACCAGAAGCCAATATGTTTTCCGCTTGGGTGGCGTATCCGATATTGTCCGGCGTCGCGCATACTGCCGCCACAGGTTTTTGCACGATCGGGGCCACGACCGCTGCGGCCGGTTCAACCTGACCCTTTTGCAGGGCCACGGATTTCAGCATGAAATTCAACGCTCTAGGGTCGGCACCAATCCCCATCGATTGAGGGCACTCGATCTGAGTTCCGCCTGTCTCGAAGCGAAGTGATAGTTGCGTCTCGCGTGGCAGAGTCGTGACGTCGAACTTCACCTGTTTGTTGCCCATAAGCTCTTGCGTACCAAGCACCTGATCTTGAAACCACAAGCTCAAAACCTTGGTGTCTTCGCCAAAACCGCTTGCGTCCAGAACAAGGTTTAACGGCCCGTTTACTTGCGGCAATACAACGTCAATTGTGCTGGAGGCGGCGCCCGCCCAGCGACCGGCGCTCTCGGTTGGCCACCAGCCACTGGAAAACCCAATTGCGCTGTCCATTTCATTGCCGCGCAACACGGCATCCATTCGCAAGTTCGACGCAACCTGGAGAGGGCCTTGCGTGTCGGGGGCGGCGCAATTATCGGCCAATTGAACGGGGGCTGTCTGCTGGGTCACTCGAACCTGTTCTGATTTGGCCTGAACAGGCGAAACAGGCGGCTCGTTTGCGAGACTCAACCGAGTGAATTCGGGCACCTCACCGCTGCTTGGGTCAAGCAACACCCGCAGTTTTGGAAAGGTTTCGTTCAGGAATTCAAAGATTCGGCCATCGCTGTCAATAACGCCAATATAAGCCTGCCGCATTTGTGAGGACTTAAGTTTAGGCAAATCCAAGTCAGTCAGCGGGCCATTGAAAACACGCTCACCTGATCCGCAAAACGCTGTGTCATGAACCGTGACGATCAGCGCGGAATACTGGCCCATGGTCTCGGCAATCAAGTCTTTCCAAAGTGGGCTTTCTTCGGTTGAATATTGCGGACTGCACTGATCGACGTTGGCAAGGACCTGCGCGCGCCCTTTTTGGTCGATCCCAGACAAAGTGATGCCTCGATTTAGCGCCCAATCCTCACCATAGGCCAAACTGTCTCCGGTTTGGCGGCGGATCAAACTGGCGCCGGCACCGAAACCGGCGGACTGAACCAACACCCCGCGCCCGTCATTGTCAAAGCCCGATTGCGCCAGATTGAATGGCAATTCGCCGCGAAGAACGCCAATTTCCTCAAGTTTTGATTGCTCAAAGGACGCGAGATAGGCATCACCTTCAGCCTCAAGATAGGATTGCAGCACAGATGCAGGCGTGAAATCTGATCGCTTGAGCGGATTGACAGTCAGGCCAGTTCCCCGCTGCCCATAGGCGAGGCAGGTATCTGCGGACTTCAGCTTTACGCGGTCCGTCGATAGCACCTCAAGCGCACGACAATCGTCGATCCACATTAGCGGTGTCGCGTCGGCCAATCCCAAAACGGCTTGCGTCAGCGTTTCCTCGGCGCGCGCGTCCCCAAGTGTTGCACTGCTGACCGCGTTGGTTTCATCAAAAGTCAACAGAACCGGCGTCCCGAAAGCGTTCGATCCGAATTGAACCTCTCCTTTCTCAAGATTGGTATAAAGACCGTCGGAAATATCGGGGTAGGCCCACAAACGATCGTAGACAGACTGAAATCCGAGAAGATAGCGATCCAAAACCGCCCGATCCTCGGCGGTAATGCCCATTTCTTCGGGTAGAGTCGGCTCTGAACCTTGAAGATCCACCCCGAAACCAAGACGCGGGACATCAAAGCCCAATTTGCTGAGGATTGTAGGACCGACGTCCAGTGTTGTTGCGGGGCGGTCAATCATTTCACCCCTTCGATCTGCGCCGTCAATGACGAAAAACAGGTTTCTGCGTGGACCAGCGTTCAGCTGTTCGGTGGCTCGGTTCTCCATCGCGATGTGATCTGACATCACAACGACAATCGTATTTTCGCCTTCGGGTCCGTCGAGCACTTCGCGGATAAATTGACCCGCAAGTTTGTCGTCACACCTTACCGAGTTCAGGATGGAGTTGCTGCCGTCTTGATAGGGGTCGTCAAAACAGAGTTTGTTGGTATCGGCGTGTCCGTTGGGGTGATGGGTGTCAAGGGTCAGCATGGTCAGGACATAGGGTGCGTCTTTTTGCACGAGGGCATCGCGGCGCTGTCTGGCAATATCAAACAGCGTGTCGTCTTGCAGACCCCATTCTGCCAAATAGTCAGGATCCTCGAGGCTGGGCCTAAGTTCGTCCAATCCCTCGACCGAGTCATACCCGTGGGTTTTGTAGAACGCGCCCTTGCCTGCAAACTCAAGCGAGGCACCGCCCAAGTAAGCGGTTTCGTAGTCGGCCGCGGCCAAAATGTCGCCAACACAGTCTGCCCCTGACAGGAACTGGTTTACCCGCATAGAATTGGCACCCCCCGACAAGATCAGCGGCACGCCGCATTGCGACGCAACCATGCCGCCGATGGTGAAGCCTGCGCCCATCGTTTGTGTCAGGTTCGTGAAGCTCAGCGCCTGCGCCTCAAGCGCCTTAAGGTTCGGCACCAGTCCGGGAAACCGCTCTTCATCGAAATAGGTACGCTCAAAACTTTCGAGATATATAACCACAAGGTTTTTCGGTTTCGTACCGCCCGGCAACTGAATTTCAGGATCGGGTGTATAGAACCCCTCTTGATATTGTTCAGCACCTTGGAACCTGAGGAAATAAGACGTGGTTGAAACGGTCACCGGGTGCAAAACGACGGACCCGACGGCGAGAACCGCGACAACCGCGTTCCAAAGATGCGAGCGTTCCTCGGCGCCGGTCAGCCTTTTTTGCAGCTTCACGGTTAGCCAAACCAACAGCGCCAATGCAACAAGCGACCCAATAGCGGGCAGTGCGTATTGCGAAACATCCCCGCCAGCAAGGCCGGTCTTCAAGTGATAGAAAACAGCGTCATTGACGCCTTCGCCGGTTATCAGGCTTAGGCCCAATTCTATCGCAGATAGGATACCGACAACCACAAGAACAATCAGGGCAAAAGCTTTTACCCAGCGGCCATTTCCTTTCAGTGCAAAAACTGAAACTGTCAGAATTGCTAAAACAATCGATAGAACCAAGAACACAATATCTCTCCGAATAGTACAGAGGATACTTAGCCCGCGCGGATTGCGAATTCCTTTACTCTTAAGGTCAATTTGGCCTCCATTCGTTTAACGGCGTCGATGAAAGTAGAGACCACTATACTTTGGTCGAGGTCAACTTGACGATTTTACGGGCCTTGTCGATCAAGTGTTCAAGTTCAGCCGCACCCAAATCGAACGCACCGTCCTCAATTTCTGAAAGCGCACTGTGTGTCTCTTGCCAACCAACAACCGCCGCAACCCCTGACATTTTATGAGCAAGATCGCGAATAGATTTAGGTGCGCCGCCGTCCACAACAATGGATTGCAAGCGATCCAAGCCTGAGTTGATTTCGCCGTAGGCTTGTGCCAACACTTCTTTCGCTTTTTCATTGCCAAGCACGCTTTCTAAATCAGACCCCGCTGGTTCCGCATCATCTGATTTTATGTAGGTCGTGAGGGCGTCCTGAATGCTTTCAAAAGACAAAGGCTTGACGATGACATCGTTCATTCCTGCCGCGCGAAATTTTGCAACATCATCGGGTAGTGCATGAGCAGTCAATGCAATTATCGGAGTCTCGGCATTCGGACCACCACCCGAGCGGATCAGTTTAGTCGCCTCAATTCCATCCATGCGCGGCATGCTTATATCGCAAAAAATTAGATCGAACGCTTGACGATCCGCTGCTTCAACCCCTTCTTGTCCGTCATTCGCTTCAGAAGAAATATAGCCCATTTGCGCAAGCATCTCTCGCGCAACCAAACGGTTAATCTCATTGTCTTCGATAATCAGGACTGATGCCCCACTTTGGTCGACCGCTTTGGTTAACGTATCGCCTGTTTGCTTAGTTGTTTTTGGCTTCGATGACACAGGCTTTAACGGCAAGCGCACCCAAAACACAGACCCTTCTCCGGCTTCACTTTCGACGCCGATTTCACCATCCAGAATAGCAACCAAGCGGCGTACGATGCCAAGGCCAAGACCGGTTCCTTCAACCGCACGCGTGAACGAGGTGTCCAAAGTGACAAAGTCTTCGAAAATCTGTTGCCTTTGGTCTTCGGGAATTCCAATGCCGTTGTCAATCACCCGAAACTCTACAACGTCTGAATTTGGATCGCGTTCGGCCTCAACCTGAACACGTCCGTTCTCTGTAAATTTCAGAGCATTTCCAATGAGGTTGACCAAGATTTGGGTCAATCGTGCCTTATCACCAAAAGCAGTTCCGATGTCGTCCCGAGTGACCTCAAATGACAGAGTGTTTCCGCGTTCTGACGCAGTTGACTTCAAGCTTTCTACAACTTCGTTAACCGCCTCCGGAACGTCGAAATTCTGTTCAAATTTCTCGACTTTGCCTGCATCGACTCGCGATATATCAAGAACGTTGTTTACGTGCTCGAGCAGCATTTGACCGGATGTCTTCATGACATCCACAAACTTCTTCTGACGTTCCGAAAGAGATGTTCCGTCAAGAAGCTGTAAGCTGCCGATAAGCCCATTAAGGGGGGTGCGCATCTCATGGCTCATTACAGCCAAAAGATTAGCTTTCGCTTTTTCGCCCGCAACAGCCTTATCGCGCGCGTCGACCAATTCGTTTTGAGCCGCAACGCGTTTTGAGATGTCCCGTATGTAAGAGACATAGATTTCACCGCCATCCGTTTTTGCTGTAGCAATCGAAAGTTCGACTGGAAAAATCTGGCCGTCGCTATTCACGGCTTCAAGCTGCACCAAACCCTGGTCAAGCACACGCTTTTCACGTGTTTCAGCATAGCGCTTCATACCTGCGCGATGTGCATCCCTCATGTGTTCGGGAACAATCAGATCGGCCATATCTTTGCCAATGACTTGACTGGGTTCAAATCCGAAAATCCGTTTTGCTGCACCATTGAAGTCGATGATTGTGCCCGCTTGGTCTGCCACAATTATTCCATCCAACGATGTTCCAACGATTGCATTCAAACGGTTGCGCGTCGTTTTGATTTCCGAGGTTCTATTCGCCACAGATCGGATCGATATGAGCAAGACAACGACACTGATGAACAAAACCAAAAAGAGCAACACAATGATGAGTGCGAGTTCAAGCAATGACCGGGCAACGCGATCACGGTGTGCTTGAGCAATTTCCTTGAACGCGGGCAAACTGGCCATGCTCAATTGTTCGGCAGCATCTGCAAGATCAAAAATTTGTACTGAAAGCTCTGGAACCCGGGCACCGAGCAGTTCATCGTCACCGCCAAATGCGGGTTTCATCAACTGAATGCCAGCATCAATGCTCATAAGGGCCGCGGCCACTTCGGTCGTTTCCTTTATTTTTTTGAATTCTTCAGCGTTCCAAACGTAGGCCAGACTCGTCTCGAGCGCTTCAAACGCCTCACGTAGATGATGAAGGTGACTCTGGTTTGTGATGTCTGTGTTCAACAACGTGTGTTGTACGCTGTGTACATTCGCTTCGATCTCGACAATGCGCCATACCCGTTGATCTGCATTTGCCAGGGCCAGGTCGTCAATTTCTTTGCTTGCAGTCGAGGTTGCATTCCAGATTATCACAATGATTGCAATCAGGCCCGTCGCTGCCAAAAAAGCTGCCCCGAGCCATCGGAAGCGAAATGGAATTCTCGTCATCGCCTTTGGCCTTCCAACCAGTTCCGCGAACCGGCAAATTAATAAATTTTCGAAAACGCCTCTCAACGCGCTCGCGTGTATTATTTCATATAGAGTGCGACAATTCCTTGGTGCACCTGGATAGGTTCCTATACGAAAGGATATAACAGCTAGCCCAATACAATAAGAATTATACCCGTGTTTGTGGGACTAAGCCGAATTGAATCGATATTTTCCGCCTAAGTTATTCCTGAATATACTAAAGGCGGTTTAAGAATGAATCAGATAGTAGAGACACCCACAACAGGTTGCTTTCTGCAAACAAGTTCAATGATTGGCGGGACCAAAATGCGAGTACTAGTGGCAGACGATCACGATTTGGTAAGGGAAACGATTGCAATGTTTCTTAAGACCGAAGGCATTGCCGACGTTGTAGGCGTGGCAAGCGTAGATGAAGCCTCGGCCGCCATTGCTAAGACGGGCGAATTCGATTTGGTTTTACTCGATTATCAAATGCCCGGTATGAACGGGCTGCGCGGTCTTGATCGGATCAAGGGCGCAAACAAGGGAAATCCTGTGGCAATCCTTTCCGGCAATGCCACAGCCGATGTTGCGAACAAAGCGATCAAAGCTGGCGCCGCCGGATTTGTCCCAAAAACACTCGGTGCAAAATCCATGATTTCGGCGATCCGCTTTATGGCCGCGGGCGAAGTTTACGTGCCCTATGGCTTTCTGCAACAGGCCGACACCAAGGCGGTCGGCAACTTGACCGTCCGTGAAACCGAGGTTTTGCAGGGCCTTTGCGAGGGCAAGTCCAACAAGGAAATCGCCATTGATCTGGACCTGCAAGAAGTGACGATCAAGCTCCACGTCAAAACGCTTTGCCGTAAATTGGAAGCGAAGAACCGTACGCAGGCGGCATTGATCGCCAAAGACCGCCAATTGGTCTGAGATCGGATTTAGGCGCTTGCCATTGATATCTGCATTCGCGCGGCAAACGCCGCTCTCGCAGGCGTCCGAAGAAAGCGCAGGCACGCGTCTTTTGTTCATCGCGCTGGCCGCAGCGTTGTTGTATCATGGAGGGTTGTTGCCGTTCACCCATGGCAACACCTATGACGCCTATATCCACATGTTCTTTGGCGACAGCTACTATCGCAGCTGGTTCGACCAATGGGAGCCGCGTTGGTACACGGGTTTTGCAACAACGTCCTATCCCCCTGGCACCCATATGGCGATCGCGGGGTTGATGAATTTTCTTCCGCTGCGGGCTGCGTTCATTGTTGTCCAGCTTGCTGGCCTGTTGTTTCTGATCGTCGGCGTTTACCGGTTTTCCCTACTTTGGGTCACGCCGCGACCTGCGGGTTTCGCGGCAATTGCGCTGGTCTTGTCATCCTCAATCTCGGAAACCATCCATCTGTTTGGCCAGCTCCCGACGATCTTTTCGCTTGGCGTTTTTCTGAACGGAATGCCCTATGTCTATCGCTGGATAGTGCTTGGACGTGTGCGCGATTTCGTGGCGGCGGTCATCTTCACCGCGGCCACGACAGCGGCGCATCATGTCACCACGATCTTTGGCAGCGTCCTGTTCGTGATCCCTCTGGGGCTTCAGGCACTGCGTGCCGTCGCCGAAATGCACCCCGCCACCAGCCGACGGGCTAAATACACGCGGTTTCTCAAACCCTTGGGGCGCGGCATTCTTCTTGCGGTGTTTATGGGCGGCGTCATGGCGACGACGGTGCTGGCCTATTGGATTTGGTCAATCAACGACCCGATCACACAGGTGCCCATCCCCCATGGCAGCCGTGAGAATTTTCTTGAGCGGCTTGACCTCGGACTGATCTTTTTTCTGCTGCCTTGGGGCCTGTCGATCACGTTTTTGCCCTATGTGATCCTGAAAACCGCGACGACGCGGCTTTGGCCCTTGGGCCTATCGGTCTTGCTGTGCTTTGTCCTTGGCACGGGCGGAACAACCCCGATCAGCCGCGCGATCCTTGGCGGGGCGTTCGACATTCTGACGCTCGACCGGTTCACGTTCTGGGCGACGATCCTGATCCTGCCCTTTGTTGGCCACCTCTTTGACGGCTTGCTATTTGGCCGCTCAGGGCAAGTCGTCCGCGCGGCCTTTGGTCAGGGTGTCCAGCGGTTACTTGTCGGTGGGATGTTCCTGACGATGACGCTGATCTCGGTGTTTGCGGCAATTCTGCCGACCATACAGCCGACGCAACCGAAATTCATCGACCCCGCGCCGATCACCCAGTTTCTGGCCTCAGACGACCACGACAAATGGCGTTATCTGACCTTGGGCTTCGGGGACCAGTTCGCCTATATCTCGGCGATGACCGAGGCCCGATCCGTCGATGGAAATTATCACTCGGCCCGCCGCCTGCCCGACATGACCAGCTTTTCGGTCGAGCGGTTGGAAAACGCCAAATACCTGGGCGTCCCGGGTCTTGGATCGCTGCGCCAGTTCCTTGTCAACGCCGACGCATATTACCTGAAGTACGTATTTTCCAACGATGCGTTTTACGATCCATTGCTTTACTTCACAGGATGGACGCGCCTGAACAGGCTCAGCAACGGCGTCACGGTTTGGGAAAAAGGCGACGTGTCGCCATTGCCGGTGTTTGAGCGACGTCGCGACATCCCTCGAATCCAGTCGGTAATGTGGGGGATTCTACCACCCACAGCGTTGTCGTTCGCAGGCATAATCTTCATTTTAAGCGCATTGCGGCGCAATTTCGGACACTCGGCGCAAGACGCCAGACCTTTGATTGAACGCAAAAAGGCATTCGACAATGTCGCTGGCACGCGCCGGCTGGTTCTGGCGCTCGGGCTTGTTTCGCTCACCTTAGTGTCGCTTGTCGCGGGTTTCGTTTGGACCAAAGTGCAAACACCCATGTCGCCCGAAAAGGTTGTGAAAGCCTATTTCGACGATTTGGATTTCCGCCAGTTCCAAGCGGCCTATGACAAGTTGGACCCTGAAACCCGACCGCCCTTTGACGAGGTTATGTTCAACTGGCGCTGGCGTGGGGGGCTTATCGCCTCTTACGGAAAACTCGACGCGCAAACGCTGACGGTCGTTGATCGCAACGAAAACATTGTCGATTGGGATGTGAAGCTACAGTGGCTTACGGCACTGGATTATCGCGATCAATCGCTTGAGGTGCGTACGGTGAAACGGGATGGCCGCTGGTACATTGCGCCAACCTCTTTGCGCCCTTTGCAAGCCCCGGCCCGGCTTCAACGGCGCGAAACCGTGGCTTGGAACGTTGTCGGCCGTCGCCAGCCGCGCATCGAAACCGATTTGCATCGCGATCGCATGGACCGCCCGCAGATTGCAGCCGGGGCCGCCCGTTTGGTCGAGCGTAACGATCGGTTCCACATTGTCGGCAGCGTCACCAATAATGACGCGGACCCGGCTTATGTATCGCTGTTTTCTGACCTTCTGTCCGATGGCACCCCAATGATGCGCCAAGCCGCCGCCGAGGTGGCGAACCAACGCTTGTTGCCAGCCGAGACCACTGGTTTCCACATCGATTTTTCGGGCGTACTATCGCTTGAGGATGAGGCGAGCCGAGGCGCTTTCGACCCAGAGATTTATATCCCCCCCGAATTGAACGCACCGCCGACCGGAGCGACGCTTGAAGCCCG